>CAMVAJ010000026.1 GCA_947165425.1 uncultured Clostridia bacterium
CCATTGTACCACGATTATTCTTATGTGTCCATATGTTTTATGATCGAATCAGTATCAGATACTGCACTTTAATCCCCTATCTCCCCATCTCTGATGGGGAGATGTCGCCGCAGCGACAGAGGGGCCGGTCTTTTGCAATATCACAGGCGTATTTGCGATTTGTATAAAGCTCAGCCCTGCCGCAGGCAGGCCGCCAGGCGGTCCTGAACGAGGTCGTCCCAGTCGACGACCTCGATTTTCAATTCCGCCGCCCGGCGGCGCATCGGGGAGTTGGTCCGGGAGGCGGAGGTGGAGGTGACGATCATGGCCCGCGAGGCCTCGCCGCCGAAGCGGTCCCTCAGGATCGCCAGCTCGTTGAGGGCCTCTGTCTTGATCTCGCAGGTTTTGCAGCTGATGAACAGGGGCTGCACGCCGCGCACCGCCATGACGTCGATCTCGTTGGTGACGGCCTCCGCCTTCCGGTCGCGGCCGCGCCAGGAGACCACGGCGCTGAGCACCACGTCGTCGAAGACGCCCGTCTCGAGGCAGACCAGGAAGACGTACAGCTCCAGCACCGCGCCCACGTCCCGGAGCCAGAAGCGCACCGTCTCGTCGGCGAAGCGGAAGGAGACGTGATCCTCCGTCAGCGCGAGATCGGTGATCAGCCCCTTCTGCGCGAGGTCCTCCAGCCAGTCCGGGTCGACGGTGGCCCAGCCGTGATCCACCTTCACGCGGCGCGGCCCGTTGGCGGCGAGGGTGGGATCGTTGGCGAGGGAGATGTGCTGCACGCAGGAGATCTGCCGGTTCCAGACGGCGCGGAAGCGGATGTAGCAGTCGAAGATGGCCTCAATCTGGGGCAGCATCTCCCGCAGGCGGGCGTTGTCCTCCCGCCCGGGCAGCAGCTCGCCCCCGGCCATCAGGAAGCAGGAGGCCGCGTCGAGCCGCACCGTGCAGGGGAGGGAGCGGGCGAAGGGCGCGTGCTGGATCTCGAAGAAGGTGTTCTGCTTGCGGCTGTAGGTGAAGACGGGGGTTTTCAGCCCCGCCGCCGCGCCGGCGGCGAAGAGGGTGGCGTCGGTGCCGCCGGAGATGTCGATGGCGCAGTCCTCGCGCTCCCGCAGGATCTGCCGGAGCGTTTTTTTGATTTTGATCGCGTCGAGGAGGCTCACCGGCACGAAGGAGAGCCGGACGGGGCAGCCCCGGCGGGCGAAATACCGCCGGAGGCTCTCCTGCCACTCCCGGTTGTCCGCCATCTCCGGCGGGCACAGGATCACCGTCTCCTCCGGGCGGAACATCTCGGTGGCCAGCACGTTCTCGATGGCCCGCGCGTCATACAGCTCGATCAGGGTTTTCATGCGCCGGTCTCCTTCTTCTTGCGAAACAGCCATTTGCGCGCCACGGACGCGGCGACCTTCACGTACCAGGGGCGGATCACCCGGTCCGCCTTCTTCAGCTCCTGGATGATCGGGATGTGCTGGGGGCAGTGCCGCTCGCACTTGCCGCAGCCCACGCACTGGGAGGGGAAGGGGGGATCCCGGCGGAGGGAGACGTTCTGGAAATACTCCCGCAGGCCGGCGACCCGGTTCTCCGTGGCGGTGAGGTTATAGCTTCGGAAGGCCCCGGGGATGTCCACCCCCTGGGGACAGGGCATGCAGTAGCCGCAGCCGGTGCAGGGAACCCGGAGCTTCCCGTTGATGTCGGTTCGCAGGTCGGCGATCAGGGAGCGCTCCGCCTCCGAGAGGCAGCCGGGCAGGGCGGCGGAGGCCACGCGGCAGTTCTCCTCCAGCATGTCCAGGCTGTTCATCCCCGAGAGGACGCAGGTCACCTCCGGCTGATCCCAGAGCCAGCGGAAGGCGAGCTCCGCCGCGCTTTTTCCCTGGCCGCTCTCCGCAAGGCGCTTCCGGGCGGACTCCGGCAGGAGGGAGACCAGCTTGCCGCCCCGCAGGGGCTCCATGATCACCACGGGGATGCCCTTCGCCGCGGCGGCCTGCAGGCCGGCCTTGCCCGCCTGGCTCACCTCGTCCATGTAGTTGTACTGGATCTGGCAGAAGTCCCAGTCGTAGGCGTCCAGGATCTTCAGGAACATGGCCGTGTTGCCGTGGAAGGAGAAGCCGATATGCCGGATGGCCCCGGTGCGCTTTTTCTCCGCGATCCAGTCCTCGATCCCCAGGGCGCAGAGCTTGCGCCAGGCGTCCAGGTCCGTGAGCATGTGCATCAGGTAGTTGTCGATGTGGTCCGTCCGCAGGCGGCGCAGCTGCTCCTGGAAGCGCTTTTCGATGGCGGCGGCGGAGTTGATCAGGTACTGGGGGAGCTTCGAGGCGATGAGCACCCTGTCCCGCAGCTGGTTCTTCTCCAGGATCTCGCCCAGGCACTCCTCGCTCCCGGGGTAGATGTAGGCGGTGTCGAAGTAGTTGACGCCCAGCTCCACGGCGCGGCGGATCTCCCGCTCGGCCTCCGCGGTGTCGATGCCGCTCCCCGCCCGGAGGAAGCGCATGCAGCCAAAGCCCAGCGCGGACCATTTTTCGCCGCCGGCGCCCTCACGATATTGCATTTTGATCCGTCCTCCCGATGTCGGTATGGGATAAAATGGGAATTTGATCCCTCAAAGAAAGCGGACAGCCCGCATGGGGCGGCGCTGTCCGCTTCGGGTCGGTCTCAGATCTCGATCAGCTCGTACTCCCGGCTGCCCAGGCCGTGCTGGGCGGCGGCCTCCACGGTGTGGATGCCGTGGCGGGAGTTCATCCGCTCGATCAGGTCGGCCTTGCCTGGGTCGTCGGCGTTGATCACCGCGTCGTAGCAGGCCTGGTCGATGGCCACCGGGTCGGTGGAGGCGAAGATGCCCAGGTCGCCCATCTTGGGCTCGGCGGGGTGGCTGTCGCAGTCGCAGTCCACGGAGAGCCGGTTGGCGACGGAGACATAGAGCATCTTCTCCGGCCCCACGTGGCGGATGACCGCCTGGCAGGCGTCCGCCATGGACTCCAGGAAGTCGTCCTGCTTGGGGGCGTGGGTGCTCCAGCACAGCTCCGTGTCGGTGGTGGTGCCGGCGGAGTGGATGTAGGCCTTGCCGGCGGAGGAGGCGATGCCGATGGCGATGTTCTTCAGCGCGCCGCCGAAGCCGCCCATCACATGACCCTTGAAGTGGGAGAGGATCAGGACGCTGCCGTATTTGTCCAGGTTCTTGCCGACGATGTCCTTGTCCAGGTGGAAGCCGTTGGCGACGGGGAGCTCGATCTCGCCGTCCTCGTCCATCAGATCCACGGGCGCGATGGTCTTGAAGCCGTGGTCCTCGATGGCCTGCCAGTGGTCCTTCGGGTCCTGCCGCTTGCCGCCGTAGGCGGTGCAGCACTCGACGATGGTGCCGTCCAGCTTCCGCACCAGCTTGCCGATCAGCTCCGGGTGGAGGTAGTTGTTGCCGCCGGGCTCGCCGGTGGAGATTTTGACCGCCACCTTGCCGGGGAGGGTGATGCCCAGCGCCTCGTAGATGCGCACCAGGCTGTCGGGGGTGATCTCCTTGGTGAAGTAGACTTTGCTCATGCTTCTTTTTCCTTTCTCGGGCCGGGGCGGTTTATCCCAGCACGTCCTGTAGCCCCATCAGCAGGGTGCCCACCAGGGTGTAGTAGCTGACCACGGCCACCAGGTCGCTGAGCGTGGTGATCATGGGGCCGGAGGCCACGGCGGGATCCACCTTGATCTTCTTGAAGAACATGGGGATCAGCGTGCCGGCCAGGGAGGAGATGGTCATGGCGATGACCATCGAGACGCCGATGCAGCCGGACATGGCGAAGCTGGGGCCCATGGGCCGGCCCTTGGCGAAGTGGACGAAGAGGCCGACGCACAGGAAGGACACCAGGCCCAAAATGCAGCCGTTGGTGAAGCCCACCCGGGCCTCCTTCAGCACCAGCCGGGCCTTCTGCCCGCCGGTTAGCTCCTCGTCGGTCAGGATGCGGATCGTGACGGCCAGGGACTGGGTGCCGGAGTTGCCGGACATATCGAGGATCATGGACTGGAAGGCCACCACGATGGGCAGGGCCGCCATGACGCCCTCGAAGGTGCCGACCACCGAGGAGACCACTAGGCCCAGCAGCATCAGGGTGATCAGCCAGGGAATCCGCTTTTTGATGGACTGGGGGAGGGGCTCGTTCAGATCCTCCTCCGCGGTCAGACCGGCCAGCTTGGCGTAGTCTTCGCCCATCTCCTCATCGACGACCTCGACCAGGTCCTGGGAGGTGATGACGCCGATGAGCTTCTTGTCGCTGTCTACCACGGGGATCGAGTCCTCGGAGTAGTCCTTCAGCTGTTCGATGCACTCGGCCACGTCCTCGTGGTCGTAGACGTAGGGGTAGGAGGTGGTGATCAGGCTCTCCAGCTCCGTGTGCTCCCGGGCGATGATCAGGTCCTGCAGGGAGATCGCGCCGTAGAAGCGGTCGTCCTCCTCCACCACATAGATGGTCTGCAGGTTGTCGTTGTCCGCCGCCTGCTGCACGAGGGAGCGCATGGCGGCCTTGACGGAGATCCCGCGCTGGATGGCGATGTAGTTGGTCGTCATCTTGCTGCCGATCTCGTCGTCGGGGTAGGACTGGATCAGCTCGACGTCCGCGCGGGCTTCCTCGTCCATGCGCTCCATGATGGCGTCCTGCTGCTCCTGGTCCAGATCCTCCAGTACGTCCACGGCGTCGTCGGCGTCCATCTCCTGGACGATGCGGGCCGCGACCTCCGGGGGCAGCTCCTCGATGAACTCGCTGGCGTCGTCCAGATAGGCGAAGATCTCGGAGACCTCCTCCGCGCCGAGGAGGCGGTAGAGCTTGCGGCGCTCGTCGGGGGTGAGATTGACGATGGCGTCCGCGATGTCGTTATAGTGGTAATCCTCCAGCTTCTCCCGCTTCTCCGGGTCCGGGAGATCGCTGCGGATGATGGCCTCCAGCTCCTGGGCGTAGTCCGGGTGCTCGAAGACCTCCTCCTCGTGGTCGTTCTTCTCCTTCTCGCGCTCCTTCTCCGGCGGCTCCTGCTCTGCCAGCGGCTCCTGCTCCGCCGGCGGCTCCGTGACGGGGGCCTCCGCTGGCGGCTCCGCGGCGGGGGTCTCCGCCGCGGCGGTCTCCAGCTCCGGATCCGCGGTCTCAGCGGCGTCGGCAAGCCGGCGCTCCAGCTCCTGATCGTTCATGGTTTCTTCGCTCCTTCCTGCTGGTCGGGCGCGCGCGAGGCGGCCCGCGTCCTCATGGTACGTGACAGGCAGGAGGGGAAAGGAACACTGCGCGCTTTAGCCCTGTGCGGACAGGGCGGGAGGGCGAGCGTCCGTGCTCCCCTCGATACTGTCATAGCTGTCCACCCTGTCTCACCTCTTTTCGGTTTGGTTGCAAGAATATGATGCCGCGCCCCCGGGGCGCGAAAGCCGGGCTGGGGTGTTTACGCCTCCGACACGCGGATCAGGAAGCGGAGCTCGTAGTCCCGGTCGGAGGGATAGCGGAACTCCGGCATGATCGCGGGGCCGCAGGCGCCGGTGCCGATGCCCTGCTGGAAGGCCTGGATGGTGACGTAGGTGCCGGTGCGCTTCTCGTCCTGCCGGTGGCGCATGGCCTCCAGCGCCGCGTCGGTGTAGGGCTTGACGGCCAGCTCGTAGGGCTTGTCCACCGCGTCGAAGCGGACGGCGGCGCGGCCGTCGGAGAGGGCCGCGGTGACGCAGTCGCAGCGGTTGCCGCTCTCCTGGGGCCGGATGTTCGGCTCGGTCATGTCCGCCACGGCGCAGCGCACCTGCCGGATGGGGAACTGCTCCTTCATGTCGCAGTAGCTCTCCCCGTCGCGGCCCACATAGTCCACCCGGTCGAAGGCCTCGTCCAGGCGGAAGGTCTTGCCGAAGCGGGGGAGATCCCCCCGGCCCCGGTCACGGTGGATGCGGCTGGTGACCAGGACGCCCTCCGCCGTGCCGGTCCAGGTGTCGGTGACGGTGAAGGCGGCGCGTTGGTTGCGCACCCTCGTGACCACCTCGAAGCCGTCTGCTGTCTCCCGGGCGGAGACGGGCTCCTCCGTCTGGGCCAGGTAGGGGGCCATGGTGTTGGCGAACATGGCGTCGGTGTCGTTGTCCGTCCGGGCGCGGTAGAGGATGGTGGCCGGGTCGGCCTGCCGCATGACGGCGCCGCCGGGCAGGGTGATCTCGACCTTGCCGCCGCGCAGCGCGCACCAGGCGGGCATGGGCGCGGCCGCGGGGGCGGCGGGCACATGCTGCCGGAGGGTGAGCTGCTCCTCGGAGACCAGCCGGCCGGTGCGGGTGTCGGTGACCGCCGCGATGGCGGAGAGGTTGCCGTCCACCTCCCGCCCGGGCGTGACGTGGATTCTCTCCCGGGAGAGGGGCGCGGCCCCGGGCGTGACGACGGTCTCGGTGCCGTCGTTCCAGCGGAAGCGGACCCGGTAGCGGCTGCCCTCGGAGAAGGCGGTGGTGTTGAAGAGCTCGAAGGTGTCCCCCTCGACGTGGGAGACGCGGATGGGCCGGTAGATGAAGCGGATGATCTTCGCGCCGGCGGAGGGACGGCGGTCGGGGTAGAACAGGCCGTCCACGCAGAAGTTGCCGTCGTGGGACCACTCGCCGTGGTCCCCGCCGTAGGTCCAGGTGCCGTCCGGGTGGAGGATGGCGTGGTCGATCATCTCCCACACGCAGCCGCCCATCAGGTTGTCATAGCGGTAGATCTCCTGCCAGTAGGCCTCGGTGTTGCCGGGGCCGACGCCCATGGCGTGGGCGTACTCGCACATGAAGTAGGGCCGGTCGTTGAGCCGCGCCATCTTGCGGCGGTGCTCGCCGACGTCGTGGACCATCTGGACGCTGGGGTACATCTCGCTCCCCACGTCGTAGGCCTCGCGCTTGCAGTGGACGGCGCTCTCGTAGTGGACGGGCAGGGGGGAGCGGGCCTTGAGGTAGTCGTACATCGCGTCGGTGTTGCGGTAGCCGCCGGCCTCGTTCCCCAGGCTCCACATGATGATGGAGGTGCTGCTGTGGAGCTTGTCCCGCTGGTAGAGGCGGGAGATGCGGTCGAGATAGTGCTTCTGCCACTTCGGATCGTGGCTGATGGTGTTGTAGGTCGGGGGCAGCTGGTGGGCGAAGGTGCCGTGGGTCTCCAGGTCGTTCTCGTCCACGATGTAGACGCCGTAGAGGTCCGCCAGCTCCAGCAGCAGCGGGTCCGGCGGATAGTGGGAGGTGCGGATGGTGTCGATGTTGAACTCCTTGCACAGCCGCACGTCGCGCTCGATCTCCGCGGGGGTGAGGGTGTAGCCGTTGGTGGGGGAGGTGTCGTGGTGGTTGACGCCCTTGAGCTTGAGCTTGCGGCCGTTGACCAGGAAGAGGTCGCCCTTGATCTCCACCGTGCGGAAGCCGACCCGCTCCCGCACGCAGGCCTCCGCCGTCTCGAAGAAGACGTCGTAGAGGACGGGATCCTCCGCGTTCCACTCCCGCACGTCCAGCTCCTCGAAGGTCACGCTGGCCTTCCCGCCCCGGGCGGGGACGGTGGCGGTCTTCTCCAGCCCGTGGCCCCGAAGGGTGAAGGTGACGGGGACGTCGGTGAGGGGGGCGGCGGTGAGCGTCAGCACGTAGCGGCCGCCGCGCTTCTCGGTGCGCAGATCGAGGTCGTCGAAATCGAGGCTGTCCTCCAGCCGCAGCAGCACGTCCCGGAAGATGCCGTTGTGGCGGAACATGTCCTGGTCCTCCAGGTAGGTGCCGTTGCACCAGCGGTGCACCACGGCCAGGAGCTCGTTCTCCCCCTCCCGCAGGCAGCCGGTCAGGTCGAACTCCGCCGTGTTGTGCGCGCCCTCGGAGTAGCCGACGAACTCGCCGTTCACATACAGGTCCAGGCAGGAGGCGACGCCCAGGAAGGAGATGACGCAGCGGCGGGCCTTCCGCGCCAGGGTCAGCTTCTTGCGGTAGACGCCGACGAAATTGTACTCGTTCTCGGGCTTCTTCCAGCGGAGGGAGACCTTCTGGTCCACGCCCAGCCAGGAGAAGACGCGGCCGACGGGCTCCGTGGTCGGGATCACCGGCGGCCTGAAGGGGAACTGGTAGCGGATGTTGGTGTAGAAGGGCCGGTCGTAGCCCCGCAGCTGCCAGCAGGAGGGCACGTCCAGCGTGTCGAAGGCGACCTTGTCCGTGTCGAGGACCTCGGGCAGCTCCGCGGGGCGCGGATAGAACTTGAAATCCCAGTCGCCGTTGAGGCAGAGCACCTTCGGGGAGCGGTAGCGCTTCTCCAGCGGGGGGACGGCCTCCGCGGCCTCCCGGTCCGGGTAGGGGATAAAATAGCTGCGGCCGGGCAGCCTGTTGACCTCGAAGGTGTTGAAATCACAATAGTTTCGGCTGTTCAGACGGTATTGCAAGGCGAGAACCTCCCCGGGCGCACAGGCTGAAAAAAGCCAGTCCGAGCGCGCCCCTTGATGGCATAAGCATACCACAGAAAACGCAAAAAAAACAGAGGAAATTTCGCCCGGGACGGCGATGCTTTCATCTGTTTTTAAGCTGAACCGGGCCGGCTTTTTAGCCGATGCCGGGCTTGAAGTTGCCGCGGGATCGTGATACAATAATCACAATGCGGCCGGGAGCTGCCGGCCGATCTCCATCCATAGATCCGATCCGGGTGAAAGCGCCGGCGCCCCGAGGGCGGCGGGCGTCTTTGCGCGGGCCGAAGCGAAGAGAGGGGCGGTGCGAACCATGATTGCGGACGCCGAATGGCTCAGACGCTGGGAGGACCAGCGCCTGCAGGCGGTCTCCGACGAGGAGAAGGAGATCGCCAACATGAACCGGGCGGACTATGCGAACATGCTCGCGGAGCTAGAGGGCCGGTAAGAAAAGCCGGACGCCGTCTCACCAGCCCGCGTACAGCCCCCGCATCCAGCCCGCGATGTCCATGCCGTAGACGGCTTGCAGGTGGTCCGGCGTGAGGACCTCGGCGATGGGGCCCGCGGCGGCGGCGCGGCCCTCCCGCAGCAGGAGGGCGTGGGTGCCGTAGCGGCGGGCGAGGGCCACGTCGTGGACGATGGCGACGGCGGTGTGGCCCTCGCGGCGCACCCAGTCGGCGATGAGGTCGAAGATCTGCCGCTGATAGGGGATGTCCAGGTGGTTCGCGGGCTCGTCCAGCAGGAGCAGCGCGGGCTGCTGGGCGAAGACCTGGGCCAGGAAGGCCCGCTGGGTCTCGCCGCCGGAGAGCTCGTTCAGCCGGGCTTTTTTCATGTCCGTCAGCCCCGTCAGCTCGAGGGCCTCCGCCACCGCGGCGCGGTCCGCCGCCGTCTCGCCCGCGAGGGGCCGGCGGTGGGCGTAGCGGCCCAGCCGCGCCACCTCCTCCACGGTGTAGGCGAAGGAGACCTCGTGGTGCTGGTCCAGCACCGCCATGCGGGCGGCGCGCTCCCGGGGCTTCATGCGCTCGAGGACCTCGCCCTGCAGGACGCAGCGGCCCTCGTGCGGGATGGCCTGGGAGACGGCCCGCAGGAGGGAGCTCTTGCCCGCGCCGTTGGGGCCGGCGATCATCCACCATTCGCCCTCGGCGGCGGCGAAGGAGCAGTCCGCCAGGGCGGTGCGCTCCCCGTAGCGGACGGAGAGATGCTCCACACAGAGCATGGGATCGCCTCTTTTCCTATACGATGGATCAATTGATGAAAGAAGCCGTCAAACCGGCCCTTCCACCGCCGCCCTCCGCGGGGCGGCGGTCCCCCTCCCCGGCAAGCCGGGGAGGTTTTCAGATACTGCACTTTAGCCCTGTCTCCCCAGCTCGCTGGGGATTCGGAGCGCCCGGAAAACATGCCGGCGGCATGTTTTCAGCTCAGAATGCCGATAGGCCAGGTCGCCGCAGCGACAGAGGGGCCGGCCTAATGCCGGCCGCTGCGGGTCCGGGCGAAGACCAGGACGAAGGCGATGGCGCCCACCAGCGAGGTCACCACGCCGACCGAGAGCTCGATGGGGCTCAGGATCGTCCGGGCGATGAGATCGGCCAGCAGCAGGAACACCGCGCCGAGCCAGATGGAGGCGGGCAGGAGCCGCCGGTGGTTCGGGCCGAAGAGCATCCGGGCCATGTGGGGCGTCACCAGGCCCACGAAGGCGATGGTGCCGCCGATGGAGACGCACACCCCCAGCAGCACCGAGACGCTGATCAGGATCGTCAGCTTGACCCGGCGGGTGTTCACGCCCACGTGGAGGGCGTTCTCCTCCCCGACGGCGAAGGCGTTCAGCTCCTCTCCGTGCAGGAGGATCACGCCGCCGCAGACGGCCAGCGCCGCCGCGAGGATCCCCGCCTGCCGCATGCTGGCCCCGGAGAGGGAGCCCATGGTCCAGAAGGTGATGGACCGGATCCGCTCGCCGGCGAAGGAGATCACCAGGCTCATGAGGCTGGAGGCGAACATCGAGAAGATGACGCCGATCAGGATGATGGAGTGGGTGGCGAGGGAGCGGTCCAGCCCCCAGGCGAGGGTGAGGATCAGCAGGAGGGAGCCGAAGGCGAAGAGCATCGCCATGCCCATGGTGCCCGCCTCCGGCAGGCCGGGGACGCTGACGCCGAAGGCCAGCGCGGTGACCGCGCCCAGGGACGCGCCCGCCGAGACGCCCAGCGTGGAGCCGTCCGCCAGGGGGTTGCGCAGCAGGCCCTGCATGGCCGCGCCCGTGAGCGAGAGGGAGGCGCCGGTCAGCGCGACGCAGAGGACGCGGGGCAGGCGCACCCGAAAAAGGATCGCGTCAAAAGAGCCTCCCGGCGTCGGCCGCCCCAGGAGCGCGTTCCACAGCGCGGAGAGGGTCTCCCCCACGGGCAGGCGGACGCTCCCGGCGCAGAGGCACACGAGCATCGAGAGCGGGAGGAGCAGAAAGAGGATCAGTGTGGTTCTTTTTTTCATGCTGAAACCCAAACCGCGGCGGGGCGGGGCGCGCCGCTGCCGGCGCGCCCCGCGGAAACGCCCGGCTTACGCGGCGGGCGTCTCCTCGTCGATCTCCTCGACAACCTCCTCGACGACCTCCACCACTTCCTCGGCCAGCTCGGGCTGGTAGACGAAGTCGTGCAGCGTCCGGGCGGCGTCCATCAGGCGCGGGCCGGGGCGGGAGATCTCGTCGTTGTCGGCGTTGAGCACCTGCCGCTGCCGCACGGCCTTGAGATTCTCCCAGCCGGGGCGGGAGAGGATCTCCTCCACCGGGGTCGGGCCCTCGCCGAAATACATGGTGATGGTGACGATGTAGTCCGGGTCGCGGTCGAGCACCTGCTCCTCGGAGATCTGCGCCCAGCCCTCCAGGTCGGCGAAGGCGTTGGTCAGGCCGCACATCGTGGCCAGCTCGTCCATGAAGGTGCCCTTGCCGGCGGTCCACAGGCCCCACTCCAGCGGGGAGACCTCGAAGTAGACCGTCTTGCCGGTGTCCTCGCTCTCGGCGGAGATCCGGGCGAAGGCGTCGGTCATCTGCTTCACCAGGGCCTCCGCCTCGTCGTTCTTGCCCATCACCGCGCCGATGAGGCGGATGGCGGTGTAGACGCCGTCGATGTTCTGGGCGTCGGAGACGATGACCTTGATCCCGGCGTTCTCCAGGGCCTCCACCTGCTCCGCGGTCTGGGCCATGGTGGCCATGAAGAGCACCTGGGGCTCCAGGGAGATGATCTGCTCGATGTTGGTCTCATATCCGGACTGGACGGCGGGCACGTCGTTGACCGAGGCCGGATAGTTGCAGTACTCGCCGCGGCCGACGAGGGCGTCGCCGCAGCCCAGGGCGCAGAGGATCTCGCAGTCGGCGGCGGTGAGGGCCACCACGCGGGTCGCCGGCGCGTCCAGGACGATCTCACGGCCCATCATGTCCGTGACGGTGACGGCCGGGGCGTCCGCCGAGGCGGCGGCGCAGGCGCTCAGCGCCAGCGCGCAGAGCAGCAGAAGGGTCAGCAGTTTTTTCATCAAATCGGGTTCCTCCTGTCGGTTGATCAAATGAAGCGGCGAGTCTCCTCCGCGCTTCGCGGGGGGACTCCCCGGAGGAACACAATCCAATCGGCTTTCATCAGTCGGTCGAACAGCGTCTCCCATCCCCAGGGGCAGCGCCGTCCCTGGAATCAATAAGCAGACTTCCAGGACAGCTTAACGGTGTAAACAGGTCTCCCGGCTTGGCCTCATCCTACTGGCGCGCCTTCCCATCCCGGAGGGGGTCGCCCTCGGGGGACAGTGGCATCGCTGCGCCCTCGTCCGCTTCACGGTACCTGGGAGTGCCCGGAAATTGCATCCGTGTTCCCATGACGCCTGGGCTCGGCCCGCCGGCAGCAGCGGAACCGGGCGAAGCCGCCGCGCGTCGCCGCGCAGATACACCGGCCGTTCATTTGTCGGGGAAATTATAGGGGATGGGGGAGAGAAAGTCAATGAAGGGGGAGATGTCTGGTACTGCAAAACGGACAGCCGGTCGGGCTGTCCGTTTTGCAGTGAAAAGGCCGTTTACTTGATAAACTGGATCGTATGGCGGATCTTGGAGTACACGGAGTCCTTGTAGGTGCGGGAGTATTCGTTGGGCGCGAGGATGCGCACGACCACCAGGGTCTTGTTGACGGTCACGGCGTGGACGCGGCCCCAGACCTTGACCTCGGTCCCGTTCGGCGTGCCGGTGAAGTCCGCGTAGATGGCCTTCTTGTCGAAGAGGGTGCGGGAGGCGGTGTTGGTGGCGGAGATATTCTCGTAGTCCGCCTTGTAGCCGTTGATGATCGACTTGACCTCTTTCTTCAGGTCGTTCTCGGTGTATTCGTTGGAGACCGCCCGGGCGGTGATGATCACCCGCGCCTGGAAGGCGGCGGTGCGGTCGGGGTTGGTGAGGGTGTAGGTGTCCGCCAGGGTGTCGTCCGCGTCCCAGCCCACCGGGCCCTGGAAGGACAGGCGCAGCTTGGTGGCGTCGTAGGTCTGGTATTCCGAGAAGGCGATGGCGGGCGCGGGGGTGGCGGTGGGCTTGTCGATGGGATCGATCACCACCGGGGTGGCCCCGGCGTACTCGCTGGTGATCACCGCCATGGTCGGATCCGCGCTGCGGGCCTGGGTGATGGTGTCCAGCACGTCCTCCACGTCGCCCCAGCTCTCCTCCGAGGAGGGATCATAGCTGCCGGAGTCGTAGTCGTAGGTGTCGTAGGCGTCGGCGTTCTCCTCGAGCACCACATCCTCGCTCACCGCGGAAACCGGGGACTGGGTGCTGGTCTGGGGGGCGCCGCCCGCGAGGGGGAAGCGCTCCTGGTCACCCTGGCAGCCGCACAAGAGCAGTGCGCAAACGAGCATCAACGCGATGAGACCAGCCTGTTTTCTCATGATCTGTCCCTCCTGTTACGCTTCTTCGGGTTCGGCCGCGGGGTTCTCCGGCGCGGCGGTGAAATAAGGATGGTAGAGCCTGCGGTTGTCCAGGCCTTTGATCGGCTCGGAGAAGGCCCCGGCGGGGGTGCGCTCCTGGATGCCCTGCATCTCGTTCATGCGGGCGTCCAGGGTGTCGATCCAGTGCAGGGCCTCCGCCTCCGGGAACATCGGGAAGCGGGGGCTGCCGTACTCGGGGATGCCGTGGTGGCTGATGACCATGTGCTCCATCAGCGCGAGGATCTCCGCGTCCGGGGCCATGCCGATGTTGCGGGCGGCCTGGTCCAGGTCGGAGACGCCGCGCACGAGGTGGCCCACCAGCAGACCGTCCCGGCTGTAGTCGGCCACGTTCCCGAGCTTGTCGCTGACCATCTCCTTGATCTTGCCCAGATCGTGGACAATGACCGCCGCCAGCAGCAGCTCCCGGTTCAGGAAGGGGTAGGCGGCGCAGATGTGCTCGGCGGTGTTCAGCATGCTGGTCGTGTGGTGCAACAGGCCCGTGCGCTCCGCGTGGTGCATCCGCTGGGCGGCGGGATACCAGTCCAGCGCCGGCCCGGCCAGGGTCAGCATCTCGCGCACGAGGGCCCTCAGCTCCTCGTGCGGGAAGGTCTCAATGACCTGCTCGATCTGCGCCCGGTAGGTCTCGGCCGTCTCCGGGGCGGAGGGGATGAGCTGGCGCAGGTCCGGATTGCGGGCCAGGTCGATCTTGTTGATGCGGAACTGCACCCGGCCGTTGAAGAGCTCGGCGGCGCCGTCCACCCAGACGGGCCCGCTGACCACCGGGATGCAGGGCTCCCCGGCGGCGTCCCGGGGCAGGGTGCCCAGATCCCAGAGCTTGGCGTTGATGTCGCCGGTCTTGTCGCCGAGGGTCAGGTCGAGGTAATCCCGGCCGGTCTTGCCCGTGCGGCGCTCCACCTGGCGGACCATCAGATTGCCGCTGAAGGCGGTGCCGGCGGAGAGCTTGTTGACAGTGAGCGTGTTTTCCATCTATGTGTGATCCTTCTGTGGCGTGATGACTGATCCGGAGCCCGTCAGTAGGCCTTGTCCGCCTTCGGGCTGTCCGCGGCGAGATTGGCGTAGGAGGCGTACTCGCCGAGCCAGGCGAGGGGGATGGTAGCCAGGGGGCCGTTGCGCTGCTTGGAGATGTTGACCTCGCCCAGGTTGGGGTCGGCGGCCTCCCGGTCGTAGTAGCCCTCCCGGTGGAGGAAGAGCACCACGTCCGCGTCCTGCTCGATGGAGCCGGAGTCGCGCAGGTCGGACAGCATGGGACGCTTGTCCTGCCGGGTGGCGGCGGCGCGGGAGAGCTGGGCGCAGGCGATCAGCGGCACCTTCAGCTCCAGGGCGATGGCTTTGAGGGAGCGGGAGATCTCCGAGACCTCCAGCTGGCGGTTCTCCACCCGGCCGTCCACGTGCATCAGACCCAGATAGTCCAGCACAATCAGGTCCAGGCCCTTGTCCATCATCAGCCGGCGGCAGCGCGTGCGCAGCTGCGTGGGCGTGATGCCGGCGGTGTCGTCGATATACAGGCTCGAGGCCGCCAGCGGGTTGATGGCGCTGACGAGCTTCATCCAGTCCTCGGAGGAGAGCTTGCCCTGCCGGACCCGCTGCAGGTCCACCCGGGCCTCGGAGCAGAGCATGCGCATGGCGATCTGCTCCCGGGGCATCTCCAGGGAGAACACCGCGACCTTGCAGCCCGCGTGCACCGCGGCGTGGGTGGCGATGTTGATGGCGAAGGAGGTCTTGCCCATCGAGGGGCGCGCGCCGATGAGGATCAACTCGCCCGGGTGCATGCCGGTGAGCTGCTCGTCCAGCTTCGTGAAGCCGGTGGGCACGCCGGAGAGCTTGCCCTTGAGGCGGCTCAGCTCCTCGATGGTGGCGTAGGTTTTGAGCAGCACCTCGCGGATGGAGACCAGCGCCTCGCCCGAGCCCCGCTTCATCACGATGTCGAAGATGGCCTTCTCCGCGTGCTGCAGCGTCTCCGGAACGGTGGACTGCTGGGTGTAGCACTCCTGTGCGATCTCCTGGCTCGCCTTGATGAGGCGGCGGAGCGTGCTCTTCTCCTCCACCAGGGCGATGTAGGCGTGGGTGTTGGCGGTGGTGGGGACGAACTGGGTCAGGTCCACCAGATAGCCCGTGCCGCCGACGCCCTCGAGGGTGCCCCGGCGGGTCAGCTCGGCGTCGACGGTCACCAGGTCCACGGGCTTCTGCTGGCGGGCCATCTCCACCATGGCGCTGAAGATCTCCCGGTGCTCCGGCTGGTAGAAATCCTCGGGCGTCAGGACCTCGACGGCCTTGAGCACCGCGTTGGCGTCCTGGAGCATCGCGCCCAGGACGGAGCGCTCCGCCTCCGCGCTGGAGGGCGGAACCATCCCCTGAAACTCGGACAAGGCGGCTCACCCTCCTCCCGGCTGTGGTTCTGTGATCGGTTTCAGGCTTACTTCTCCATGGGGACGACGTGCACCACCATCGGCACGGTGATGCCGCTGTAGAGCCAGACGCTGACGCGGACGTCGCCGACCTGCTTGATCTGCTCGGCGATCTCGATCTTTTTCTTGTCCACGGTCACGCCGTACTGGGCCTTGAGCTGTTCGGCGATCTCGGCGGTGGTCACCGCGCCGTAGAGGCGGCCCTTCTCGCCGCACTTGACCTGGAGGGTGATGCCCTTGTCCTTGAGCAGCACGGCCTTGGCGTTGGCCTCGGCGCGGCGCTCGGCCTCGCGGGCGTCCTCGGCGGCGCGCTTCTTGGTGATCTCCTTGGTGGCGCCGGCTGTGGCCTCCACGGCCAGCTTCTGGGGGAAGAGGAAGTTCCGGGCGTA
The DNA here is from genome assembly GCA_947165425.1 of uncultured Clostridia bacterium. GTDB lineage: Bacteria > Bacillota > Clostridia > Christensenellales > Aristaeellaceae > RUG11272. The sequence goes on from CAMVAJ010000026.1 coordinate 16,085, forward strand.
CCCGTCGGAGACATTGATGATATCGTCGCGCTTGCCCTGACCCTTGACGTCCTTGAGCAAAATAACCTTCATGGCTGATTCCTCCCTGTGGGATGCGGTTCGCAAAAGAAACCGGCATCGGTTCAAGTCATTATAGCACAAATATGACAGAATGTCACGAAGAAATTTAATCTTTTTGAAATAATTATGGACAAAAACGGAAATTCGTCAGGCGCCCAGCTCCGCACGGGCGGCGCGCAGGGCGGAGGCGACCACCTGGTCCATGTCGTAATACTTGTACTCCGCGAGCCGCCCGCCGAAGAGGACGCGCTCCTCCCGCGCGGCCATGGCGGCGTAGCGCCGGTAGAGGCCGTTGTTCTCCTCGTTGTTGACGGGGTAGTAGGGCTCGTCGCCGGGCCGCCACTCGGAGGGGTACTCCCGGCTGATGACGGTCTGGGGCAGGTCTTTGCCCTCGGCGTCCTTGCCGAACTCGAACCACTTGTGCTCGATGATGCGGGTCCAGGGCGTCTCCCGGTCGGTGTAGTTGACGGCGGCGTTGCCCTGATAGTTCGGCATGTCGAGGAGCTCCGTCTCGAAGCGCACGGCGCGGTAGGCCAGCGTCCCGAGGGCGTAGCCGAAGTAGGCGTCGATGGGGCCGGTGTAGACCACCTTCTCCGCCAGGGCGGAGAGGGCCTCGCGGTCCGCGAGATAGTCCGTATTCAGACGGAGCTCCGCGCCGGCGAGGAGGTTCTCCACCATGCGGGTGTAGCCGCCCACCGGGATGCCCTGCCAGAGGGCGTTGAAGTAGTTGTTGTCGAAGGTGAGGCGCACCGGCAGCCGGCGGATGATGAAGGCGGGCAGCTCCGTGCAGGCGCGGCCCCACTGCTTCTCGGTGTAGCCCTTGACCAGCTTCTCGTAGATATCCCGCCCCACGAGGGAGATGGCCTGCTCCTCGAGGTTCTTCGGCTCGGTGACGCCGGCCTCCCGGCGCTGCCGCTCGATCTCCGCGGCCGCCTCCGCCGGGGTGGTGACGCCCCACATTTTGTTGAAGGTGTACATGTTGAAGGGCAGGGAGTAGAGCTCGCCGTGGAAGTTGGCCACCGGGGAGTTGGTGAAGCGGTTGAAGACCGCGAAGCGGTTCAGGTACTCCCAGACCTCCCGGTCGTTGGTGTGGAAGATGTGGGCGCCGTAGCGGTGCACCTGGATGCCGGCGACCTCCTCGGTGTAGACGTTGCCGCCGATCTGCCCGCGCCGGTCGATGACCAGCACCCGCTTCCCCGCGTCCATGGCCTGCCGCGCGAAGACCGCGCCGAACAGGCCCGCGCCGACGATCAGATAGTCATATTGCTTCATGCTGCTGCCTCCTCAGTCCTCTGCCAGCCTGGCCATGAAGGCCTGCTTGTTCTCCTTCGGGGTGGTGGTGGGACGGCCCAGGTCGGCCCGGCTGCCCAGGCGGACGGCGACCTCCACCAGGGTGAGACAGCCCGCCTCCCGGGCCCGCGCCAGCGCGGCGTCCAGGGACGGAGCGTCCCAGGCCCGCAGCACCAGCGGATAGCCGCAGGCCGCGGCGACGGCGGGCAGGTCCGCCGTGCCCGCCACGGTGGGCATGCCGCCCACCGTCTCGTGGGCGGCGTTGTTCAGCACGAGATGGATCAGGTTGGCGGGCTTCACGGAGCCGATGGTCGCCATCGCCCCCAGGTGCATCAGCGCCGCGCCGTCCCCGTCGACGCACCAGACGCGCCTGCCAGGCCGGTGGGCGGCGATGGCCAGGGCGATGGAGGAGGCGTGGCCCATGGAGCCCACGGTCAGGAAGTCCCGGCTGTGGTTCTCCCCCCGGGCCTCCCGCAGCTCGAAGAGCTCCCGGCTGGCCTTGCCCGTGGTGGAGACGATGGGGTCGTCCCCGGTCCGGGCGAGGAGCTGCGCGATGGCCTCCTCCCGGGTGAGAGCGGCCTCGTGGACGTATTTCACCTTCTCCCCGCAGGTCAGCGCGCCCTTGCGCACCACCAGCGCCACCACGCGGCCCTCCCGCAGCAGCGGCTGGAAGGCGGCGACGGCGTCCGCCAGCTCGTCCTCGGAGGTGTCGGGGGAGAGGATGAAGCTGGGGATGTCCATCAGCTCCAGCAGCTGCAGGGTCACCGCGCCCTGGTGGACGTGCTGGGGCTCGTCGTGGACGCCGGGCTCCCCGCGCCAGCCGACGATCAGCACCATCGGGATGCCGTAGACCCGGCCGTGGGTCAGGGAGGCCAGGGGGTTGACGGCGTTGCCCTCGCCGCTGTTCTGCATGTAGACGGCGGCGGTCTTCCCGGTGGCCAGGTGGTAGCCGGCGGCCATCGCGACGGCGTTGCCCTCGTTGGCGGCGATCAGGTGGTGCTTCGGGTCGATGCCCCAGCGGTTCATCAGCGCGTCGCACAGGCCCCGCAGCTGGGAGTCCGGGACGCCCGTATAGTAGTCGATGCCCAGTTGGTCGATCAGTTTTTCAGCCAGCATATGCTTGATTGCCTCCCAGTATGGCGCGGTAGATCTCTGTGATCTCCTCTCGGGAGAGGGGGACGGGGTGGTTGCCGAGACGCTCCGGGTTCACCGTGTCCGCCAGGGCCTCCGGCTCCCCGGGCAGCGCCGCCCGCAGGGGCGGGAAGGCCATCCCGGCCACCATTTGCCGGAAGCGCTCGCAGGCCTCCTCCGGGCTCGCCGCGCCGAGGGCCTCCGCAATCCGCTTGAGCGCCTCCGACAGGGCGGTGGACTCCCCGGCCCGGCGCAGCATCCGCGGCCAGAGCTGGGCGAGGCAGAGGGCGGCGGCCTGCCCGTGGGGGAGGCCGAAGCGCAGGGTCAGCCCGTAGCAGAGGGCGTGGCCGGCAGTGGTGCGGGTCCGGTGGATGGCCTGTCCGGCGCGGAAGGCGGCCTTCATGGCCCCCTCAAAGCTGTCCGGCCGGCCCTCGGCGTAGCCCGGCGTGCTGCCGGCGAGCATGCGCAGCGCGTCGGCGGCGATGGCCTGGCTCTCCGGGGTGGCGCGGCGGGCCCACATGGACTCGATTGCGTGGCACCAGGCATCCAGGGCGGTGGCCTTGCGCTGCCTCTCCGGCAGCGTCGCCAGGCAGTCGGGCCGCAGCAGCACCGCGTCCGGCAGGCACAGCGGGTCGTCCAGGGACTGCTTCACGCCGCCCTCGTAGACGACGGCGAAGCGCGTGGCCTCGCTGCCGCTGCCGGCGGTGGTGGGGATCGCCGCGAAGGGGAGGACGGTCCCGCGCTCCCGCGCCATCCAGAGGCGGATGCACTTGGCCGTGTCGAGGGCGCTGCCGCCGCCGATGGCCAGCAGGCCGTCGCAGCCCTCCGCCTCCAGGCGGGCCATGCCGGCCCGCGCCTGGCCGATCTGCGGGTTGGGGGTGAAGCCGCCGAAGCGCGGCAGTTGCTCAGCCTTCAGCTCCGCCCAGAGCGGCAGCCCCTCGGCGGACTTCCCGCAGACGAGGAGGGGCCGCCGCGCGCCGCGCCCCGCGAGCCAGGACAGCAGCACGCCGGCATCGTCCAGCATGATCTGTTCCATCGGTCAGCTCTCCTCCGGGATCAGCCGGATGATCTCCTTGAACGGCATCAGCCCGCCGTCGCACTCCGCGGCGCGGTGGTGGGCGAGGATGCTCTGCGCGGCGGCCTGCATCGCCGGGACGGCGGCACGCGTGAGCTGGTTGGCATAGATGACGATGTTGACGCCCCGGGCGCGGAACTCCTCCTCGGTCACGGTGTTGAAGGAGGTGGGCACCACCACCAGCGGGGTGGAAGCGTCCTCGGCGCGGAAGCGCGAGACGAAGGCGAAGATCTCCGCCGGGTCCTTCTTCCGGGAGTGGATCATGATGGCGTCCGCCCCGGCGGCGGTGAAGGCCCTGGCTCGCGCCAGCGCGTCCTCCAGCCCCCGCTCCAGGATCAGGCTCTCGATCCGGGCGCAGATCATGAAGTCCGGGGTGCGCTGGGCCTTTTTGCCCGCGGCGATCTTCTCGCAGAAATGCTCGATGCTGTCCTGCTGCTGGGGCACCTCGGTGCCGAAGAGGCTGTTCTTCTTCAGCCCCATCTTGTCCTCGATGATGACCATGGAGACGCCCATGCGCTCCAGGGAGCGCACGGTGTAGACAAAGTGCTCCGCGAGGCCGCCGGTGTCCCCGTCGAAGATGATGGGCTTGGTGGTGACCTCGGCGATATCGTCGATGGTGCGGAAGCGGCTGGTCATGTCCACCAGCTCGATGTCCGGCTTGCCCTTGGCGGTGGAGTCGCACAGGGAGGAGATCCACATCGCGTCGAACTGCCGTGCGCCGCCCTGCTCCGGCACCACCGTGTTCTCCACGATCAGGCCGGTGAGGCCGGAGTGGGCCTCCATGGCGGTGACGAGCCCCTTCATGGCGAGGAGCTTGCGCAGCCGGCCTCGGCGGGCGTCGGGGGTGGCCAGCTCCATCCGGGCGCGGCGGTCCAGCTCGGCGTAGCGCGGGTCGCTGCCGTAGGGGAACTCCACCAGTTGTCCGCCCCAGCCCCGCAGGGTTTCGACCACCTCGTCGCGGATCGGGCGCTGGATGCCCTCGGCCCAGTTGTCTCCGTGCACGACGTAGTCCGGGTGGTATTTCTCCAGGTTCTCCCGGTAGGAGAGCGTCTGCTGCTCCACCACCCGCCAGACCCCGGCCACGTTGCGGAACATGGCCATGCGCTCGGCGCAGGGCAGGAGGGGGAAGCGCTTGTAGGAGGCCACCGCCTCGTCGGAGAGGACGCCGACCATCACCCGGCCGAGGCGGCGCGCCTGGGCCAGCAGGGCGAAGTGGGCCGAGTGCAGCATGTCGGCGGAGAAGCACATGTACACCACGCGCTGCTCCACCTCGCGGAGCTTTGCGGCCACCTGGGCGAGGTCCTCCGCGCAGTCCACCTCCGCGCAGAGCCGCTCCCCCACGTCGAAGGGGCGCAGGCACAGCCGGTCGGTGAGGGTGTTCAGCGCGTTCTCGGCGTAGACCCGGTCCTCGCCGCGGGCGCAGAAGGCGTGAATCGCCTCCAGCCAAAGGGCCGCGTCCGCCCGGGTGAGATGGTAGAGGGGCTGGGCGGCGACGGCGTGCTCGAAAAACGACACGCCCACCGCGGTGATCCGCCCGTCCGCCAGCACGGCCTTGAAGTCCTTCTCCGGCAGGGGCGCGGAGGCGGCGACCGCCATGGCGCTCTCCGCCGTGGCGGCGACGTCCGACAGCACCGTGTCCTCGAAGACCAGGTCTCCATGGAGCAGCAGCAGCTCGTCGTCCAGCAGGGCCCTGGCGCAGTCGATGGAGTAGATATAGTTCGTCTCCGCGTAGCGCGGATTGTGGACATAGGTCAGGCGCAGGGGCAGCTCCAGCCCGTCGGCGTATTGCCGCAGCACGTCGGCGAAGCGGCCGGTGGTGATGACCACCTCCTCCACGCCCAGCTCGCTCAGCTGGCGCAGCTGGCGGGAGAGGATCGTCTCCCGGGGGGAGATCTCGGTCATGCACTTGGGGTGCTCGCTGGTGAGCAGCCCCATGCGGCTGCCCATGCCGGAGTTCAGAATCAGGGCTTTCATCAGGTTTCCTCCATCAGGGCGTACATCAGGATCCCGGCGGCCACCGCAGCGTTGAGCGACTCGGCTCCGCCCCGCATCGGGAGGCTGAGGTGCTCGTCGGCGACGGCCCGCACCGCGGGGGAGACGCCGTTGCCCTCGCTGCCGATGACCAGCACGAGGGGCCGGCCGCCGGCGCGGTAGCGGGCGAAGGGCGTGCCGTCCAGCTCGGCGGAGAGCACCGCGAAGCCCTCCGCCCTGCGGGCCGCGAGGGCCCCGGCCAGATCCTCGCAGATCTCGAAGGGGACGTGAAACACGCTGCCCATCGTGGCCCGGAGGGTCTTGGGCGCGTAGGGGTCGGCGCAGTCCCGGGAGAGGAGGACGCCGGAGAAGCCCGCCGCGTCCGCGGTGCGCAGGATGGTGCCCACGTTCCCGGGGTCCTGCACCCCGTCGAGGGCGATGAGGCGCGGCCCGGCCACAGTGGCGGCGCGCATCCGCATCACCGCCGCGACGCCCTGCGGGGTCTTCGTGTCGCAGACCGCCGCCAGCACGTGCTCGGGCAGGAGCGCCACGGGAACCCCCGCCGGGGGCGTCAGCGCGGGGAGGGCCTCCTCCGTCGCCAGCAGGACGCTCGGCTCGAAGGACGAGGCCAGGGCGTCCCGGACGGACTTGAAGCCCTCGACCAGGAACAGGCCGGTCTCCAGCCGCGCCCTGCGGTCCTTCAGCGAGCGCCACAGCTGGACCCGGGGATTTTTAATGCTTGTGATTTGTTCCATTTTTTATCTATAACTCAGCTGACGCCCCGGAAGCCCTTGCCGATGATCTCGCCGGTGTTGGTGATCAGCAGGAAGGCGGAGGGGTCCTCAGCTTTGACAAACTGTCTCAGGCTCACGGCCTGCCGGCGGTTGACTACGGTCAGCAGGACGGTGCGGCCCTCGTGGGTGTAGACGCCCTCGCCGTGGACGCGGGTCGCGCCCCGGTGGAGGGTGTCGGTGATGAAGGGCTCGATCTTCTCGGGGTGGGCGGTGATGATGTGGAAGCATTTGTTGGTGTGGATGTTCTCCAGCACCATGTCGATCAGCAGGGACTTCATCGCCAGGCCGAGGATGGAGTACAGGCCGACCTCCATGCCGAAGGCCACGCAGGCCATCAGCGTGATGATGATATCCGAGGCGAGCAGGGCCTTGCCGATGTCCAGGGCGGTGTATTTCCTGAGAAGCATCGCCACGATGTCCGTCCCGCCGGAGGAGGCGCCGATGTTGAAGAGGATCGCCGAGCCGATGGCGGGCAGGGAGACGGCGAAGATCAGCTCCAGCATCGGCTGCGTGGTCAGCGGGGCCCGCATCGGGACGAGGATCTCCAGCAGCCGGAGCAGGCCGGACTGCAGGATGCTGACGTAGGCGGTCTTGTAGCCGAAGCTCTTGCCGAGCATCGCGTAGCCGAGGATCAGCAGGGCGATGTTGACGATCAGGCCGATGGTGGCCGGCGTCATGGCGGGGAAGTAGTGCGCCGCGATGACGGAGATGCCGCTGACGCCGCCGGTGGAGAAGTTGTTGGGGAACTTGAAAAAGTAGATGCCGATCACCATGATGACGTCGCCCAGGGTCATCAGGCCCAGGTCGCGCCAGTTCTCGCGGCTGCGGAGCACGGTCGATCCCTTCCTTTGCATTTGAGATGAAGCCGGACGCTGGGCGTCAAGCGCAAAACGGCCACGGGGCGAAAAACCCATGGCCATGGACGCCGCGGCCTACTCGGCCGGGATGGGCGGGAGCATCCCCTCGGTCAGATCCCGCAGGAGCGCCAGGGCGTTCGCGTCGTTGCCATTGCTGACCCGGACGGAGAGATAGAGATCGTCCGGCGAGACGAACCAGTCCCTCAGCGGCGAGAGGGCCGAGACGGGGAGACCGTACAGGTGCCGCTCGCCGGTCTCCTCCAGCCGCCGCCAGCCGCGGTCGATGGAGATGCCCCGGGCGGCGAAGGCGTCCGTCAGCCCCTCCACCTCCTCCAGCGGGACGAAGAGCCCCTCGGAGGCCAGCGTCTGGAAATTGGCGCGCGGGAGGATGTACAGGTCGCCCTCCCCGGCGAAGATCCGGGTGGAGAGCACCATCTGGCCGTACTGCTCGTCCGGGATGATGAAGGAGGCGCTGAAGAGCTCCTGGTCCGGGTACCGCGCCTCGCGCAGCTCCTCCAGCCAGGCGCCGGCGGCCTCCTGGTCGCCCACGGCGTAGGCCATCAGATCCAGCTTTTTCTCCTCCGGAACCTGGGGCGCCGTCACGGCGAAGAGAAGATTCCAACCCAGAAAACAGAGGAGGACCGACAGGAGATACTTCCACCAGTCGTACTGAAAGTGCGACTGCAGCCGCTCCTTTGTCAAAGGGGTTTTCAAGGGCAGGCCTCCTCTCCGGCATGGGCAAAGAACCCCGTATTCCACCAAATGCTATCCTATCATAGATTCGGCTTTTTCTCAACTGCCGCGCGGGAATTTTCCCGCCGGCGCGCGGCCGCCGCGGGCGGGCCGCGAGTTGCATTCCGGGGCGGAACGTGGTATAATGGCCGCTGTCGCAGCGCGGCGGTCTTTTGTGTATCTCTTTTTTGCCCGCCGGCTGGGACGCCGGGCTGTCTGCGGCCCGGCGCTGAAGACAGAACCTGTACGAAAGGACAAGACATTTCAATGCCTCCCTCATTTTGGCTGTTATTCGCGCTCGCCCTGTGCGTGGGCCTCTCCGCGTTTTTCTCCGCCTCCGAGACGGCCTTCATGTCCGCCAGCCACGTCCGGCTGAAGACCCTGCAGCAGCAGGGGCGCAAGGGCGCGGCCCTGGCGCTGAGCCTGGCGGAGGACGGGGACCGGGTGTTGACCACCATCCTGGTGGGCAACAACCTCGTCAACATCGCGGGCACGGCGATCGCGACGGTGCTCTTCACCCGCTGGGTGGGGGACATGGGCGCGACGATCTCCACCGCGGTGATGACGATGCTGATCCTGATTCTGGGCGAGGTGACGCCCAAGACGCTGGCCCGGCAGACGCCGGAGCGCCTCGCGATCGCCTTCGCGGGGCCCCTCAGCGCGCTGATGTGGATCCTCACCCCGGTGGTCAAGCTCTTCGGCCTGTGGCAGAAGCTGATCCTCCGCATCGCCAAGCCCGACGAGGAGGAGGCCGACATCGAGGCCGAGCTGATCACGATGGTGGACGAGGCCCTCAAGGAGGGCGACATGGACGTCCATGAGTCCAGCCTGATCCGCAGCGCCATCGAGTTTGTCGACCAGGATGTGAAAGATATCATGACTCCCCGCGTGGACGTGACCGCCATCGAGGACAACACGCCGATGAGCGAGGTGGCGCAGGTCTTCCGGGACAGCAACTTCTCCCGCCTGCCGGTCTACCACGAGGACATGGATCACGTCATCGGCGTCCTCAACGAGAAGGACTTCTACGCGGCCCAGCACCGGGACGAGACGGACTTGCGCCGCGCGATGGTGCCGCCGGTCTACTGCCCCGCGACGCTGAAGATCTCCAAGCTCCTCAAGCTCTGCCAGGCCACGCGCACCCACCTGGTGATCGTGCTGGACGAGTTTGGCGGCATGGAGGGCATCGTGACCCTGGAGGACGCCTTAGAGGAGCTGGTGGGCGAGATCTACGACGAGCACGACGACGTGAGCGAGGAGATGATCGCCCAGGGCGAGGACGTGTGGCAGGTCAGCGGCAGCATGCAGCTGCGCGACTGCCTGGCCCGCCTGGACCAGGAGAGCCTGGCCGACCACTATGAGGCCGACACCGTCGGCGGCTGGGCGGCGGAGATGCTCGAGCGCATCCCGGCGGTGGGCATGAGCTTCGAGGAGGAAGGGCTCAAGTGCACGGTCACGGCGATGGACCGCCGCCGCGTGATGCGGATGCGCATCGAGCGGCTCCATGAGGCTGAGCCGGAGGCGCAGCCTGAGGAGGAGAAGAAGGAGGAGGTCAAGAATGACCAAGACTGAGAACCGGCATGACAGTCCCCGGCAGCGCTGGACCCGGATCCTCTGCCTGGTGATGGCGGCGGTCATGCTGCTGACCGTGATCGCCTCGGCGGTGCTGTCCCAGGTCTGGTGAGCCGCCGATGCGGGGAAGACCATCCCGGGGGATCGCGCCCGGCACGCTGATGATGCTCCTGGTCACCGCGCTGGTGATCGGGGGTTTTGCTGTGGTGCTGCCCACGCTCTCGGCGGGCGGCCGCCCCTCCACCGCCCAGGTGGACGCCCGGATGGACGCGCGGCTGCAGCCCGGCCGGGCGGAGGGCCTGGCCCTGAGCGCCCCGGCGACGGCGCCCCCCACGGCGGCCCCCACGGCCGCGCCCAGGCGGGAGGCCGCCTTTACGCTGACCGCGGGCGGCACGGTGGCGGTGGAGAAGAACGTGCGCCAGTCCGGCTATTTCTCCTCCGCGAAGAAATATGATTTCGACGAGATCCTCTCCCTCCTCCGGGGAGAGATGGAGGCGGATCTGACCCTGGTCTCGCTGGAGAACCTGACGATCCCGGGCGCGAAGGTCTCGGAGCTGGTGGTGCCGGTCGAGGTGCTGCGGATGCTCTCCCTGGGCGGCGTGAATACGGTGGCCCTGGGCTTCGGGCGCGCCTGGGAGCAGGGGACGGCGGGCGTCGCCGCGACCCGCAGCGCCGCCCAGAGCGCCGGCCTGCGGGTGATCGGGGCCTTCGCCGAGGAGACCGAGACGGAGACGGCCCTGTCGATCCGGGAGATCGGCGGGATCCGGGTGGCGCTGCTCCACTTCACCCAGACGCTCTCCAGCCGCAGCAAGTCCAGCCTGAAAAAGGAGGGCAAGCCGAGCCTCCTGCCGCTGACGGACGACGCGCCGGAGCGCATCGCCCAGGCCCGGCAGCTCGGCGCCCAGGCGGTGATCGTCTCCGTCCACTGGGGGAGCGAGGGCAAGACGGCCCCCACCGCGGCCCAGCGCCGGATCGCCCAGGAGATGGCCGAGGCCGGGGCGGACGTGATTCTCGGCAGCGGCGCGCGGCGCGTGCAGCCGGCGGAGTGGCTCCCCGGCGCGGAGGGCCGGAACACCCTGTGCCTCTGGGACCTGGGCTGCCTCCTCTCCGACGCCCGCGGCGACGGGGCGGTGGCGGGGATGCTGGCCCGGATGACCCTCCGCCTGGACGGGACCGGGGCGCTGCGCGTGGAGAACCTGCGCTATCTGCCCACCTACCAGTGGCGCTTCTCCCTCGACGGCGCGGCGAACTACCGTGTGATCTCCGCCCTCGGGGACGCCCCGGACGGCATGGATTCCACCCAGCAGAAGTCCAGGACGAAGGCCCGCGAGCGGGTGGAGAAGATTCTGAAGGACGGGCCGCTGGCGGAGGCGGACGAGTGACCGGGAGGCCGGCCTGTGGCGCATGCGGCAAATCCGTGTGCGCCCCTTTGCGTCAGGGATTATCTGGATTGAACAGGAACTCAAATCCAAGTGACGCGCGGCGGAAGACCGGCCCCTCTGTCGCTGCGGCGACATCTCCCCATCAAAGATGGGGAGATAGGGCTAAAGTACAGTATCTAAAAACCTCCCCAGCTTGCTGGGGAGGGGGACCGCCGCCCTCCGCGGGGCGGCGGTGGAAGGGCTGGTCTTCGAAACACAGCGATGGACGAGAGGAGCGGAGAGTATGGGCGACGAGCGCGGGGCGTTCCGCCCCATGCGCCGGGAGCGGCAGGCGCTCACCCGGCCGGAGTGCGAGGCGCTGCTGACCTCGGAGAAGCGCGGGGTGCTGTCGGTGCTGGGGGACGGGGGCTATCCCTACGGGATCCCGATCAACCACTTCTACTGCCCCGAGGACGGGAGAATCTACTTCCACGGCGGGCGCGCCGGCCACCGGGTGGACGCGGTACGGGCGTGCGACAAGGTCTCCTTCTGCGTCTTCGACCGGGGCGAGAACCTGGACGGGGACTGGAGCCTGTATGTGCGCAGCGTGATCGTCTTCGGGCGGATTGAGCTGGTGGAGGACCGGGAGACGGTCTATGACATCAGCCGCCGCCTGAGCCTGCGCTTCACCGACGACGAGGCATACATCGCCCGGGAGATCGAGAAGAGCGGCCCGGCGACCCTGCTGATGGCGCTGACCCCGGAGCACATGACCGGGAAGCTCGTCCACGAGAGCTGAACCGGAGGGAAGAGAAGCATGAGCGAAAAGACCCTGGCCGTCCAGATCGTGATGCCGCAGCACTGCAACGGCTACGCGATTCCCCGCCTCTTCGGCGGGCAGATCATGGCGTGGATCGACGTGGTGGGCGCGGTGGCGGCGCGGCGCTACTGCGGCCGCGCGGTGACCACGGTGAGCGTGGACAACCTGACCTTCCTGAAGCCGGCCCATCTGAACGACACGGTGGTCCAGGAGGCCTGGGTGACCTGGACCGGGCGCACCTCGCTGGAGGTGCGCGTGGACAGCCTGGTGGAGAAGCTGGACGGCAGCCGGGAGCTGATCAACCGGGCCTACGCGGTCTTCGTCGCCCTGGACGAGCAGGAGCGCCCTGTGCCGGTCCCGCCCTTCACGCCGGAGACCACGGAGGAGAAGCTGGAGTGGGCCGCCGCCGAGGAGCGGCGCAAGCGCAGGCTGCAGAAGTAAACGATTGATCAGGAACAAGGAGGAATGACCGTGACGGCGGTGCGGCGGCGGAGCCGGGAGGAGGCGGACCAGGCGGTGGCCTGGCGCGGCGTGCTGAGTCTCAGCGGGCTGTTCTCCTTTGTGTACTGTCTCACGGCCTCCAACCACCTGGTGGAGAGCCCGCTCTACGGCGGGGCGCTGTATCTCCTGGCCCAGGTGACGGTGCGCTTCATCCTCAGCTGCACCGGCGCGCAGTGGCGGCGCCACACCGCTCCGGTCCGCCGCGGCCTGACCGCGCTGATGGCGCTGGTTTTCCTCTGCGCGCTGACGCTGCTGGTGGTCCTCCCCGGCCGCCTCTCCAGCGGGCAGATCTGGATGATCTTCTGCCTGGTGCTGGCGCTGACGGCCCGGGACGTGCTCTGCGGCCATCTGCTGCGCCTGGACGCCCGCGGCGTGCTGCGCCGGGGTTGGTTCGCGCTCTGGCTGGCGGTGCTCCATCTGCTCCCGGCTCTGGCGATGATGTGGGTCTATCTCGTGCATCTACCCGCGCCGGCGGCCTGGCAGTATCTGGCCGGCTGGGGGCTGTGCGACCTGGTGGCCCTCTACGACCAGCTGATGGCCCGCTCCGGGCTGGACGCGCTGCCGGTGGGGGACGCGGAGGGGCCGGCGGAGCCCTCCTTCGCGCAGACCCTGCGCGGCGGCAACGCCTACCGGATCTGGGAGGCGCTCAGCAGCGTCTTTGTCGTGGCGGTGAACGTCACGACGGCCCTCGCCTTCTCCTTCCTAGCCCTCTCGGCGCATGAGCTGGCGCTGGCGCTGCTGATCACGGCGGCGGTGGCGGTCGGATCGTGGCAGCTGGCGGGCTTCCTGCTCCGGCTGCGCGGCCGGCGGCTCGGGGGGCACCCGGATCCCACCAACGTGATGCTCGTGGGCTTCTTCCTGTGGATCTTCGGCCTGCGGAGCCTGCGGATCACGGTGGCCGAGGGCGGCGGCATGGGGAGCGTCTACATGAGCCTCGCGCTGCTGTGCGCGGGCTACGCCCTGTGCTTCACGGCCCTGCGCTGGCTGGAGACCGCCATGCGGGCGGTGACGGAATACGCCCTGGGGCGGGAGCCCGCCTCCTACACGGCCTTCCGCGCCGCCTCCCTGCAGATGGCGGAGCTGATCGGCCAGACCCTGACCCTCGCCCTGATCACGCTGTATGTCTTCCTCTCCCGGGAGGCGGTCTTCCGGCTGTACATGTTCCTCCCGGCCTCGCTCCTGACGCTGGCGGCGCTGGTGCTCGCCCTGCGCTTCCCGCTCTCCTCGCGGTATCTGCGCAAGCTCAGCCGCTTCCTGGGCATGGAGGAGCCGACGCGGGAGGAGGCGCTGCGGCGGCAGCTGGACGGCGTGGTGCTGGAGAAACGGCTGCAGCCCTTCGGCACCAGCTTCCTGCGGGCCCTGATCCGCCGCATCTATCCGCACAGGCTGCTCGGGAAGGAGCACATCCATCTGGACGACGGCAACCCCATCGTCTTCCTCTGCAACCACGGGGAGATCTACGGCCCGCTGGTGGCCATCTCCTGGATGCCCGTGCCGGTGCGGCCCTGGGTCATCGCCCGGATCGCGGTGGACCGGGAGCAGGTCACGGACTACCTCTACCGCTACACCTTCAAGGACCTGGCCTGGATGCCCCGGCCGCTGCGCAGACCGGTGGCCTGGCTGGCGGGGCGCTTCCTCAGCGCCTGCATGCGGCAGCTGGAGTCGATCCCGGTCTACCGCGACAGCCCGGGCCAGCTGATGAAGACCTTCCGCGCCTCGGTGGAGGCGATGCAGGCCGGGGACAACCTGCTGATCTTCCCGGAGAACCCGAACGCCGTGGCGCAGGATCACGGCTACGAGCGGGAGGGCGTGGGCGAGCTCTTCGCCGGCTTTGCGATGCTGGGCCAGATCTATTACGCCCGGACGGGGAAGCGCTGCCGCTTCGTCCCCATGTTCTGCCACAAGGACGCGCACACCATCCGCTTCGCGCCGGAGATCGTCTACGACCCGGAGGCGGACCCGGAGACGGAGCGCCGCCGGGTGGCGGAGACCTGCGAGGCCGAGATGCGCCGGATGTGGGCCGAGGAGAACGAGCGCCTGGCCCGCGAAGCGCGCGGCGCGCACAGAGAGACGGGCACGAAATCGAAGAAGGAGCGCGGCTGAGATGGGCAAGCGGTTTTACAGGGTGGCGGCCCCGCTGGTCCGTCTTTTCATCCCCAGGGTGACGGTCAGCTGGGACGTGCCCTTCGACGGGGAGAGCTGCGTCTTCATCTGCAACCACGAGCGGGCGATGGGTCCGCTGGAGATGGCGCTGAACTTCCCACTGCGGGAGGACAGCTATATCTGGATCTTCGCCGACCCGCTGCACCGGGAGACGGTTCCCGCCTACGTCCGGCAGGATCACTGGTGGAACGAGAAGGGCCCTCTTGCGCCCCTGTGGAACGTGGTGATCCCGCCGGTGGTCGCGCTGCTGCTGCCGCCGATCCTCCGCTCGGTGCCGCACGTGCCGGTCTACCACGACGCCCGGGCGGCCACCACCGTCCGGGAGAGCCTGCGGCTTTTGCAGAGCGGGAAGAACCTGGTGATCTTCCCGGAGATCCCCACCGGCTTCGGCGAGCACGAGCAGGAGAAGATCAACGAGGGCTGGCTGTCCATGCTCTCTCTGTACGAGCGCCGCTACGGCCGGCCCCTGAAGGTCTGGCCGGTCCATCTGGATCTGCCGGGCCGGCAGCTGCGGGTGCGCCCGCCCTTCACCCTGGACGGCACGCGGCCCTGGAACGAGCAGATCCCGGAGCTGACGCGGAAGGTCCTGGACGGGATTTTCGGGGCCTGAGCAGGCGAAAAAACGGCTGCAAAAAAACAATTGACACAAATCAAAACATCTGCTATAATCAATTGCTGTCAGCGGAAACGCTGTGGCGTCGAATGCCAGACGCGCGGCCTGCGCCTGTAGCTCAGTTGGATAGAGCAACGGCCTTCTAAGCCGTGGGTC
>CAMVAJ010000027.1 GCA_947165425.1 uncultured Clostridia bacterium
CGCCGACGGCGGAGATCATGCCGTAGAGGATCAGGGACACGCCGCCGATGGTGGCCGCCGGCATCGCGCCGATGAGGGCCGCGAACTTCGGGCAGAAGGAGAAGAGGATGGCCAGGCAGGCGGCCATGCGGACGACGGCGGGGTTGTACACGCCGGTCAGCGCGAGCACGCCGGTGTTCTCACCGTAGGTGGTGTTGGCCGGAGCGCCGAAGAGGGCGGCCAGGGAGGTGGCCAGGCCGTCACCCAGCAGGGTGCGGTGCAGGCCGGGGTCGGCGACGAAGTTCTTCCCCACCGTGGAGGAGATAGCACACATATCGCCGATGTGCTCCATCATGGTCGCGATGGAGATCGGCACCATGGCGACGATCGTGGAGACCACGAGGGAGCCGTCCGCCTTGCCGAAGAGGGAGAAGACCGTCTCCTCGACCTTGAAGGGGAGGCCGATCCAGGCCGCGTCGTGCAGCGCCTGCACCTTCGCGGGATCGAGCTGGCCGAAGATGGCAGCCACCGCGTAGGACACGACCACGCCGAGCAGGATCGGGATGATCTTGATCATGCCCTTGCCCCAGATGTTGCAGACCACGACGACCAGCACGGCCAGCAGGGCGATCCACCAGTTGGTGGCGCAGTTGTTGATGGCGCTGTTGGCGAGGGTGATGCCGATGCAGATGATGATCGGGCCGGTCACGATCGGCGGGAACCAGCGCATGACCTTCTGCGGACCGAAGGCCTTGAAGAGCAGCGAGACGATGACGTAGACCAGTCCGGCGCAGAAGACGCCCAGGCCCGCGTAGGGGATCCAGGCGGCGTCGGGCGCGTCGGGCAGGCCCTGCTGCACCATGGTTTTCACCGCGGCGTAGCCGCCCAGGAAGGCGAAGGAAGAGCCGAGGAAGGCCGGCACCTTGCGGCCGGTCAGCAGATGGAAGAGCAGCGTTCCCAGACCCGCGAAGAGCAGCGTGGCGCTGATGGAGAGCCCCGTGAGCGTCGGCACCAGAACGGTCGCGCCGAACATGGCGAACATGTGCTGAAAGCCGAGCAGGGCAAACTTGCCGGTGGAAAGCTTCTCTGTTTTGTTGGACATGGTATCCTCCCTTTCAGTCGAGCGGCATAAGGCCGGATGAACCGCCGTGTATGATAGCATAGGTATCTGGGTTTGTAAAGCGAAAACACGAACCTTTTCTATAATTGAAACAGGATTGTACGGAAATTGACATAATTGCGTCCCGCAGATGCGGCAAACAAAACGTGAATGTACGGAATGGTCGAATTGCGGCCATTCCGGCATGGACGGAGGGACAGGAAAGCGCCCCGCCGGGGCGGGGCGCTGAGGGGATCAGTCCATGTCGGTCCGGGCTTCCTGCTCCTTCTGGATCTCGGGGAAGGCGGAGTACATGGGCTCCAGCTCGGGCTGATCCTTCGTGATCTTCCGGGCGCTGTAGTTCTTGGTGATTTTGAGCACCAGGCCGCTCAGGCACACGACGCCGATCAGGTTGGGAATCGCCATCAGGCCGTTGAAGGTGTCGCTCAGGTCGATGGCCAGGGAGACATCGATCAGGGTGCTGACCGCCACCATGGCGATGAAGATGATTTTATAGGCCAGGGTGGACTTGGTGCCGAAGATGTACTCCCAGGCCTTGGTGCCGTAGTAGCTCCAGCCGAGGATGGTCGTGAAGGCGAAGAGGCAGACGGCGACGGCGAGGAAGATGCCGCCGGCGGTGCCGAAGCTCTTGGTGAAGGCCTCGGTGGCCAGGCCGAGCTTGCTGGCGCCGGAGATGGACGCGCCGGTCTGCATGTCCACCACGCCGCTGGTCAGGATCACCAGGGCGGTGCAGGTGCAGACGATGATCGTGTCGGCGAAGACCTCGAAGATGCCCCAGAGGCCCTGCACGACGGGCTCCTTCACGTTGGAGGCGGAGTGGACCATGACGGAGGAGCCGAGGCCCGCCTCGTTGGAGAAGACGCCCCGCTTGAAGCCCCAGGTCATGGCCTGGGCGATGATGGCGCCGCCCACGCCGCCGGCGGCGGACTTGAAGTTGAAGGCCCCGGCGAAGATGGCGCCGAAGGCGGCGGGCACCTTCGTGATGTTCATGCAGATGATGATCAGGGAGCCGATGATGAAGAACACGGCCATGAAGGGCACGATGCGCTCGTTGGTGGTGGCGATGCGCTTGAGGCCGCCCAGGATCACCAGGGACAGGAGCACGATCAGCACCAGCGCGGTGATGAGGTTCACGGTGCTCGGCTCGGCCGGGATCAGGGTGTTGATGCTCTCGGTGATGGAGGCCACCTGGCCCATGTTTCCGATGCCGAAGGAGGCGACGACCGCGAAGAAGGAGAACAGCGCCGCCAGCACGGGGCCGACGATCTTGCCGTACTTCATGCGGCCCACGCCGTCCTTGAGGTAGTACATCGCGCCGCCGCTCCACTCGCCCTTCTCGTTGCGGCGGCGGAAGAAGATGCCCAGCACGTTCTCGGAGTAGTTGGTCATCATGCCGACGATGGCCGCGATCCACATCCAGAACACCGCGCCGGGGCCGCCCATGGTGATGGCGTAGGCCACGCCGGCGATGTTGCCGGTGCCGATGGTGGCGGAGAGAGCCGTGCACAGGGACTGGAACTGGGAGATGGAGTGCTTGTCCGAGGAGGCGCGGATGCCCGTCTTCTTGTCAAACAGGCCGCCGATGGTCTGCTTCCACATGTGGCCGAAGCGTGTGAATTGGAAGAAACGGGTCAGCACGGTCATCAGAATGCCGGTGCCGATCAGCAGCACCAGGGCCGGGACGCCCCAGACGATGTCGTTCACCTTGCCGTTGACGGCGGCAACCGCCTGCGCGAAGTCGCTCATGGATCCTCATCCTTTCCTATATACATAAAAACGGGAGTCCGCCGAGGCGATGCTCCCAATTCAATCAGACCCATAAGCCTGCGCCGAAGCGCCTGCTTCCTCTGTCCTTTTGCCTGAGAGATTAGCTGATGCTCAGCCTTGCACCTTCGGCACCCGGCTCCTGACGGGGACGGGCTTCTCCAGAGTGTCATCCGCACACAGTCCCGCTTGCGCACCTGAGAGTTTTACTCCTTCGGTCACCTCCCGCGGGGGAGGTATTTCCTGCGTGCTTCCCATGACAGGGGTATTCTATGCGAAGCGAGAGCAGAAATCAAGACGCGAGCGGGTGTGAAGCTGTATTTCCCTTGTCTTTTTAGCGCCATTTCCTGCGAAATAGTGAAAAAACAGAAGCCGGGAATGGCGGATCCGGTCGGATTCCGGCGGCTTTGGACAGGCGGAGAGGGAGGATGGAATAAACACACCTGAAAGCGTGGACAAGAAGAGGGGCTAAAAACCCAATGAAATAAAGGCTTTGCGAGGGGGTAAGCCGCTGAACTGCGCGCGGGGAGGGGGCTGGAGCGGGCTTGGGGGTCCAGGGATGAACACACATGGAGAAGTGGTCACGACGGAGCTGAAAGAACAGAGTGATTACAAGCGTTTTGCGACTTGTAAAAAGTGAAAATCGCTGAAAAAAGTTTTCAAAAAGGGGCTTTTCCCCCTTGCGTATTTCCGGATTGTGTGTATAATGATTGCTGTTGTCTGTTAGGGATGAACCTGTAAGTTGCCGTTGGGCCAAACGGGTAATTACAGGGGACCAGCCCGTCAATCGGGCGACGGACTCGAAGCGGAGGAGGCCTGCACCTGCAGTGGGCCGACGCACCGCAGAAGAGAACGATCAAGGAGGTACATCAATGGCCACCCAGAAAATCCGCATCAAGCTGAAGGCGTATGAGCACACGCTCATCGACCAGACCGCGTCCCGCATCGTCGAGACCGCCAAGCGCACGGGCGCGCAGGTCTCCGGTCCGATCCCGCTGCCCACGGAGAAGGAGATTGTCACCATCCTCCGCGCGCCGCACAAGTACAAGGACAGCCGTGAGCAGTTCGAGCGCCGCACCCACAAGCGGCTCATCGACATTGTCAACCCCACCCCCCGGACCGTGGACGCCATGACGAAGCTCGAACTTCCTGCTGGTGTCGATATCGAAATGAAGCTGTAAGAGGCAGGAGGAACGATAAGATGAAACAAGCGATCGTTGGGAAGAAGATCGGCATGACGCAGGTCTTTACCAAGGACGGCCGCCTCGTTCCGGTTACCGTGATCGAAGCGGGCCCCTGCACGGTGCTGCAGAACAAGACCGTGGAGTCCGACGGCTACTGCGCGGTGAAGGTCGCCTTCGGCGATATGACCGAGAAGCGGGCCGAGAAGCTCCTGAACAAGCCCCAGCTTGGCGAGTTCAAGAAGGCGGACGTCGCGCCCAAGCGCTATGTGCGCGAGTTCCGGTTCGACGACTGCTCCGGCTACAACGTGGGCGACGAGATCAAGGTCGACCAGTTCGCCGAGGGCAACCGCGTGGACATCATGGGCATCAGCAAGGGCAAGGGCACTCAGGGCCCCGTGGCGCGCTGGAATCAGCACACCGGTCCCATGGAGCACGGCTCCAAGTATCACCGCGGCGTGGGCTCCATGAGCGCGAACTCCGACCCCTCCCGCGTCTTCAAGAACAAGCACATGGCCGGCCGCACCGGCGCGGAGCGCGTGACGATCCTGAACCTTGAGGTCGTCTCCGTGGACGCGGAGCGGAACCTGCTGCTGGTCAAGGGCGCGGTTCCCGGCCCCAACGGCACGGTGCTGATCGTCCGCGACAGCGTCAAGGCCTGAGTGCAAGGAGGACAAAGACATGCCTAAGACTGAACTGTATAATATGGAAGGCAAGGTCGTCGGCGAGGTGGAACTGAGCGAGGAGCTCTTCAACGCGCCCGTCAACGTCGCCGCCATGCACCTGGTCGTGCGCTCCTATCTGGCCGCGCAGCGTCAGGGCACCCAGAGCGCCAAGACCCGCGGCGAGGTCCGCGGAGGCGGCCGCAAGATCTATCGCCAGAAGGGCACCGGCAACGCGCGTCACCATGGCAACCGTGCGCCCCAGTTCAAGCACGGCGGCGTCGTGTTCGCGCCGAAGCCCCGCGACTATGTGATCGCGGTGCCCAAGAAGGTCCGCCGCCTGGCGTTCCGCTCCGCGCTGACCTCCCGTCTGCAGGACGGTGACCTCATCGTGGTGGACGAGCTGAAGCTCGCCGAGGGCAAGACCCGCCTGATGGCCGGCGTTCTCAAGGCGCTCAAGGCCGAGAAGAAGGCGCTGGTGGTCCTGCCCGAGCGGGACGAGAATGTCGTCCGCGCCACCGCGAACCTGGCCGAGGCCAAGACGAGCTACGTCAACACGCTCAACGTCTATGACATCCTGCGGGCCGGCAAGCTGGTCGTCACCAAGGCTGCGCTCGCGTCTGTTGAGGAGGTTTACGCATCATGAAGAACCCGCATGACATCATCGTGCGCCCCGTCCTCACCGAGAAGGCGTATGAGGGAATCGGCGACAAGCGCTACATCTTCGAGGTGCCGGTGACGGCGACCAAGACGGAGATCAAGCTGGCGGTCGAGACGGTCTTCGCCGACGACGGCGTGAAAGTGGACAAGGTCAACACCGTCCGCACCCTGGGCAAGATCAAGCGCCAGGGCCTGCATCAGGGCCGCCGCCCCGAGGTCAAGAAGGCCTATGTGACACTGAAGAAGGACTCCAAGCCGATCAAGTTCTTTGAGGGCATGGACGCGTAAAGCAGGGAGGAGAAGAGCAATGGCGATTAGAAATTACAAGCCGACTTCGCCTGGCCGGCGCTTTATGTCGGTTCTGACCTACGAGGAGATCACCAAGAAGTCTCCCGAGAAGAGCCTGACCGAGTACCTCAAGAAAAACGCGGGCCGCAACAAGCAGGGCAAGATCACCGTCCGTCATCAGGGCGGCGGCAACAAGCGCAAGTACCGCATTATCGACTTCAAGCGCGACAAGCTGGAGGTCCCGGCGAAGGTCGTCGGCGTCGAGTACGACCCGAACCGCTCCGCCTTCATCGCCCTGCTGCAATATGTCGACGGCGAGAAGCGCTACATCCTGGCGCCCCTCGGCCTGAACGTGGGCGACACCGTGGTCGCCTCCGAGAACGCCGACATCAAGCCCGGCAACGCGCTGCCGCTGAACAACATCCCGGTCGGCACGCTGATCCACAATCTGGAGCTCAAGCCCGGCCGCGGCGGCCAGCTCGTCCGCTCCGCCGGCATGTCCGCGCAGCTGATGGCCAAGGAGAACGGCTATGCCACCGTGCGTCTTCCCTCCGGTGAGATGCGCAAGCTCCCCCTGAACGCCAAGGCCACCATCGGCACGGTCGGCAACACCGATCACGAGAACGTCAATCTGGGCAAGGCCGGACGCGTCCGCCACATGGGCATCCGTCCGACGGTCCGCGGCGTCGTGATGAACCCCAACGATCACCCGCACGGCGGCGGCGAGGGCAAGAGCCCTGTCGGTATGCCTGCTCCTGTGACTCCCTGGGGCAAGCCCGCTCTGGGTTACAAGACCAGGAAGCACAAGAAGTATTCCAACAAGATGATTATCAAGCGCGCCGGCAAGAAGTAAGCCGGTTCACTGGAAGGAGGCAACTGACCAATGAGCCGTTCCGTCAAGAAAGGGCCCTATGTGCAGGAAGCGCTGTTCAAGCGCATTCAGGATATGAATACTTCCGGAAAAAAGTCGGTGCTGAAGACCTGGTCCAGGTCCTCCACCATCTTCCCGGAGTTTGTCGGACATACCATCGCTGTGCATGACGGCCGCAAGCATGTGCCGGTCTATGTTACCGAGGATATGGTCGGTCATAAGCTGGGCGAGTTCGCCCCGACCCGCACCTTCCGCGGCCACAGCGGTGACAAGGGAAGCAAGTAAGCGAGAGGAGTGACACGATATGGCAACCCGTTCCAAGGTGAAGACGGCTGCCCGTCGGGAGCACGCTGACAAGCGCCCGCAGGCCCATGCCAAGTATATCCGCATCTCCCCTCGCAAGGTGAGGATCGTCATCGATCTGATCCGTGGTAAGAGTGTGGATGAAGCCCGTGCGATTCTCCAGTTCACGCCCAAGGCGGCGTCTCCGGTGGTGCTCAAGGTGCTCAACAGCGCCGTGGCCAACGCCGAGAACAATCTGGAAATGCGCCATGAAGACCTCTATGTCGCGGAAGTGTACGCCAACCCCGGCCCCACACTGAAGCGCTACATTGCCCGCTCCCGCGGCAGCGCCTCTCCCATCCTCAAGCGCACCAGCCACATCAGCGTGGTGCTTGACCAGAAGTAAGGCGAAGGAGGTTTCATTATGGGTCAGAAAGTGAATCCCCACGGCGCGCGCGTTGGCGTGATCTATGACTGGTCCGCCCGCTGGTATGCCGATAAGAAGGATTTTGCCAACAACCTCGTGGAGGATTTCAAGCTCCGCGAGATGCTCAAGGAAAAGTACTATGCCGCCGGGATCTCCCGGATCGACATTGACCGCACCGCCTCTCAGGTGAACGTGACCATCTGGACTTCCAAGCCCGGCATGATCATCGGCCAGAAGGGCGCGACCATTGAGCAGCTGAAGAAGGATGTCACCGCGTTCGTCGGCAAGAACTGCCACGTGGACGCCAAGGAGATCCGCAACGCCGACGCGGACGCTCAGCTGGTGGCCGAGAACATTGCGCAGCAGCTCGAGAAGCGCATCAGCTTCCGCCGCGCGATGAAGAAGTCCATCCAGAGCGCCATGAAGGCCAACAACGTCAAGGGAATCAAGACGGCGGTTTCCGGCCGGATCGGCGGCGCGGATATCGCCCGCAGCGAGTCCTATCACGACGGTTCCATCCCGCTGCAGACGCTGCGCGCGGATATCGACTACGGGTTTGCGGAAGCCAAGACGACCTACGGCCGTCTGGGCGTGAAGGTCTGGATCTACAAGGGCCAGATCCTGCCCAAGGCCAAGAAAGCCCCCGCCGCAAAGGAGGTCAAGTAATCCATGCTGATGCCGAAAAGAGTCAAGCGCCGCAAGGTGTTCCGCGGCCGCATGAAAGGCGAGGCCCATCGCGGCAATTTCCTGGCCTACGGTGAGTGGGGCCTGCAGGCCACCGAGCCCTGCTGGGTGACCAGCCAGCAGATCGAGGCTGCCCGTATCGCCCTGACCCGCTACACCAAGCGTGGCGGCCAGGTCTGGATCAAGATTTTCCCCGACAAGCCGGTGACCAGCAAGCCCGCCGAGACCCGCATGGGTTCCGGTAAAGGTACGCCCGAGTACTGGGTGGCGGTGGTCAAGCCGGGCCGCGTGCTCTTCGAGATCGCGGGCGTGCCGGATGAGACTGCCCGTGAGGCCCTGCGCCTGGCGTCCCACAAGCTGCCCCTGAAGACGAAAATCATTGCGCGCCCTGTCGAAGCGACGAATGAAGCGGGTGGTGAGACGAAATGAAGGCCAATGAAATCCGTGAAATGACCATCGAGCAGCTGAATGATAAGGTTGCCGAGCTGAAGAAGGAGCTGTTCAACCTTCGTTTCCAGCTGGCGACCGGTCAGCTCGAAAACCACAAGCAGATCGAGGCCGTGCGCCATGACATCGCGCGGGTCAAGACCGTCCTTCGCCAGAAGGAACAGGCGTAATGAAAGGAGGCAGCTGTCTCAATGTCTGAGAGAGGACTTCGTAAAACCCGAATCGGCGTTGTCGTTTCGGATAAGATGGATAAGACGTGCGTGATCCAGATCAAGACCCGCGTGCGTCATCCCCTGTACGGCAAGATCATGAACCGCACCAGCAAGCTGAAGGTGCACGACGAGAACAACGAGTGCGGTATCGGCGACACCATCCGCGTGATGGAGACCCGCCCGATCAGCAAGGACAAGCGCTGGCGCCTGGTTGAGATCATTGAGAAGGCCAAGTGAGCCCGCATTGTAAGGAGGAAACAACACCATGATTCAGCCGCAAACGCGACTCACGGTCGCCGACAACTCCGGCGCGAAAGAAATCATGTGCATTCGGGTGCTGGGCGGTTCCTTCCGCCGCGACGGCAGCATCGGTGATGTCATCGTGGCGAGCGTGAAGAGCGCAAACCCCGGCGGCCAGGTCAAGAAGGGCGACGTCGTCAAGGCGGTTATCGTCCGCGTCCGCAAGAACCGCCGCCGCCCCGACGGCAGCTATATCAAGTTTGACGACAACGCCGCCGTCATCATCAACGACCAGATGCTCCCCAAGGGAACCCGTATCTTTGGACCTGTGGCCCGTGAGCTGCGCGAGAAGAACTTCATGAAGATCGTCTCCCTGGCTCCCGAAGTGCTGTGAGGAGGGAAAAACGATGCACGTAAAAACAAACGATACAGTCGTTGTCATCTCCGGCAAGGACAAGGGCACCAAGGGTAAGATCCTCGCCGCGTTCCCCAAGACCGGCCGTGTGACCGTCGAGGGCGTGGCCGTGGCCACCAAGCACCAGAAGTCCCGCACCCAGATGCAGCCCGGCGGCATCATCAACAAGCCCATGCCCATCGACGTGAGCAACGTGATGCTCGTGTGCCCCAAGTGCGGCAAGGCCACCCGCATCTCCCACAAGGTGAACGTGGTGACCAACGACGCGGGCAAGAAGGCGCGCGAGATGGTCCGCATCTGCAAGAAGTGCGGCGCCGAGATCGACTGATAAAGGAGGAAAAGCCCGATGGCTACCCGCATCAAGGAAAAATATCTGGCCGAGGCTGTTCCTGCCTTGACACAAAAATTCGGATATCAGAATCCCATGCAGGTTCCCAAGCTCTCGAAGATCGTGATCAACATGGGCCTGGGCGACTGCAAGGATAACGCCAAGGCGCTGGAGCTGGCCCTGACCGAGCTCGCGACCATCGCGGGCCAGAAGCCCATGGTCACCAAGGCGAAGAAGTCCATCGCGAACTTCAAGGTCCGCGAGGGACAGAACGTGGGCGCGAAGGTGACCCTCCGCGGCGCCCGCATGGAGGAGTTCATGGACAAGCTGGTCAGCGTCGCGCTGCCCCGCGTTCGTGACTTCCACGGTGTTTCCACCAAGGCCTTCGACGGCCGCGGCAATTACGCCCTGGGCATCCAGGAGCAGCTGCTCTTCCCGGAAATCGACTACGACAAGGTCGAGAAGATCCGCGGCATGGAGATGATCTTCGTCACCACCGCGAACACGGACGAGGAGTGCAAGGAATTGCTGGCCGCGCTGGGCATGCCCTTCGCGAAGGCATAATAGAAGGAGGAAACGCACGTGGCTAAAACCAGTATGAAAATCAAGCAGGCGCGTCCGGCGAAGTTCTCCACACGGGCGTATACGCGCTGCCGTCTCTGCGGCCGTCCCCACTCTGTGCTCCGCCGCTACGGTGTATGCCGCATCTGCTTCAGAGAGTTGGCCTACAAGGGTCAGATCCCCGGTGTCCGCAAGGCCAGCTGGTAAGCGGGGAGAAAACGGAAGGAGGTACCATCATGGTTGTGAATGATTCCATCGCCGATATGCTCACCCGCATTCGCAACGCGCAGGTCGCCCGGCACGAGTCCGTGGTTCTGCCTGCCAGCAATACCAAGAAGGCCATCGCGAAGATCCTGCTCCATGAGGGCTATGTGAAGGCTGTTGACTTTGTGGACGACGGCGTCCAGGGTTCCATCAAGATCACCCTGAAGTACGCCGGCGCGAACCGCTCCACCCCCGTCATCGCGGGTCTGAAGCGGATCTCCAAGCCCGGCCTGCGCGTCTATGCCCGCTGCGAGGAGCTGCCGAAGGTCCTGGGCGGTCTGGGCATCGCCATCATCTCCACCTCTCGTGGACTGATGACCGACAAGGAAGCCCGCAAGCAGGAGATCGGCGGCGAAGTGCTCGCCTATATCTGGTGATGACCGACACGTTCATGGAGGTGTGAAAAAATGTCTCGTATCGGTAGACTTCCGATTCATGTCCCCGCTGGCGTGACGGTCGAAGTGGACCAGGCGAACCTCGTGACAGTGAAGGGCCCCAAGGGCACCCTCTGCCAGCAGGTGAACCCGTCCATCACCGTGAACAATGCACCCGGTCTGATCACCGTGGAGCGCCACTCTGAGGACAAAGAACACAGGGCCATGCATGGCCTGTACCGCGCGCTGATCCACAACATGGTGGTGGGCGTGACCGACGGCTTCTCCAAGACCCTGGAGATGGTCGGCACTGGCTACAAGGCCAAGGCCGAGAACTCCGGCAAGGTCATCAACATCGCGATCGGTTTCTCCCACCCGGTGATTCTGAACGCGCCCGAGGGCATCACCTTCGAGACGCCGAACGATACCACCATCGTGATCAAGGGCGCCAACAAGCAGCAGGTCGGCAACCTTGCCGCGGACATCCGTGCCATCCGCAAGCCTGAACCCTATCTGGGAAAGGGCATCAAGTATCAGGGTGAGCACATCCGCCGCAAGGAAGGCAAGACCGGTAAGAAGTAAGAGAGGGAGTGACTGCATATGTTCAAAAAGCGCGACCGCAATGAGATCCGCGTGATCCGCCATGCCCGCGTGCGCAAAAAGATCAGCGGCACCCCCGAAATGCCGCGTCTGAGCGTATACCGTTCCAACAAACACATTCAGGCTCAGATCATCGACGACGTGAAGGGCACGACGCTCGTCGCCGCCTCCACCCTCGATCCCCAGCTGAAAGCGCAGCTGGACGAGGTGGACAAGAAGGGCGCCGCCAAGCTCGTCGGCAAGCTGATCGGTGAGCGTGCTGTCCAGGCCGGGATCAAGACCGTGGTGTTCGACCGCGGCGGCTATGTCTACACTGGCCGCGTCGCGGCTGTCGCCGAGGGTGCCCGCGAAGCCGGACTTGAATTCTGAGCAAAGGAGGACACACGCAAATGCCACGTTTTGAACAACAGCAAAGTGAATTCAAGGACCGGCTGGTTGCGGTCAACCGCGTGTCCAAGACCGTCAAGGGCGGCCGTAACTCCCGCTTCTCCGCGCTGGTCGTGGTGGGCGACGAGAACGGCCGTGTAGCCGCCGGCATGGGCAAGGCCGTGGAAATCCCCGAAGCCGTCCGCAAGGCGACCGAGGATGCCAAGAAGGCCATGATCAAGGTTCCGCTGGCCGGCAGCACCATCCCCCACGAGGTGACGGGCTTCTACTCCACCGCCAAGGTGGTGCTCATGCCCGCCCCCGAGGGCACCGGCGTGATCGCTGGCGGCGCGGCCCGTGCCGTGCTGGAGATGGCCGGTGTGCGCGACATCCGTACCAAGTCCTACGGCACCAACAATCCGATCAACATGGTCAAGGCCACGATCGAGGCGCTCAAGCTTCTGCGCAGCCCTGAGCACGTCGCTCAGCTGCGCGGCAAGACCGTGGAAGAACTGCTCGGCTGAGGAGGGGACAAGAGATGAAACTGAAGATTACGCTGATCAAGTCTCCCATCGCTGCCCTCCCCAAGCTCCGGGCCACCGTGGCCGCGCTGGGTCTGCGCAAGGTAGGTCACTCCGTGATCGCCCCCGACAACCCCGCCATCCGCGGACAGATCTTCGCTGTGAAGCACATGGTGAAGGTTGAAGAAGTGAACGAGTAAGGGAGGGAATACCGATGAAACTGCATGAGCTGTATCCCGCCGAGGGCTCTACCACCGCTGCGAAGCGGCTGGGCCGCGGCGTCGGCTCCGGTCTGGGCAAGACCTCCGGTAAAGGACACAAGGGCGCGAAGGCCCGTTCCGGCGGCGGCAAGCGCCCCGGCTTTGAAGGCGGCCAGATGCCCCTGTATCGCCGCGTTCCCAAGAAGGGCTTCACCAACATCTTTGGTACGGACTATGCCGCTGTGAACATCGAGCGCCTCGAGGTCTTCGAGGACGGCGCTGTGGTGGACGCACAGGCCCTGAAGGACGCCGGCATCATCAAGAAGGAACTGGGCGGCGTCAAGATCATGGGCGGCGGCGATCTCACCAAGAAGCTGACTGTCAAAGCCGCCAAGTTCACTGCCTCTGCTAAGGAAAAGATCGAGGCTCTCGGCGGGAAAGCCGAGGTGATCTGAGATGGTAGACAGCCTTCGCAAGATCTGGAATACCCCTGAGCTTCGCAAGAAGATCCTCTACACCTTCGCGATGCTGCTCCTGTATCGGCTGGTGGGCGTCATTCCCGCCCCCGGCATCGATCAGAGCCGCATCGGCAGCGCGCTGAACCTGCCGCTGCTGCAGCTGGTCAACATGATGACCGGTAACGCCTTCAGCCAGATGACCATCATGGCCATGGGTATCACGCCCTACATCAACGCCAGCATTATCATGCAGCTGCTGTGCATCGCGATTCCCGCGCTGGAGCGCATGCAGCAGGATGAGACCGGCGCCGGCCGTGAGAAGATCAGCCGCATCACCCGCTACGTCACCGTCGGCCTCGCCGCGCTGCAGGCCATCGGCATCGTGGCCGGTCTGGGCTACATCTCCTCCACACCTGCCCGCTGGCTGAACATGATCATGGTCGGCATCTCCATGGCTGGCGGCACCGCCCTGGCCATGTGGATCGGCGAGCGCATCACGGACAAGGGCATTGGCAACGGCATCTCGCTGCTGATCTTTGTGGGCATTGTCTCCAACCTCTTCAACGGCATCATCACCAACTTCACCTCCGCCTCCGCCCAGGGCACGACCTCTGGCTGGATCAGCGTCCTGGTGATCTTCGTGGTGGCGATCGTCATCACCGCGGTGGTGACCTTCGTGGAGCTGGCCGAGCGCCGCGTGCCCCTGCAGATCGCCAAGCAGATCAAGGGCCGCCGCGTCTACGGCGGACAGAGCACCCGTCTGACCCTGAAGGTGGTCAGCGTGGGCGTCATGCCGCTGATCTTCGCCTACTCCTTCCTGGCCTTCCCGGGCACCATCGCGCAGATGATCAACCCGAACGGGGCCTTCACCAACTGGTGGAACGCCAACATGAGCAACGGCTCGATCCTCTACATCATCGTGTCCGCGCTGCTCATCATCGCCTTCACCTACTTCTACTCTTCCATCAGCTTTGACCCCAAGAAGCAGGCTGAGCAGCTGATTATGCAGGGCGCGACCATCCCCGGCCAGCGCGGCAAGAACATCAGCCGCTATCTGCAGAACGTGGTCAACCGGCTGAACCTGTTCGCGGCGCTCTACCTGGCCATCCTGTCCGCCGTGCCGAGCCTGCTGACCCGCAACCTGAACATGAGCGTGCCCTTCGCGGCCAGCTCCATTCTGATCGCGGTGTCCGTGGCGCTGGAGACCATCCGCACCGTCCAGGGCGAGATGAGCATCCGCGGCATCGACATGGATGTGGAAAAGGGCGGCTTTATGTGACCTGATTGATTTGCCATGCGTCCCGGCTCTCCGGGGCGCATGGCAAATCGACATCCTGATCCGAGCAAAGGAGTGACGAGCGTGAACATTATCTTCCTGGGCCCTCCCGGAGCGGGCAAGGGCACACAGGCGCAGCGCATCTGCGCGGCACTCGGCATCCCGCAGATCTCTACCGGTGACATGCTTCGCCGTGCCATCGCGGATCAGACGCCGACCGGCCTGAAGGCCAAGTCCTATATGGACGCGGGCGGCCTGGTGCCCGACGAGGTCATCATCGACATCGTTAAGGAGCGGCTGCAGGCCGACGACTGTGCCAAGGGCTATATCCTCGACGGATTCCCCCGCACGGTTCCCCAGGCCGAGGCCCTCGAGGGCATCGCTCACATCGACAAGGTCGTGGAGCTGGACGTGCCGGATGAGAAGCTCATCGAGCGGATCAGCGGCCGCCGCGTCTGCCTCAAGTGCGGCGCGACCTACCATGTCTCCATGCTGAACGGTCAGACGACCTGTGGCCAGTGCGGCGAAACGCTGATCCAGCGCGACGACGACAAGCCCGAGACGGTCCTCAACCGGCTGAACGCCTACCACAGCAAGACCGCGCCCCTGGTGGACTTCTACCAGGGCAAGGGCAAGCTGGCGAAGGTGGACGGCACGGGCGACGTGGACGCCATCTTCGACGCGATCATGAAGGTGCTGAAGGCCTGATGGTCACCATCAAGAACCCCGCGCAAATCGAAAAGATGCGCGCGGCCGGGGCGCTGCTGTGCCAGGTGCTGGATCAAGTGAGCGCGAAGGTCCGCCCGGGCGTGAGCACGCTGGAGCTGGACGAGTACGCCCACGAGCTGATCGTCCGGGCCGGCGCGGTCCCGTCCTTTCTGGGCTACGAGGGTTACCCCGCCTCGCTGTGCACCTCGGTGGACGATCAGGTCGTCCACGGGATTCCCTCCCGGGATCAGATCCTGCGCGAGGGGAGCATCGTCTCCCTGGACTGCGGCGTCATCCTTGATGGCTGGCAGTCCGACAGCGCGCGGACCGTCCGGGTGGGGGAGATCCCGCCGGAGACGGACCGTCTGGTCCGGGTGACGGAGGAGTGCTTCTTCCTGGGGGCGCGGATGGCGGTGGCCGGAAACACCCTGGGGGACATCGGGGCGGCCATTCAGGCCCACGCGGAGGCCAACGGCTTAAGCGTGATCCGGGATCTGACCGGCCACGGCATCGGCCGCGAGATGCACGAGGATCCCGCGGTGTACAATTTCGGTCTGGCGGGACACGGCCTGCGGCTGCAGCCCGGCATGACCCTGGCCATCGAGCCGATGATCGCGCTGGGTGACTGGCACGGATACGAGGACGACGACGGCTGGTGCTTCCGCACCCGGGACGGGAAGCCCTGCTCCCACTACGAGCACACGCTGGTGGTGCGGGAGGGACAACCTCCGGAGATCCTCTCCTATCCCGGCTACGAGTGGAAGGAGCGTTGAGATGGAACCCATCCCTTATGATGTTGGCCGAGTGGTGCAATCCATCCAGGGCAGGGATCGCAAACGCTATTTCATCGTGACCGCCGAGCCGGAGGGAGATTTCCTCCTCCTGTCGGACGGCATGACCCGGAAGCTGGATCACCCCAAGAAGAAGAAGATCAAACACGTAAGGCCCAGGCCGCTCCGCATGGAGAACTATCAGAGTTTGCAGGCGGAGAACCGGCTGAAGGACAGCGATCTGCGCACCTTCCTGAAGGAAAACGGGTTGGGCCCCGAACAGCCCCTGTGCAAGGAGGACTGAAAATTTGTCCAAGGACGATGTGATTGAGATGGATGGAAAGGTCGTCGAGGCCCTTCCAAACGCCATGTTCCGGGTGGAACTCTCCAACGGATACATGATCATCGCGCATATCTCCGGCAAAATGCGCCAGAACTATATCCGCATCTATCCCGGGGATAAGGTAACTGTTGAGCTATCGCCCTATGATCTGACCCGCGGTCGGATCACCTGGCGCAGCAAGAGCTGAGTGAACACGCGGAGTAAAGGAGGATACTGCCATGAAAGTGAGACCGAGCGTCAAGCCGATCTGTGAAAAGTGCAAGATTATCAAGCGCAAGGGCAGAGTCATGGTGATCTGTGAGAATCCCAAGCACAAGCAGAAGCAGGGCTGAGAGGACCACAGCAGAAAACGCGGCGTCGCCGCGTTTTTTCGTGTCGAAAACCCCCGCTGCCGTTTGGCAGCGGGGGTTGCTGAATCTGTGCTTACTTTTTGCGGCGCATATAGGCCGGGACGCCACGGTCGTCGCGCTCCAGGGCCGCGTTCGGGCTGGTGGCCTGCGTCTGAGCCAGGGGCTGCACAGGCTGCGTGTTGGCGCCGAAGGTGGGCTGGAAGGGCGTCGGCTGCGCGAAATAGGAGGGCTGCTGCTGGGGCTGGAAGGCCGTGTTCTGCTGCTGCATGCCCTGGCCGTAGGAGGCGGTGGGAACGCCCATCGCCGGGCGGCCCGTGGACATGAAGGGGTCGGCGGCCTGCGGCTCGGCGGCGGGCTGGCTGGCCTGCGGCTGCGCGTAGGAGGAGTAGGCGAAGCTGGAGGGCGTGTAGGTGGAGGAGGAGCCCAGCAGGCGCTCACGCTCCAGCTCGCGCGGCTTCTTGGCCGGCTCCCGGGGCGGGAAGGGCGTCTTCTCAAAGCCCGTGGCGATGACGGTGACGCGCACCTGGTCGCCCATGGACTCGTCCACGCCCGCGCCGAAGATGATGTTGGCCTCCGGGTCGGCGGCCTGCATGATCTTGTCCGCGGCCTCGTTGATATCCATGATGGAGATGTCGGGGCCGCCGGTGATGTTGATCAGCACCGCGCGCGCGCCCTCGATGTTGGTCTCCAGCAGCGGGGAGGCGATGGCCTCGTTCGCGGCCTTGAGCATCTTGCCCTCGCCGGTGCCGATGCCGATGCCCATGTGGGCCATACCGCCGGACTCCATGACGGTCCGCACATCGGCGAAGTCCAGGTTGATCAGCGCGGGCACCGCGATCAGATCGCTGATACCCTGGATGCCCTGGCGCAGCACGTCGTCGGCGTTGCGGAAGGCCTCGAGGATCGTGGTGCCCTTGCTGGCCACCTTCAGCAGGCTGTCGTTGGGGATCACGACCAGCGTGTCCACGCGCTGCTTGAGGTCGGCGATGCCGCTCTCGGCGTTCTTCATGCGCTGCTTGCCCTCAAAGCCGAAGGGCTTGGTGACGACCGCGATGGTGAGGGCGCCCAGATCCCGCGCGATCTCCGCCACGATGGGGGCCGCGCCGGTGCCCGTGCCGCCGCCCATGCCGGCGGTGACAAAGACCAGATCCGCGCCGGCCAGCGCCTGCGCGATCTCCTCCTTGCTCTCCTCGGCGGCGCGGCGGCCCACCTCCGGCACCGCGCCGGCGCCGAGGCCCTTGGTCATTTTTTCGCCGATCTGAATGCGGGTCTGGGCGGTCGACATGCCCAGCGCCTGGCGGTCGGTGTTCACGGCGATGAACTCAACGCCGCGCAGACCTGCCTCGACCATGCGGTTGACGGCGTTGTTTCCGCCGCCGCCGCAGCCGACGACCTTGATGGAAGCGAAGCTGCTCTGCTCGTCACTCTGGAATTCAATCACGGTAGCGCCCTCCTGACTCATCTATGTTTAGCAAGAAAATGATCTATTAATACTGGACTCAGCCGCCCAGCAGGCTGCGGAAGAATTGGCCGACCTTGCCGCCGGCGCCGGCGGGCTCACGGTCCCGGGTCTCGATGGTGTCGATGATCAGATCGATCAGGCCCAGGGAGCTGGAGAAGGCGTGGCTGTTCAGCTTGGCGGTGCGCTTGGGCGTCTCCTTCACGGTCTGCCCGAGCTGGTTGCCCAGGAACTTCGCGCCGCCGCGGTTCATGGTCAGGCCGCCGCCGGTGAGGTAATAGCTGGACCAGCTGCCCAGCTTCACGCCGCTGTCGGCGATGGCCTTTTTGATCTCGTCCGCGATCTCCTCCACCCGGGGCTCCAGCACCTCCGCCACCTGGCGGCGGGTGAAGCTGCGGGCCTCGCGGCCCTCCTCGCCGGGGATATCGTAGGTCTGGCCCTGATCCTCCACGGCGTAGACGTACTCGCGCTTGATGCGCTGCTCCGCCTCGGCCATCGGGATGTCCAGCCCCTCCGCCAGATCCGCGGTGATGTGTCCGCCGCCGATGTCGATCGTGCGCAGGAAGACCAGCGCGTCGCCCTCGGCGATCATCACGTCGGTGGTCAGATAGCCGATGTCGATCAGCACGGCGGTGTGGTCCCGCTCCTCCTCGGGGAGGAAGAGCATCATCTCGCCGGGGGCGGTGGCGTAGACGCCGTCCACGTTGTAGCCCATGTCCCGCAGGCGGAGGCTCACGTCCTCCACAAAGAACTGATCCGCGTAGATGAAGGAGATCAGTGCCCGCAGCTCGCGGCCGGATTTTCCGACGGGCTCGAGGGTCTTTTTGCCGTTGTCGATGATGAACCAGGCGGGGGTGGCGTGCACCTTGATGCCGTTGACGACGCCGATCTTCTCCTCCGCCAGCTTGAAGGCCTGCTTGATGTCCGAGCTGGTGACGCGGGGATCGGTGCCCTTGAGCTCCACGGTGACTTCCGCCTTGTAGGCGTGGGTGAAGGAGGCGGGGACGCCGATGTTGACGTCGCGGATCTTGCGGCGGCTCTGCTTCTCCGCGTCCTCGATGCAGGCGCGGATCTGCTGGTTCACCTCGCCCGGATTGTTCCACCCGTCGTCCATGTATCCGTCATAGGGAGCGACGCCGACGCCGACAATATCGCAGCGGAGACTGGACGAGTTGTCCGCAACCAGCGTCACGATCTTGCTCGTGCCGAAATCGACAGCCACCACGGTGGTTTTCATGTGTGCATACCCCTCCTGCTCCGCGTCCAGTCGCTGGCGGACAGGCTGATTTTGCCTGTCTTAAACGGTCAGACAGCAATCCAATTTACCATCATCCATTATAGACGCTTTTGATGTGGAATGCAAGCTTTTTTCCCGCTTTTTTGCCAAAATGGGACAGAATTCTCAAGAATTTCTTTCAAAAATGTTTCAATTTGTACCGCCGTCCGGAATATAGGTGGGCTCGGCGGGGCGCGAGACGTCGATGGTGCCGGTGGTGACGCCGGTCTTGCGCAGCTCGGCCTGGACGAGGGTCATGGCGCGGAGCTTGGCGTGGATGCGGTTCGCGTCGCCCAGGTGGACCGAGAAGCCGTCGGCGGTCGCCAGATACAGATTGGCCGGGTTGGTGACATACAGTTCGGACACCACCTCGGTCAGCCCCATGGCCTTGAGCTCCATGGCCACGCTGATATAGATGGTGAGCTGCTCCGGCTTGTTGAGGGCGACGATCTGCCCCGTCTGGATCTCGCGGATGTCCATGCCCTCGATTTTGAGGGGAGGGAGCACAAACTCCGCCGCGTCGCCCTCGGCATGGTTCTCGGTGTTCATCTCCTCCGCGTTCTGCTCCAGCACCATGCCGCGGCCGTCGAGGATGTAGGTGATGCCGCAGTACTGCAGATAGGCGCGGTGCTCGCGCTCGCGGACGTAGAGGGTCACGTTGCCGCTGCGGTCCTTCTTGGCGCTGACCAGGATCAGGTAGCGCTCGGGCTTGAAGCCCTCGGCGATCTTCTCGTCCGTGACGCTCAGCAGGCTCTGGCCGACGCGGACGCCGGAGAGCTCCAGCACGCGCTCAGCGGGGATCCGCTGATTGCCCACCACGGTGACGGTGCGCACGCTGTAGAACAGGCGAAAGCCGACAAAGGCGAGCAGGATCAGGACCAGAAAGACCGGGAGCGCGACCCGGAAGATGCGCAGGTTGATGCTCGGGGGCTTCTTCTCGAGCACGGTGGATTTCTTCCGGCTCCGCTCGATCTCGGCCTCCGTGGGGGGCTTGTCCGGGCCGACCCAGAAGGCGGAGTCGTGGCTGTCCAGATCCGCCGAGCGCCCGGAGCGCAGATTCTCGTCCACGGCCTCGTCGTGGAACGGATCGTCGCGCCAGGCCTCCGGGTCCTGCGGATGGCGGAAGCCGCTGTCGTTCTGCGCGTTGACGGCCTCCACATGCTCGCAGGGGCTGTCCTCCATGCGGTAGCCCTTCTCCTGCCAGGAGGCGCTGACGCGCGGGCGCGTATTCTCTCTCTTACCACTCACGTCGGGTACCTCACGGTCACTTCAGCGCCCGGACCAGCGCCTTGAATTTCCGCCCGCGGTCCTCGTAGTCGCTGAACATGTCAAAGGAGGCGCAGGCGGGGGAGAGGAGCGCGTTCCAGCCGGGCCGCGCTAACGCGCGGCACTGATCCACCGCCTCCGCCAGGCTCGCGGCGTGGCGGAGATGGCTCCAGCCCTCGGCCATCAGCGCCCGCTCAATCTGCGGGGCGGTGACGCCGATCAGCACGGCCTCCCGGATGCAGGGCGAGGCGGCGATCTCCCGGGCCAGGGGCGCGAAGTCGCAGTGTTTGTCCGAGCCGCCGAGAATGATGACCGTCGGACGCGTCATGGTCTGGATGGCCCGGATGGTGGAGTCCACGTTGGTGCCCTTGGAGTCGTTGTACCAGCGGACCCCGTCCAGCTCCCGGGTGAACTCAATGCGGTGCTCCACGCCCTTGAATTCCCGCAGGGATTCGGCGATGACGCCGGCGGGGACGCCCACGCTGTAAGCGATGCAGACCGCGGCGAGGGCGTTCTCGAGGTTGTGGGGACCGGGGATATAGATCTCGTCGGCGGGCAGGATGGCCTCCTCCCGCCCGTCCCAGCGGACGGTCACGACGCCGTCCCGGACAAACGCGCCCTGAGCGGGCTCACTCTTCCGGGAGAAGAACATCACGCGGCTGCGGACCTGCCGGTCCAGCCCGGCGAGGGCCGGGTCGTCGGCGTTGAAGACGGCCACGTCCTCCGGCGTCTGGTTCTCGAACATGCGCATCTTGAGGCGCGTGTACTCCGCCATCGTGCCGTGCCGGTTGAGGTGGTCCTCGGTGATGTTGGTCAGCACGGCGGCGCGGGGGTGGAAGCCATCGACGGTCTCCATCTGGAAGGAGGAGCACTCGCAGACCATCATGTCATTGGGCTGGCACTCCAGCGAGGCCTGGGTGTAGGGGAAGCCGATGTTCCCGACGGTCCAGGTCTTGCGCCCCGCTCGGGTGAAGATGTCGCCCAGCAGGGAGACGGTCGTGGTCTTGCCGTTGGTGCCGGTGACGGCCACCATCTCGCAGGGGCAGGTCTCCCAGCCCAGCTCCAGCTCGCCGATGACCCGGATGCCCTTCTGCCGGGCGCCGACCACAAACGGGGCTTTGTCCGGGATGCCGGGGGAGATGACCACGCAGTCCTGTCCCTCCAGCAGGCCGTCCGCCGGGCAGCCGAGGGCCCAGCGCAGCGGCAGGCCCTCCAGCGGCGCGAGGGCCTCGCCCAGGGCCTCGCGGTCCTTGCTGTCGTTGACGGTGACCTCCGCGCCCAGGGAGGCCAGCAGACGCGCCGCGGCCACGCCGGAGCGGGCCAGCCCCACCACCAGTACCTTCCGCCCCTGCCAGGCGGTACGATCATGAACCATCGAAAACTCGCTTCCTTACACAGACAAATCGGATCAGACAGGGAGCCCCACGATCACGGAGACGACCGCCAGCGCGCAGAGCACGAGCTCCACGGCGGCGTACATCAGCACGATCTGGTTCTCCTTCATCCCGGAGAGCTCAAAGTGGTGGTGCAGGGGGGACATCTTGAAGATGCGCCGGCCCTGGCCATATTTCTTCCGGGTATATTTGAAGTAGGTGGTCTGCATCATCACGGAGACGGAGCTCATGATGCAGGTGAAGCAGACGGGAATCAGCAGGAACTGCATTTTCAGCAGCATCGCCGCGCCCACGAAGGCGCCGCCGATGAACATGGAGCCGGTGTCGCCCATGAAGATCTTCGCGGGATGGCGGTTGAAGAAGAGAAAGCCGATACTGGCCCCGGCCAGCGCCCAGCACAGAACGGTGACCAGCTCGCACCAGACGGGATCGATCCCCCGATCGGGGAAGAGGAGCCGGAGGATGGGCGCGTCCGCCTCCGGGCCGCCGAGCAGCAGCGCGGAGACAAGGCCCATGGCCGCCATGCCCACCACCGTCACCGAGGAGAGCAGCCCGTCCACGCCGTCCTGCAGGTTGGCGCTGTTGGTGATGAACATCACCAGCACCGTCATGATCGGGATGTAGAAGAGGCCCAGATCCCAGGTCTTGTCGGTGAAGGGGAGCCACACGTCGCTGCCCAGCCGGAAATAGCAGTACAGCGAGAAGGCAAGGCCGACGATCATCTGGCCGATCAGCTTCTGCTTCGGCTTCAGCCCCTCGTGGTCCTTCTTGACGTCCTTGATATAGTCGTCCGGGAAGCCGAAGAGCAGCGTGCAGCCCACGGTGATGAAGAGCAGCGGCCACAGGGCGCCGCGGATTCCGAAGGCGCCGGACCCCTGCGCGGCGCCGAGGACGGCGAAGAGCAGGAGGGTGACGAGGGTGGCGGAGCCGGTGACGATGCCGCCCATGTTCGGGGTGCCCTGCTTGGCCTTGTGGGCCTGCGGGCCCAGGTCATAGATCGTCTGGCCGAATTTCAGTTTCCTCAGAAAAGGCAAAAAGGCTGGCATGACCGCCAGCACCAGCGCCATCGCGACCAGCGGCGACGCCCAGATAAACCAGGAAGCTGCTCCATGAAAAGACACGTTCATGGACGGAGATCCCTCCTATCGTAGTGGATCAGAGATGGTTTCAGGAGCCCAGCTCCGCCAGCAGCTCGGAGACGACCACCTTCTCGTCGAAGGGATGGCGGACGCCCTTGATCTCCTGGTAGGTCTCGTGGCCCTTGCCGGCCAGGACAATCACGTCGCCGTCCTTGGCGTGGGTGAGGGCGTAGCGGATCGCCTCGCGGCGGTTCTCGATGACGGTGTAGGGCTTGCCGGTGGGGCGGATGCCCTCCTCAATGGCGCTCAGAATGTCCAGCGGGTCCTCGCTGCGGGGGTTGTCGCTGGTGAGTACGCAGAAGTCGGCCAGCTGGCCGCCGATCTCGCCCATGATGGGACGTTTGCCCTGATCCCGGTCGCCGCCGCAGCCGAAGAGCGCGATGACGCGGCCCCGCGCGAAGGTGCGCACGGTCTGCAGGATGTTTTTCAGCGCGTCGGGGGAGTGGCTGTAGTCGAGGATCACCTTGTAGGGCGTGTGGGTGTCGAGCATCTCGATGCGGCCGGGGACGGAGGCGATGGCCTCCAGGCCGGCCCGGATGTTGTCCTGGGAGATGCCGAGGATCATCGCGCAGGCGGCGGCGGCCAAGGCGTTGTAGACGTTGAACATGCCGGTCATCCGCAGGGAGACCGGGAATTCGTCCACACCGTGGAGCCGCATGCGGAAGGAGACGCCCGTCTCGCTGATCTCGATATCCCGGGCGAAGAGGTCCGCGTCCACGCAGATCCCGTAGATCAGGCGCGGGACCTTCAGGTCGCGGATGATGCGCTCGGAGGTCTCGTCGTCGGCGTTGAAGGCGGCGTTGCGCACCATGCCGGAGGTGAAAAACTTTTTCTTGGTCTCGAAGTAGGCGTCCATGGTGTGGAACCAGTCCAGATGGTCCTGGCTGAGGTTGGTATAGCAGCCCACCTCGAAGACCATGCCGTCCATGCGGAGCATGTCGATGGCGTGGGCGGAAACCTCCATGCTCACCACCTGCACGCCCTCGTCGGCCATCATGCGCAGCGTCCGCTGCAGCTCGATGGGGTCGGGAGTGGTGAAATGGCTCTCGATCCGCCTATCGCCGATCATGTCGCCGGTGGTGCCGATCAGGCCGCACTTGTAGCCCGCCTGCTCGACGATGGATTTGACCATGTAGGAGGTCGTGGTCTTGCCCTTGGTGCCGGTGATGCCGACCAGCTGCATGCCCCGGGAGGGCCAGCCGTAGAAGGCGGCCGCGATGCGCGCCATCGCGCCGCGCCCGTTGCTGACGCGGATTTGGGGCACGTCCAGCTCGTCCAGATACCGCTCGACCACCAGGGCGACACAGCCGTTCTCCACCGCCTGCGCAGCAAAAAGATGCGCGTCAAAGCGCGCGCCGCGGATGCAGAAAAACAATCCCTCACAGACCTTGTCCCGGCTGGAGGCGGTCAGGGTTTGAATCTCTGTGTCCAGATTGCCTCTTGTATCGAGCAGATATGGGAGCTCGACCAGCACTTCTCTGAGCTTCATATGGCCTCCTCAACTTGGATGCGCCCGAGATTACGGCGAGACGCTCGCCGCGATAAGCTCCTCCTGCTGCGCGACGGTGGCAGAGAAGGGGGTCGTCATGGCGGTATCCGGAATGGTGATGGCGGTGGCCGCCGCGCCCTTGCCGGAGATCAGCCCCTGATCAACCGCGGCGTAGCCCACGTCCACGGACGCGGCGGCCGCCTCATACGCAAGGCGTACTTGTTCATATTCGCGATCGACACGGGAAATCCTTGTTTGGGAGAGACGAATTCTGTTTTGGGCCGCGCGGATATCCGCGCCGCTGTGATACCAGACGAAGAACAGCACCAGCGCCAGGAGGACCGTCAGCGAGAAGCCGACCAGCCCCTGCACGCCGCCGGCGCTGACCGCCGGCACCGCCTGAACCTCCTCCTCCCGCTCGCGGCTCAGCCTGCGCGTCCGGACGCCGCCCACGGCGGCGGAGCCGCTGGCCGCATTGAAGGTGGGGGTGAGCTCGGGAAGCTCCACGCCAAAAGACATCCGCTCGCGGCTGACCTGAATGTTGGAGACATAGCGCTGGTTCTTCCCGAAGTCGGGGAAGGCGTCCTGCCAGGACAGATCTGCGCGGCCGCGCAGCGACATGGCGGAACGGCGCCTTCTGCGAACAGTGCCTTGCAAGGCAAGACCCTCCTTCCTGATCAGATTAAAGCTTTCCGGGGCGCCGCGCCAAAAACCGGGAGGGCGCGGGCCCGTGATCGTTCATTTTTTGGATGCGTCAGGCCTGGGCCTGGCGGTGGAGCGCCTCGGCGGCGTCCAGATCGCCGATGACCTGCTGAATATGCTGGAGCTGATCCTTGAAGCGGCTGTACTGCTCCTCGCTCCGGGTGGCGGCGACGATGCGCACATGGTCGCCCGCGCCGCTGACCTCGACGTCCTTCTCGTCGCCCAGAAAACGGTGCCGGATGCGGGCGGGCAGCAGAATGCGGCCCTGCGCGTCGCACTCCTGGCCGAGAAAGGAGAGGGCGTCGAACTGGTTTTGGAATTCGATAACCTCCGCTTTCAGCTGGCTCAGGCGGGCATAGCGGTCGCGCAGCCGGGCCCAGGCCAGGTTGGAGTAGAGGGAAAAGCTCTCAAAATCCGGGGAGGGGGCGATGCAGAACTGGCTGCCCAGCCGCTCGCGGTAGGCTTGGGGAACCACCATACGCCCTTTGCCGTCCAGGGTATGCGAATAGGAGCCGGTGAAGGTCCGGCTGTATCTCGCCAGCAGCTCCCTGTCATGATCGGTGAGCTCCTCGTCGAGCGGCAGCCCTTGCAACAGCAGCAAAGCGTCTGCGTCCAACTTGTCCCCCACCTTTCAACACTATTTTTCCCTTTTTTGGGCTTCGGAACCATCTTATCACACCTTTTCAAATTCTCAAAGTCTTTTTTTTACGGCTTCCTCAGCCAAAAAGCACGGAAATGAAACGCAAATGTAACAAAAAAAGACCCCATTTTGGAGGTCTACAGGGTTATGTGGTGGGAACGGCCGTTTGCACACAACATGTGGTGAGAACAAAAAGCGAACAATCGCCCGTGCAACAGGACTTTTCCCAAAACATTACAAGATGAGAAGTTTTTTCTTTACAATTGTTACAAAAAAGGACAAAGCCCGCCGGCCGCGATCAGCGGCCGGCGGGCGGATCCAATCAGGGGTCAGAGGGCGGCTCCTTCGTGTCCGGAAGCGGGAGGGAGGGCAGCTGCAAAAGCGAGAAATCCAGGCTGTCGCAGGAGGTCAGGGCGTAGCGGACGCCGTGATGCTCCCCGCTGAAGCCGGCGCGGATGCCGTTGCCGTGCAGATGTCCGTAGACCGCGAGCGCGGCGTGGTACCGCTCCAGCAGCGCGGTGAAGGCGGTGTCCCGCTGGGCGTCGAAGAGCGGCGGATAGTGGGTCATCGCGACGATGGGCCGGTCTCCGGCCAGGGCCTGCGCCTCCCGCAGGGCCAGCTCCAGACGGGCCAGCTCCCGCCGATAGATTTTTTCGTCCGACTCCGGGAGCGGCTCGCCGCCGGTGGGGAAAACCCATCCCCGGGTGCCGCAGACGACAAAGTCGCCCAGGTCGGCGGCGCTGTGCTGGAGCGCGAGCATGCCGTCAGGCAGGATATCCCGCACCTGCGTGAGGGAGGACCACCAGTAGTCGTGGTTCCCCTTGATGAGCACCTTGCGGCCGGGCAGGGCTCCAATGGCGGCCAGGTCCGGCGCGGCGTCCCGCAGCTGCATGGCCCAGGAGACGTCCCCGGCGATCAGCACGACGTCCCCGTCGGAGACGCGGGCCAGCCAGTCGGCGCGGATTTTGTCGAAGTGCCGCTCCCAGTGGGGGCCGAAGACGTTCATCGGCTTCTCGTCCCCGCCGGGCAGGTGCAGGTCGGCGATGGCAAACAGTCTCATGAATCGCGTCTCCTGACAGCGGGGGGACGGTCTGATAGCGGAGTGCCGACGGCGAGGTCAGCGCTCATCGCTCTCCTCGTCCATTCCGTCGCTGTCCTCATCCTCGTCCTCCCGGACGTCCTCCAGGCTCAGGGGATTCTCCACGCTGCCGTATTCCTTGCCGTCGTCGCTCTTGACGTCGGGCAGGATGTCGTCCATCTGGGCGATGGAGTCCATCTGGGCGATCTCCTCGGCGTTCGCGCTGCGATCCTCCACCTCCTCGGTGTCCACATCCGCGTTCTCGGACATCTCCCGCAGGCAGGCCTCGCAGATATCGCGCCCCGGAATCACCGGGTTCAGATTGCAGACGGAGCAGAGATCCGGCTCCTCGGCCTGCAGCGTCCCGCGCAGCTCGCTCAGGCAGACCTTGCAGTATTCCTCGTTGCCGGTGATGTAGT
Source organism: uncultured Clostridia bacterium (assembly GCA_947165425.1). Classification (GTDB taxonomy): domain Bacteria; phylum Bacillota; class Clostridia; order Christensenellales; family Aristaeellaceae; genus RUG11272. The sequence continues at coordinate 27,214 of CAMVAJ010000027.1, forward strand.
TCAGTTCGCACCGGGGGCAAAGCACGACTCTCATGAAAATCCTCCTCATCAGACGGTCATCCCCACTTTTTGCTTCAAAAGAGGGAAGAACAGCCGATTGATTACCACTGCTATGGCTCAAATATGGGATCAAAACGCACGATGTGGGCCGCGGCTCCCGCCGGAGCCGATCCAAGCCATCCGCGGGAATAGCCCGGGGGACGGGGGCCGCTGTCTGTGCGCGTGTTGCATTATAGCCAGCCATGGATAGCGTGTCAAGGGCGAGATTCAAACTTTGCCGCCGGGCGGCGAAAGAAACGGCGGGAAGGGGAGAAAAGGCCGGGCTTCACCCCCGCAGCAGCTCCAGCAGCAGCCGCTCCACGAGCTGGGGGAGGGGCTGGGACGCGGCCTGCTCCGCGATGGCGCAGAGCAGGGATTCCGCGTAGGGGGCCGGGTAGCCGCCGGGTTCGATCAGCCCGGGGAAGAGCTGGGTGGCGGCGGCTGGGAAGGCCTGCTGGAACGCGCTCAGGAAGCGGAGAGCGGTCTGGGCGGCGGACTCGCTGCTGTCCAGGCTGTCCATCACCGGCGGGAGCGCGATGGCCGGAGCCTCCACCGCGCCCAGCGCGGCCTCCAGGCCGGGCAGTGCCGGGAAGAGCCACGGCAGGCTCCGGGTCGGATGGCCCTGGCTCAGGGCGAGCAGCGGGAAGCGGGAGAGCTGCCAGCGGAGCTGGTCGTCGAAGGTGTTCAGCAGCGTCGCCCCGCGCCCGCAGAGCATCAGCGGCATCTCCGGGGGGAGATAGCCGGAGAGGGAGCCGTTCCAGCGGAGCCGCTCCAGCGCCATGCCGCAGCAGGTCAGTTGCAGGCTGAAGCCGAGCAGCAGCAGCGCCTGGATGCGGGAGGGGCGGCCCTGGCGCGGGCAGACCTCGGAGATCCGCGCGGCGGTCGCCGGCAGGCGCGGGCCGAGCAGCTCGTCCAGGGACTGGCGCAGGGCCAGGAGGGCGTCCGCCCCGGCGGCGGCGCGCTCCGCCTGGGCGCAGACGCGGAGCCAGGTCTCGTCGTTGACGTGGGGCGAGGGCAGGAGCAGCTCGTCCCGCAGCCAGTCCGGGCGGAGGGCGAAGCAGCTCGCCAGCAGCGCGGTGACGCCGTCCCCCGTCGGGAGGGAGAGGGCGGGGCGCTCCATGCCGCGCAGGCAGAGGGAGAGCTCGGCGGCCCCGGCGCCGATGTCCGCCAGCAGGAAGGACTGGGCCGGCAGCTGGCGTTTGGCGCTCAGGCAGGCGCAGAGGGCGCGGTCCACGGCGGCGCCGCGCAGCTGGACGGAGACGCCGCAGGCGCGGCCGACGCCGGCGGCGAGATGTTCAAAGGCCGCGGT
>CAMVAJ010000028.1 GCA_947165425.1 uncultured Clostridia bacterium
GGAAGAATTCGGATTCATGTGACTGTTTAGAAGACAGACAACAGAATATTGATCGGACAGTGCCTCGCTGGACACAGCGGGGCCTTTCTTTTTTACCTTATAGAATGCCCGCCGATGCATTTACCGAGTTGTAAAGTGCGGGACGAAATAGTTGAGGTTAGCCTGAAGAACGAATGCTGGAATGATTCAGCATGGAGGGATGACTAATGAGCACAAAAGCGCTTGACCGCATCGCCCGTATGGAGTCTTATCTCGACGACGTTACAACGCTTACCACCAAGCTTAAGGAACAGCTCGATGCTATGAAAGTAGCTGAATCCCATGCTAAGGCGCTCTTCTCCTATTACGGTAGCGAGGACTGGCATGTCGATCGAGACCTGACGTTGCCGGAAGGCTTCAAAGCCGGCGTTCTGTCCGAGGACGCCGTTTACGACGCTATAACCGATCTGAGGGATGCTGCCTTTGATATGCTGGAGCTAGGAACTGATATTCTGAAGACGTGGATATGAGTGAATCTGACCGGCAAGAGCGGTTCAGATGACGAGTTTGAAAGGATACAAAAATGCTTGAGATAGGAACGATCGCCCCTGACTTCACTCTCCCAGATCAGAACGGCACTATGCATTCCTTATCCGAGTACAAGGGCCAGAAGGTCATCCTTTACTTTTACCCGAAGGACATGACCAGCGGCTGCACCAGCCAGGCATGCAGCTTCCGTGACCTGTACCCGCAATTCAGGGAGAAGGGCGCGGTCGTGCTCGGCGTAAGCAAGGACAGCGTTGCATACCACAAGCGCTTTGAGGAAACGCACGGGCTGCCATTCACGCTGTTGTCAGATAGTGATCTGGAAGTGATCAAAGCGTATGACGTGCTGAAGCCGGGGAAGGATGGGAAAGTAAGTAAGAGCTTGATCAGATCGACGTATCTGATTGATGAGAGTGGTGTAATAACAAAAGCATTCGGCGGCGTGAAGGCGAAGGAGAACGCGGAACAGATGCTGGGGGTGCTCTGAATAGCAGCAGCCACATGTATCAGATGCTGAATGTGCTTTAAACCTGTATACAGTACCCTATTTGCAGTATCCTGTGCGCAGCATCTGATTGCATAAGGCGATGCTCAGAACTGAGGATAACGAAATGACTGATTCCAAATATCTTGCCAGAGCTAAAGAGCTCCGCGCCTGCACGACAATCCATTACAACTGCGGCCAATCCGTGATCGTCCCGTTCTCCCTGGATATGGGACTGACTGAAGAACAGGCACTGGGCGTCTGCGCCAACTTTGGCGGCGGGCTGAAAAGAGCCTCGGCCTGCGGTGCCATTACCGCGGGCATCGTTGTCCTGGGCATGTTCGGCATCGAACCTGCAGAGTACTATCAGGCCCTCCGAGCCAACCATGAAGGCATGCTGGACTGTGCCGATCTGCTGCGCAGGAACAGGGAGCTGGGCGGGGAGAAGAAGCCGCATTGCGATGGGCTGGTGTTTGAGTGCGTCAGTCTGGTGGAAATGATTCTGCGGGAACACGGGAAGCTGCCCGAACAGCAAGAAGCATGAACAGACCAGCGCTATTCTACGAAAACACGGTCGAAGGCCGCTTTGTGCGCCGGCTCAACCGCTTCACGGCGGAGGTTGAAATCGACGGCATTGTTCAGAGGGTGCATGTTAAGAACACCGGCAGGCTGGGGGAGCTGCTGCTTCCGAACGCAAGGGTGACGCTGCAGCAGGCTGACGCCCCCGCCAGAAAGACGGCCTTCGACTTGATCTCGGTCTATAAGCCCGGTTTGGAGTGGGTCAATATTGACAGCCTCGCTCCGAATGCTCTGATGAAATTGCTTTATGCCGAGGCGGAATTTGACCTCGTCAGGCCCGAATACACCTATGGGAATTCCCGGTTCGACTTCTACATGGAGCGGGGCGGGGAGAAGTACCTGACCGAGGTGAAGGGTTGTACGCTGGCGGACCAGGAGCCCGGCTTCGGCCTGTTCCCCGACGCGCCGACGGAGCGCGGCGTGAAGCACCTGAAGGAGCTGGCGGAAGCGGCGGGCCAGGGCTATCACTGCGCCCTCATGTTCGTGATCCAAATGAACGGGATCTGGCATGTGGATCCCAACGACGCGACACAGCCGGCGTTCCGTGAGGCGCTGGTCCGGGCGGCAGACGCCGGCGTGCAGGTCATCTGCCAGAGCTGCCGGGTGGAAGCGGATCGCATTTGGATCTGCGGCATGGCGGACGATACGGCGAGATTCAGAGAATCGTGAGGAGGTCAGCAACGTGCAATTCATCATCAAAGCCTATGACGGCCCCAACATGCTGGACAAGCGGATGGAGGTCCGTCCGCAGCACCTGGAGGGCATGGCGAAGCTGGGCAGGCACATCGTGTGCGCCGGCGGCCTGACCGACGAGCAGGGCAAGCTGAAGGGCTCTGCGGTCATCGTCGATTTCGATTACGAGGCCGGGGTGAAAGAATACCTGGCTCATGAACCCTACGTCATCGCCGGCGTGTGGCATGACATCACCTGTGAGCCACTCAATGTCGTGCTGGTGAACGGTGAAAAGTACAATCCGAAACAGTGAAAAAGGCCCATGAAAATCGCAAATAAGCGGTTCAGGGATTTCGGCGTTATAAAGGCCTTTTAAATCCATCCCACGCCTCCATCATGCCCCGAATGACATCAGCTCATGCCGCGCCGTTATCTTCCGCAAAGCCACCAAAGTCCTTTCGTTATACAAATGTTATCTTCATCCCGGTTGAAAAAAACGCCGACATCGGTTATAATCATATTAAGCGGAAGGCCGCAAAACGGACAATGAAGTGCATTTGACCGACAGAGAAGGAGATGACAGCATGAAAAAGTTTTTCGCGATCCTGGCAACCCTGTGTCTGCTGCTTGGTGCTGTGAGCGTTCATGCCGACGAGGCGGCGGCGACGGCGGCGGAACCGCTCTCGGTCACGCTGGACGTGCTGAACAGAGGAGCGGACGCTTTCTACGGCTGCGACGTGAATATCTCGATTAAGGATTTTATCGCGCTGGGGTTTGAATTCGGCGACGCCTGCAACGTGGTGCTGGAGAACGAGCTGTACCGCTATGAATTCAAATCCGTCCCCTTCTACAACGGCTATTACACCAAGACGGGAGACCCGCTGCTGTGCGGATACGGCTATGCCATCAAGGAGAACCGGGGAGAGGATTATCAGTACACCAGGACGGATTATCCCTATCTCCGCTTCTGCTACAACAACCGGGAGATGTGGAACCTGCTGCATCTGACGACCGACATGAAGTGCACCATCACCCTGGTGAAGCAGGGCGGCTATGAATACGAGCAGAAGCTCGTCGGCGGTCTGACCTACAGCAAGAACTTTGAGGACTACGAGGCGAAGAACGGCTTCACGAAGGAGGAGGTTTTCGCAAACTTCCGGGCCGTCAAGTCCGAGGCGATCAAGGAGAACGTGCTGTTCAGATCGGCCTCTCCGTTTGACAACGCCAACAACCGGGCCCCCTATGTCAACGAGCTGGCGAAGGCCAACGGAATCGACTACGTTTTGAACCTGGCGGATTCTCAGAAAAAGATCGATCAGTATAAAGAGAAGGAAGTCTGGGCGCAGCTGGACTATGCGCAGCAGCTGCTGGACAACGATCAGGTCTGCCTGATGGCCATGTCCGCGGCCTACGAGGGCGCGGCCTATCAGTCGGCGCTGGTTAAAGGACTCAACAGCGCGCTGGCGCACAACGCGACGAAGATCCTCTTCCACTGCACCGAGGGAAAAGACCGGACCGGATTTGTGGGCGTCCTCCTGGAGAGCCTCTGCGGCGCTACCTATGAGGAAATGCGGAACGATTACATGGTGACCTACGACAACTACTACAGCCTCACGGAGGCCTCGGACAAGACGGCCTTCGATTATATCGTCGAGCTGAAGTTCAACGATATGATCAACTATCTGCTGACCTTCGACGCGACGCTGGAGGCCCAGGGGGACGGAACCTATGATCTGGCCAGCGTGACGCCGGAGAACTACGCGGCGGCGGCCCGGAATCTTCTCTCCAAGGCCGGCATGAGCGAGGAGAACATCGAAGCGCTGATTGCGCTGCTGAAGAAGTAAAAGCGCTGAGTGGATGGAATCTCCCTATGGCTGCCGCCAGTTAAAGCGCAGCGGTGAGAAGAATCATTTGTAACGAACGGAACAGAACCCCTGAACCACATTGCGGCGGTTCAGGGGTTCTGCTATATCTGACCTCTTTGGATATTTTCAGCCGAGCTTATCAACCAAAAGCTTCCCGTCCACGATGACGGCCCGGATGTGGGTGTCGCTCACGAGAGGATCGCCGTCCGTCAGGACAATATCGGCGTCCTTGCCGGCCTCCAGGCTGCCCACCCGGTCCGCCACGCCGATGTGGCGGGCGGGGTTGATGGTGATGGCCTGCAGCGCTTGGAAGGGGTCCATGCCCGCCTTGACCGCGAGACCGGCGCACAGGGGCAGATACTGCTGGGGGATGACCGGCGCGTCGGTGATGATCGAGACCTGCAGCCCCGCGGCGGCGAGAATCCCGGGTGTCGTCCAGGACTTGTTGAGCAGCTCCAGCTTGGAGGCGTTGGTCAGCGTGGGGCCAATCGCGACCGGGACGTTGGCGGCCTTCAGCTCCTCGACGATCAGGTGCCCCTCGGTGCAGTGCTCGATCGTGATCCGAACGTTGAATTCGCGGGCGATCCGCAGGGCGGTCATGATGTCGTCGCTTCGGTGGGCGTGGGCCTTGAGCGGGATCTCCCGCTTCAGCACCGGGATGAGGGCCTCCATCTTCATGTCATATTTCGGGAGCTTCGCGATGTCGCCGCCAGCGGCCTCCTTGCGCAGCTGGTAATCCCGAGCGCTGTAGAGCATCTCCCGCAGGGTGGCGGCGGTGGTCATCCGGGTCGAGTCGCACTTGTCCTTATAGCAGCGCTTCGGGTTCTCGCCGAAGGCGCATTTCATGCCGATGGCCTCCCGGAGAGTGGCCTCCTCCACGGTCCGGCCATACAGCTTGACCGCGAAGAAGGTGCCGCCCAGGACGTTGGCGGAGCCTGGGCCGGCGGCGACGGTCGTCACGCCGCCTTCGAGCGCCATGGGGATGGCGGCGTCCATGGGGTAATAGCTGTCGGAGCCCCGCAGCTGCGGGGAGCAGATGTCGTTCATCTCGTTGTAATCATAAGTGGTGCCGGTCGGGCCGCCGTAGCCGTCCAGGCCGATGTGGCTATGGGCGTCCACAAAGCCGGGATAGGCTTGCAGGCCGGAGGCGTCCAGCACCTGATCCTCCGCCCCGGCGCAGCCGCCGACGGAGACCAGCTTCCCCTCCCGGATCAGGATGTCGCCCTGATAGGGCTTCTCGTGGATGGCGTCGTGGATCATGGCGTTGCGGATGATCATGCGGAACAGCTCCTTTGGCTCGTTTTTTTGATAGCGGCATTATAGCATTTTACGCTGCCGTCGGCAAGCGCGGCGTCCGGCGACGGATGCAGCTGGGGGAGCGCTGGAAAAGAAAAACAGAAAAAAGCCCCGACGAAGATTGCGAAAAAACGCATTCTGTGTAGAATAACAGCATGCCGGTTTTTCCGGGAAGACCTGCGGGCGATGATGGACGGGGTGGCAAATGCTGTATGGAATCTGGTTCCTGGTGGTGACGCTCGGGTATTTTGTCAAGGGCGCGGCGGGCTTCGGCAACTCGCCGATCCACACCGGGATCATGGCGCTGATGATGAACAACGCCGAGCTGACGCCGGTGGACTATGTGCTGACGGTGCCGGCCAACATCGCGCTGACCATCAAGCACCGGAAGTACCTGGTCCCCAAGCTCTGGATCCCCGGCGCGGTCATCACCATGCTGGCGGTGATCCCTGGCGTCCTGCTGCTCAAGAACATGGACAGCCGGGCGCTCAAGGTGGTGTTCGGCTTCGTGATCGCGCTGCTGGGCGCGGACATGCTGCGGCGGAAGGACGGCCAGGCCAGGCCGACGCCCCACTGGGTGACGCTGGCGCTGACGGCGGTCTCCGGGGTGATCAACGGGCTTTTCGGCATCGGCGTGCTGCTGGCCGCTGTGATGGGCCGGGTGATCGACGACAGCCGGACGCTGAAGGCCAACATCTCCGCGATCTTTGCCGCGGGGAACCTCGTGATGTTGCCGGTTTATCTGCTGACCGGCCTGCTCACGCGGGAGGTGCTGCTGCGGGCCCTGTCGCTCTACCCCGCGATGGCGCTCGGGCTCTTCCTGGGCATCCGTTTTGCGGGGAAGCTGGACGAGCGGATGCTCCGCCGCTGCACGGCGATTTTGCTGATCGCTTGCGGCCTGTTCCTGGTGCTGGGCAACCTGAATTAAGTGAATTAAGAAAACGCCGCTCGGCCGCCTGAGCCGGGGCGCGAGGACGAAACGAGACAGCGAGGAGGACACATGAGAAAACTGCACATGGGACCCGCGCACTGCGCCCTGGACCTTGGCGACGGCAGCGAGCGCGCAGCGTATGTCAGCCAGGACTACATTTTGCACAAGCTCGGGCGTCCGCACCGGGCGGTCAACATCATGTACACCTACTATCCCCACGACCGGGAGTGGCCGGCCCGCATCTCGGAGGCCTGGAAGGACCGGAATGTCTCCTTCGCCTGGGATTACCCCTACGACGACTATCCGCCCTACGGGGTGGACGGCCAGCCCTTCGAGCAGATGCGGGACATCCGGCGGCACGGGCAGGACGTGCTCCTGACCCTGACGCTGGACTGCGGCCTCAGCGACGGCGAACTGCGGGCGCTGGCCTGGCAGCTGCGGCCCTTCGGCCGGATGATGCTCCGGATCAACCACGAGTGCTGCGGCACCTGGTTCCAGCACAACAAGCGCTACAGCTATGCCGAGGTAGGCGCCTTCTTCGTGCGCTTCGCCAGCATCCTCCGGCAGGAGGCCCCCAACGTCCGGACCATCTTCTGCGGTGGCTTCTGCCTGCCGGACGGGAAGATGGAGCAGGAGGAGGCCTTCCGGGACTGCTACGCCGCCGCCGACCTCTGGAGCTGCGACAGCTACCCGGCCCTGCACTACGGCTGGCCCTACGACGTGGCCGAGGCTGGCGGAGGCCAGTACAAGGCGGACGTCCTCGGCGAGATCATTGAGAAGTTCGAGCGAACCCACCGCCGCGCCGTGGAGCTGGCAGGGGAGGAGAAGCCCGTGATCACCGCCGAGTTCAACACCGACGGGGACGTGACCGGCCCGTGGATGCAGGGGGAGAGCGTGGTGCGCTTCGCCCGACACTGGCGGGATCACCGGGTGGACTGGTTCAAATCCATCAGCCTGTACCAGTTCCGGGATCAGGGCCGGCTGGGCCTGGAGCGGGAGGATCCGAACAATCCGAGCGTCGGCGTGGAGCAGCCGATCCTCGCCCAGTACCGGGATGAGGTGCTGCACGACCCGTGGTTCATGCCGCAGATGACGGAGGGGGAGGAGACGGTCTTCCCGGCGGCGCTGCGCTGGGGCGGCGCGGAGGACGCGGATGGCCTGGCGATCCCGATTAACTTCGAGGGCAACCCCGAGTTCTGCGAGATGACGGTGGAGGAGCCCGTCGGCCTGATGGCGGAGCTCAACGGGCGGTGGTTCTATAAAGCGCCGGGAACCAAAACCATCGACATGATGAGCGCCTTCTTCCAGCGGCCGCTGGCGGGCCCGGCGAAGCTGACGCTGCGGCTCTTCGCGCCGCCCGCGGAGGGCGTCAACGTGGACGACGGCAGCGCGGACTGGCAGACGAATTACCGTGTGACCCTGCAGCGCGCGCCGCAGATGCGGATCCGCTACGAGGTGCCGGGCGTGGTCCGATAAGGCGCTCCTCTCAGACCCTGAGACCGGCGAAGACCTCCGCCACATCGGCGTGGATCACCAGGGTGGCCCGGGCGTCCGCCGGGGTCGGCTCCCGATTGACGACGACCAGCTCCCGCCCGCGGAAATCCGCCACAAGGGAGGCGGCGGGCTCCACCGCCAGCGAGGTGCCCGCGACGATCAGGGTGTCCGCGCCGGCGATCTCCCGCCGCGCGCCGATCAGGACAAAGGGTTCCAAAGGCTCGCCGTAGAGGACGACCTTCGGCTTGATCACGCCGCCGCAAGCGCAGCGGGGGATCCCCTCCGCGCGCAGCACGGCCTCCATCGGCCAGGAGGCGCCGCACTCGAGACACTCGTTCTCGTAGACGCTGCCGTGCAGCTCATAGACCCGGATGTTCCCGGCCAGCCTGTGGAGCCCGTCGACATTCTGCGTGACAATGGCGCGCAGCCGGTCCTGCTTTTCGAGCTGATAAAGATACCGGTGGACCGCGTTGGGCCTGGCCTGCGGATAGAGCATGTACTTCCGGTAATAATCGAAGAATTGCTCCGGCTGGAGGTAGAAGAAGCTCCTGCTCAGGATCATCTCCGGGGAGAGCCCGCCCTCCGGCGTGGCGTACAGGCCGGAGGCGGAGCGGAAATCGGGAATCCCGCTGGCGGTGGAGACGCCCGCGCCGCCGAAAAAGACGATCCGCCGGGACTGATCGAGGATCCACTGCAGCTTTTCAAGCGCTGCCGGCGTCATCATGGTTACCACCTCCGAACGGATTTCCACGAAAAAGAGAGGCAAGCGCCTCTCTTTTTCGTGGGTATTGGACTCAGCGCTGCACGCGGCCGGTGCCGGAGCCCTTCATCAGGCTCTCGACCTCCGCCACGGTGACGCGGTTGTAGTCGCCGGGGATGGTGTGCTTCAGGCAGGAGGCCGCCACCGCGAACTCCAGGGCCTGCTTCTCGTCGCCGTAGACGTTGAGGCCGTAGATCAGGCCGCCGCCGAAGGAGTCGCCGCCGCCCACGCGGTCCACGATGTCGGTGATGGAATACTTCCGGGAGAGGAAGAAGTCCTTGCCGTTGTACAGGCAGGCGGACCAGTCGTTGTGGTTGGCGCTCTTGGACTCGCGCAGGGTGATGGCCACGCGCTTCACGTTCGGATAGGCTTTCATCACCTTGCCGGCGATGGCCTTGTAGAGCTCGACGTTGATCTCGCCCTCGTCCACGGCGGCGGCGGAGTCGGCGCTGATGCACAGGGCCTTCTGCACGTCCTCCTCGTTGGCGATGACGGTGTCGACGTACTTGACCAGCTCGGTCATGACCTCGTCGGCGCGCTTGCCGTACTTCCAGAGGTTCTTGCGGTAGTTCAGGTCGCAGCTGACGTGCAGGCCGTGGGCCTTCGCGGCCTTGACCGCCTCGATGGAGAGTTCCGCGGCGCCCGCGCTGATGGCGGGGGTGATGCCGGTCAGGTGCAGCCAGGTCGCGCCCTCGAAGGCCTTGTCCCAGTCGATATCGCCGGAGACCGCCTCGGCCATGGTGGAGCCGGCCCGGTCATAGATGACCTTGGAGGGGCGCTGCACGGCGCCGGTCTCCAGGTAGTAGATGCCCATGCGGCCCGCCTTGCGGACGATGCGGGAGGTATCCACGCCGAAGCCGCGCATCTCGCGGATGCAGGCGTCGCCGACCGCGCCCTCGGGGAGCACGGAGACAAAGGCGGTGTCCAGGCCGTAGTTGGCCAGGGAGACGGAGACGTTGGCCTCGCCGCCGCCGAAGGTGGCCTCCAGGACGGGGGACTGGAACAGGCGCTCGTAGGCGGGGCTCTTCAGCCGCAGCATGACCTCGCCGAAGGTGATAATCTTGCCCATGGTGGGTTCCTCCTCTTTGATCGTATGGTCGGGGAAATCAATCCTTGAGACTCAGGTGGAAGGCGAAGCCGGCGATCTCATCCTTCAGGTAGATGTTGGTGAGCTTGCCGTTCTTGACGATGGCGCTGTCCTCGTCGAAGGCGTAGCCGCGCTGCTCGAGGTGCCACTTGGCGCGGGCGACGCTGTTGCAGCCGATGGCGATGTGGCCGTGGGTGCCGCGGCCGATCTTCTTCATGCACTCGAAGCCCTTGCCGGCGAAGTTGGAGGAGTTGCCCTCCTTCACCTCCCAGCCGAAGAGGGCGGCCAGGAGCTTGGCGTCCCGCAGGGCGGCCTCGGGGTCGCCGGAGTTGACGCCCACGTGCTTGAGCTCCAGGCCCAGCATCTTGTCCACCGCGGAGCGGGTCAGGGCGGTGATGCGGTCCCAGTCCTTGGCCTTCACCGCGTCGCCGGGCACCATCCAGGAGCCGCCGCAGCAGAGGATCTTGTCGAAGGCCAGGTAGTCCAGCATGTTGTTCTCATTCACGCCGCCGGTGGGCATGAAGCGCATGGAGCCGTAGGGGGCCGCCATGGCCTTGATCAGCTTGATACCGCCCACCGCCTCGGCGGGGAAGACCTTCACCGCGTTCAGCCCCAGGGAGAGGGCCACCTCGATGTCGGAGGGGTTGGAGGTGCCGGGGCAGACGGGGACGTTGTGGTCCACGCACCAGCGGACGACCTCGGGGTTCAGGCCGGGGGAGACGATGGCGGCGGCGCCGGCCTTCACGGCCCGGTCCGCCTGGTCGGTGGTCAGCACGGTGCCGGCGCAGAGAAGCACCTCGGGCAGCTGCTCATGCACCCGGCGGATGGACTCCTCGGCGGCGGCGGTGCGAAAGGTGATCTCGGCGACCGGCAGGCCGCCCTTCGCCAGCGCCTGGCACAGCGGCACCGCGTCCTCGGCGTCATTGATGGCGATCACCGGCACAAGGCCGGCCAGGGAGAGCTTTTCCAGAAAATCCATGGCTGATTCCTCCTGTATCATAGGGGTATCATAAGGAACGGGTTTGTTGACATGGTTATTCTATCATGCGGATTTGCTTTCGTCAATTCTCATCCGGTGTCACCTACGACAAAAACAAACCCACTGACGCGAAACAGAGAAAATGCCTGTCCGCGGATGCGGACAGGCATTGAGGCGGCTCACTGGAGCGCGGCGGCTTCCTCCACGGGATAGACGGAAACCTTCTTCTTGTCGCGGCCGTAGCGCTCGAAGCGCACGATGCCGGGCACCTTGGCGAAGAGGGTGTCGTCCTTGCCGATGCCGACGTTCAGGCCGGGATGGATCTTGGTACCGCGCTGACGCACGAGGATGTTGCCGCCCTGGGCGAACTGGCCGTCGGCGCGCTTCGGGCCCAGGCGCTTGGACTCGCTGTCGCGGCCGTTGCGGGTGGAGCCCATGCCCTTTTTATGGGCGAAGAGCTGAAGATTCATTTTCATCATGACTGTTTTCCTCCGTTCAGGATGGTAAGCTTCAGATGGGATGGATACTCGCGGGCGATGTCCTCCAGGCCCAGCCGGAGCGAGGACATGAGCAGCTGCGCGTCGTGGCGCTGCGCCTCGGTCCGCTCCCGGGGGAGGGCAAAGCGGAGATATCCGTCGGAACCGCCCTCGGCAGCCGGGGTCAGCCCCGCGAGGGCTTCCAGGCTGTTCAGGCATGTGATGCATAGCGCGGATACCGCGGCGCAGACGATGTCGCTGCCCTCCTCGGCATAGCCGCTGTGGCCCTTGCTCTCGCAGACGGTATAGTCGCCGTGGGCGTCCGTCCGCAGGGTGACGCGGGTCATTATGCGTTGATCGCGGTGATCTCGACCTTGGTGTAGGGCTGACGATGGCCGGTCTTGCGATCGAAGTTCTTCTTGCTCTTGTACTTGCCGATGATGATCTTCTCGCCCTTGACCTGCTTGACGACCTTGCCCTCAACCTTGGCGCCGTCCAGCACGGGGGTCCCGATCTTCAGCTCGGCGCCCTCACCGGCCGCCAGCACGTCGAAGGTGACGACGCTGCCGTCCTCCTGATCGACCTTCTCGATGTAGATGGTATCGCCCTGAGACACGCGATACTGTTTTCCGCCCGCTGCAATGATTGCGTACATGGATTGCAGCACCTCCTGATTCATACTCGCCGGGAATGATTTGAGGTTGCGCTGCCCTGCCAGCAGGGCGCACATTGACAGACCTCTCCCGAGCGGCTTACCGATGAATCTTAGCATAGATTTCGTTTTGCGTCAAGGCTTCCGCGGCCTGAAAGCGCAAAAAAAGGGGGCCTGCCGGGGTGCGGGAGACCGGGCGAAGGTTTTGGGACGGAGAAAAACGGTTTTTGCGCCGAAAAGCTTGCATTTTTGGCCAGATCGGCTATGCTCTGCTTGTCGGATGCCGAGGGCACCGACGAGGGAAAGGAGCTGATCGGAATGCCGGCTGCGGCAATGATCCCATTTGCGCTGGCGGCGGCGGCGCTGATCCTGTCGATCCGCCATTTCAGACAGAAGGGGTTCCTTCTGAACAACGCGTGGCTCTACGCCTCGCCCGAGGAGCGGGAGAAGCTGAACACGGCCCCCTGGTACCGGCAGACCGCGATCTGCATGCTGGGGATCAGCCTGCTGTTCACAGCCGTCGGACTCCACGCGATCACGGGAAGCGGGCTGTTTCCGGCGCTGGAAGGGCTGCTGGCCGCGGCCCTGCTCGTGTACGCCATCGGCTCGACCCGGGTGATCAACAAAGAAACACAGGCTGCGGAGAGACCGCAGCCCTGACCGAAAGGAGAGACTGACCATGAGTGAACTCGAGAAAATGCTGAAGAACGTGCTGCTGGGCGGCGTGGGCGCGGTGGCGACCGCCGTGGAGAAGACCGGCGAGCTGGTCCAGAGCTTTGTGGACAAGGGCGCGAAGGTCGTCGAGGAGAACCGCGAGGTGCCCGAGCAGATGCTCAAGAGAGGCCGGGAGCTGGCGGACAGCATCACGGCGAAGATGAACGAACTGTGGGACAAGGCCGGCAAGGCCTTCGAGGGCTCCGGCGCCCCCTGCCGCGAGCAGCGCGACGAGCTGCGCGAGGTGCTGGACGAGATGGACCAGCTGGAGGACGATCTGATGGACGTGGAGGCCCGGATGGACGCCTTCAGCGAGCAGGCGGAGGAGACCTGCGGCGAGCTGCGCGAGACCGCCGAACAGGCGGAGGACTTCGCGAAGAAGGCCGGCCAGGCGATGCCCGAGCGGGACACCGCCGACGAGCTGCGCGAGGCGGGCCGCAAGGCCCAGGACGCGCTGCGGGACTTCGTCCGGGCCGCCTCCCACGCCAAGGGCGATCAGACCACCGAGGACATCCTGCGGGAGGCCCTGCGGAGCATCCGCGACACCATGGAGAACCCCGAGAAGGTGAGCGAGGCGCTGGACGGCATCCAGGACAGGGTGAAGCAGTTTGTCGGCGGCCTGGACGAGGCCTTCGGGAACAAGCCGAAGGACGGGAACCAGGACGACAAGGACGGGGACAGCGTGGGCTGAGGCAGCCGATAGCGGTTGCGGCACATCGTGGTTCCCGGTTCACACGAAAACGGCATCGCGGGACGGACGCCCGGAGCCTGAAGGCCCGGCGTCCGTCCCTGGCTGTTTTGGATCGTCACAAGGGGCCGAAAATCGGTCAAAACCGCTATTGCGCGGCGCTGGAAAGTGTGGTAGAATACCCCGGAAAACCACATATCACCAAAAGGAACTTTCAGGAGGGAACCAAGCATGAGCTGCACGGTGGAGAAGATTTCCAGCAATCAGGTTAAAATGAACATCACGATCCCGGCGGAGGATTTTGCCAAGGGGATCGATAAGAGCTACCGCGCCCTGCGCGGACGGATCAACGTCCCTGGCTTCCGCCGCGGCAAGGCGCCCCGTGCGGTGATCGAGCGCCTCTACGGCAAAGAGGTCTTTTATGAGGACGCGGTGAACGACTGGCTGGAGAGCAACTACGCCGGCCTGCTGGACGAGCACGACGTCCGCGCGGTGGATCAGCCCAAGGTGGACATCGACTGGAGCGCGATCAAGCCCGACACCGACGTGGCGATGACGGCCGTGGTCTATGTCTATCCCGACGTGAAGCTGGGCGAGTATAAGAACCTGACCGTCGAGATCAGCCGCGAGAAGGTGACCGACGCGGAGATCAATGCCCGCATCGAGCGCGACCGCGCCAAGGTCTCCCGCGTGGAGGAGGTGCTGGACCGCCCCGTGCAGGAGGGCGACACCGTGAACCTGGATTATGCCGGCACGGTGGACGGCGTGGCCTTTGACGGCGGCACGGCGGAGGGCCAGACCCTGACCATCGGCAGCCATCAGTTCATCCCCGGCTTCGAGGAGCAGATGGTGGGCATGTGCGTCGCCGAGGAGCGGGACCTGAACGTCACCTTCCCCGAGACCTATCACGCCGAGAACCTCGCGGGCAAGGCGGCGGTCTTCCATGTGAAGGTGAACAGCATCTCCAAGACCGAGCTGCCCGAGCTGGACGACGAGTTCGCGGCGGACGTGAGCGACTTCACGAACTTCGCCGACTACCGCCAGTCCATCGTGGACGAGCTGCAGAAGAAGGCCGACGAGAACAACCAGACCGCGGCGGAGAACGCCGTGGCGGACAAGGCCGCGGAGAACGCCGAGGTCGATATCCCCCAGGCCATGATCAACGACGAGGTCAACAACATCCTCCGCAGCATGCAGATGCAGATGGCCTATCAGGGCATCAAGATGGAGGACTACCTGAAGTGGACCGGCATGACCGTGGAGCAACTGGCGGCCCAGTATCAGGACGAGGCCAAGCGCCGCGTGAAGACCCAGCTGGTGCTGGAGGCCATCCGCGAGGCGGAGGGCATCGAGGCGAACGAGGACGAGGTTGAGGCGGAGTATGCCCGCCAGGCCGAGTCCAACGGCATCGAGGTGGAGAAGCTCAAGGAGAGCCTGACCGACGCGCAGAAGGAGAACTTCAAGAACGCGGCCAACGTGGTCAAGACCCTGAAGCTGATGCTCGAAACCGCGACCGTCAACGACCGCCCCGAGGAGAAGGAAGAGAACAAGGAGGACGAGGCGTAAGTCCTCGTCCGGATCACGGGTAGCCCTTGGGCCTTTGCCCGAGGGCTCTTTTCACCGGCAGATCGCTGGGAAGCGAAGGAGGTATGCGTTGTGAATCTGATTCCCTATGTAGTCGAACAGACCAGCCGGGGCGAGCGCTCCTACGACATCTATTCGCGCCTTTTGAAGGACCGGATCATCTTCCTGGGCGGCGAGATCGACGACAACGTCGCGAACACGGTGGTCGCGCAGCTCCTCTTCCTGGAGATGGAGGACCCGGAGGCGGATATCAGCCTCTACATCAACTCGCCCGGCGGCTCCGTGACGGCGGGCATGGCGATCTACGACACCATGCGCTACGTCAAGCCCGACGTGCGCACGGTCTGCGTCGGCATGGCGGCCTCCATGGGCGCCTTCCTGCTGATGAGCGGCGCGAAGGGCAAGCGGCTGGCCCTCCCCAACGCGGAGGTCATGATCCATCAGCCCCTGGGCGGTGCCTCCGGCCAGGCGACGGACGTCCAGATCCGGGCCCAGTGGCTCCTCCGCACGAAGGAGAAGATGCTGCGCATGATGGCGGAGATGACCGGCCAGCCCATAGAGAAGCTGGCGGCGGACTGCGAGCGCGACTATTTCATGACCGCCCAGGAGGCGCTGGACTACCACATCATCGACGAGATCTTCTCATCCCGAGAGAACGGCTGAGGACTGACGCCGTAGAAACGAGAGGAAAGCATGGCAGATCAGTATTTCCCGTTTAACATCCCCCACCGCTGCGTCAACTGCGGCCGAACGGAGCAGGAGGTCGAGCTGCTGATCTCCGGCCCGGGCTTCTTCATCTGCGACGAGTGCGTGG
Source organism: uncultured Clostridia bacterium (assembly GCA_947165425.1). GTDB lineage: Bacteria > Bacillota > Clostridia > Christensenellales > Aristaeellaceae > RUG11272. Next base: position 15,601 of record CAMVAJ010000028.1, read on the forward strand.
ATCAGATGGCGGACATCGTGGCGGAGAACCGGGGCGAATACCGGACTTCCGGCGGCGACTGGTCGCTGGACAAGGTGCCAACCCCGATGGAGATGAAGAAGATCCTGGACGAGTACGTGATCGGACAGGACGAGGCGAAGAAGGCCCTCTGCGTCGCGGTGTACAACCACTACAAGCGCATCGAGCACCAGAACGGGAAGGTGGAGCTGCAGAAGAGCAACATCCTGATGCTCGGCCCCACCGGCTCCGGCAAGACCTATCTCGCCCAGACGCTGGCCAAGGCCCTGCACGTGCCCTTCGCCATCGCTGACGCCACGACCGTGACCGAGGCGGGCTATGTGGGCGACGACGTGGAGAACATCCTCCTGCGGCTGTATCAGGCCTCGGGCGAGGATCTGGAGGCCACCCAGCGCGGCATCATCTACATCGACGAGATCGACAAGATCGGCCGCAAGAGCGAGAACACCTCCATCACCCGGGACGTCAGCGGTGAGGGCGTACAGCAGGCGCTGCTGAAGATCCTCGAGGGCACGGTGGCCAGCGTCCCGCCCCACGGCGGGCGCAAGCACCCGCAGCAGGAGGGCATCCCCATCGACACCACCAACATTCTCTTCATCTGCGGCGGCGCCTTCGAGGGGCTCAACCAGATCATCGGCAACCGGATTGGCAAGCAGCAGCTGGGCTTCGGCGCGGAGGTGAAGGCGAAGGCCTCCTTCGATAGCGCGGAGGCGCTCAAGCAGGTGCAGCCGGAGGATCTGACCCGCTTCGGCCTGATCCCCGAGCTGGTGGGCCGTCTGCCCATCATCACGACGCTGGACGCCCTGGACGAGGACGCGCTGATCCGCATCCTGACCGAGCCGCGCAACGCGCTGTGCAAGCAGTACCAGGAGCTGATGAGCATCGACGGGGTGAAGCTGACCTTCACCAAGGAGGCGGTACGCGCCATCGCCCGGGAGGCGATCTCGCGCAAGACCGGCGCGCGCGGCCTGCGGGCGATCATCGAGCGCGTGATGCTGGACAGCATGTTCAGCCTGCCGGATGAGCCCGACGTGGTCGGCTGCCGCGTGACCGAGGAGGCCGTGCGGACCGGCAAGCCGGAGCTGATCAAGGGCAAGGAGGGACGGCACTCCGCCGGAAAGGCCTCCTGAGGCGTCCGCGCACCGCGCGACATAAGGAGAAGAAACCATGCCTATCAGTAGACAATCTATTCTGATGCCGGTTCTGGCGCTGCGGGGGGTCACCATCTTCCCCCGCATGATGCTGACCTTTGACGTGGGACGGAGCAAGTCTGTGGCCAGCCTGGAGCAGGCGATGCTCACCAACCAGAAGATTTTCCTCGTCACCCAGCGGAGCGCGGACACGGAGGATCCTCAGCAGGAGGACTTGTTCCGGGTGGGCACCATCGGCATCGTCCGGCAGGTGCTCAACCTGCCCGGGGACGGCGTGCGCGTGCTGGTGGAGGGCGAGAGCCGCGGCGTACTCAAGCAGCTCATCACCGACGACAGCTGGCTGAAGGGCCGCATCCAGAAGGTGACGGACACCTTCGAGGATTCCGTCGAGATGCAGGCGCTGATCCGCACGACGCAGGATCTGTTCGAGGAGCTGGCCGCCGCCAGCCAGCGCATGAGCGAGGAGACCCTGGAGGCGATCCGGGGCGTGCAGAACCCGTCGGAGAAGGCGGACATCATGGCCGCCAACATCCTGGCCCACGCGGAGGACCGCCAGAGCATCCTGGAGGCCCTGGAGCTGTCCGAGCGGCTGGAGAAGCTCAGCGCGATCCTCGTGCGGGAGATCGAGGTCGCCGGCGTGGAGAAGAAGGTGCAGGCCCGCGTCAAGTCCCAGGTCGAGCAGAACCAGAAGGATTACTATCTGCGCGAGCAGATCAAGGCGATCCAGACGGAGCTGGGCGATGTGGAGGACGTGGAGACGGACGACCTGCAGAAGCGCCTAGAGAGCACCCCGCTCAACGAGGAGGCCCGCAAGAAGGTCGAGAAGGAGATCAAGCGCATTTCGCACATGTCCCCCGGCTCGCCGGAGGTGGGCATGAGCCGCGCCTACGTGGACTGGATCCTGGACCTGCCCTGGGGCAAGGAGACCGAGGACCAGCTCGATCTCAAGCGCGCCCGCGAGGTACTGGAGGAGGACCACTACGGCCTGGAGAAGGTCAAGGAGCGGATCATCGAGTACCTGGCGGTGCTCAAGCTCAAGAAGAACATGCGCGGCCCGATCCTCTGCTTCGTGGGCCCGCCCGGCGTAGGCAAGACCAGCATCGTCCGGGGCATCGCCAAGGCGCTGGGGCGTGAGTTCGTGCAGATGTCCCTGGGCGGCGTGCGGGACGAGGCGGAGATCCGCGGCCATCGCCGCACCTATATCGGCTCCATCCCCGGACGGATCATCTATGGTATCAAGCAGGCGGGGACCATGAATCCCGTCTTCCTCTTCGACGAGATCGACAAGATGGGCGCGGACGTGCGGGGCGATCCGGCCTCCGCGATGCTGGAGGTGCTGGATGCCGAGCAGAACAGCGCCTTCCGGGATCACTATCTGGAGATCCCCTTCGACCTGAGCCGGGTGATGTTCATCACCACCGCGAACTCGGTGGACACGATCCCGCTGCCGCTGCTGGACCGCATGGAGCTGATCGAGGTCCCCTCCTACACCGAGGAGGAGAAGCTGCAGATCGCCAAGCGCCACCTGCTGCCCAAGCAGCTGGAGCTCCACGGCCTGCCGCCCAGGAGCGTGCGCGTCAGCGACAAGGTGATGCGCCACGTGATCGAGGGCTACACCCGCGAGGCGGGCGTCCGGACCCTGGAGCGGACGCTGGCCAAGATCGTGCGCAAGAGCGCGGTGACCATGATCGACACGGACGTGAAGGATGTGACGGTCACCGACAAAGTGCTCCGGACCTATCTCGGCGCGGAGCGCTATCTGCGCGAGCAGCCGGAGAAGGAGCCGCGGGTGGGCGTGGTCAACGGCCTGGCCTGGACGTCGGTGGGCGGCGAGCTGCTGGAGGTGGAGTGCGCCCTGATGCCCGGCAAGGGGAACCTGAAGCTGACCGGCCAGCTGGGCGACGTGATGAAGGAGAGCGCGCAGGCCGCCTTCTCCTGGGTGCGCGCCCACTCCGGAGAGCTGGGCCTCGCAGAGGATTTCTACGAGAAGCAGGATATCCACATCCACGTGCCGGAGGGCGCGGTGCCCAAGGACGGCCCCTCCGCCGGCGTGACCATGACGACGGCGCTGGTCTCCGCCCTGACGGGCAGGCCGGTCCGCCAGGACGTGGCCATGACGGGCGAGATGACGCTGCGCGGCCGCGTGCTGCCCATCGGCGGGCTGAAGGAGAAATCCCTGGCCGCCTTCCGCGCGGGGATCAAAACGCTGGTCATCCCGGCCGAGAACGAGAAGGACCTGGAGGAGATCCCGCCCCAGGTGCTGGAGACGTTCAAGGTGGTCAAGGCCTCGGAGATCTGGCAGGTGCTGAAGACCGCGCTGATGGAGGGCTGAGGCCATGGAGATCAAGCGCGCGGAGTTTATCACCTCCATGGCGTCCTACGGCGCCTTCCCAGGCCGAGGGCTGGATCAGATCGCCGTGGTGGGCAAGAGCAACGTCGGCAAGTCCAGCCTCATCAACCGGCTGTGCAACCGGCGCGGCCTGGCCCGCACCAGCGCCACCCCGGGCAAGACAAGGCTCATCAACGTGTTTCTCCTCAACGACAGCTTTCATCTGATCGATCTGCCCGGCTACGGCTACGCCAAGGTGGACAAGCAGGAGAAGGCGCGCTGGGGCGGCATGATGCAGGACTATTTCCAGCAGGCGGGGGAGCTCAGACGGGTGCTGACCCTGGTGGACATCCGCCACGAGCCCACCCAGGACGATATCCAGATGAACAGCTTTCTGCGGCAGATGGGGATCCCCTTCACGGTGATCGCCACCAAGGCCGACAAGATCAGCCGCGGCGCGCGGCAGAAGCAGCTGGCCCCGATCTGCCGGGCGCTCCTCGTGCAGCCCTGGGAGGTCATCTGTTTCTCCTCCGAGGACGGCACCGGCCGAGAGCAGGTGCTGGACACGCTGGAGAAGGCGCTGGCCAGCGAGCCCGCGTAAACGTGAAATCATTAAGAAGAACGGTTCGAGGTCGGGCCGTTCTTTTTTTGCGCACGCGAAATTATGAACAAATAATAACAGCATTTTCACGCTTTTTTCACGAAAAGAACGTTTTGCCGCCAAAAAACGGCTTTATGATACAGCCTGTCGGAGGCGAGCGCCTCCGGCGCAGAAAGAAAAATGAAAGAGGGCAGGAATCATGCGTGAAAATATGAAAAAACTCATCGGGCTGGCGCTGGTGGCGGCGATGCTGACGGGTGGCGTGCCGGTCTATGCGGAGGAGACCTCCACCCCGCCGGAACCCCCGGCGATGACCAACGGGGAGCGCCCGGAGGCGCCGCCGGACGGCTTTGGCGGCAGCCCCGGTGGAATGCCCGGCGGCCCTGGCGGAAACGGTCAGCCCGGCACCCCGCCGGACGGCTTCGGCGGCGGCCCGGGCGGGATGCCCGGCGGCCCCGGCGGCGGCGCGAGCCAGCCGGAGAGCTACGAGGCGGTCCAGGCCTATGACAGCGACGCGGAGATCGCGGACGAGACCATCGCCTCCACCGGCACGGACGAGAGCGCGGTGCTGGTGACCGGCGGCAGCGTGAAGGTCAGCGGCGCGACGGTGACCCGCGAATCGGCGGACTCCACCGGCGGCGACAGCGCGAGCTTCTACGGCGTGGGCGCGGCGATGCTGGTGACCGGCGGGACGCTGACCGTCTTCGGCTCGAGCATCGCCACCGACGCGGCGGGCGGCGCGGGCGTCTTCGCCTACGGCGAGGGCACGGCCTATGTGAGCGACACCGCCATCGTGACGAGGCAGGGGACCTCCGGCGGCATCCACGTCGCGGGCGGCGGCACCCTCAAGGCCACGAACCTGACCGTGGAGACCTTCGGCGGCTCCTCCGCCGCCATCCGCTCCGACCGCGGCAGCGGCACCATGACCGTGGAGGGCGGCAGCTATACGGCCCACGGCAGCGGCTCCCCGGCGGTCTATGTCACGGCGGATATCTCCATCAAGGACGCGGAGCTGACCGCGACGGGCTCGGAGGCGCTGTGCCTGGAGGGCCTGAACACTGTGAGACTCTACAACACTACCCTCTCCGGGGCGATGCCGGACGATCCCCAGAACGACAACACCTGGACCGTGATTCTCTATCAATCCATGTCCGGGGACGCCCAGGTGGGCCAGGGCAGCTTCACCATGGACGGCGGGAAGCTGATCTCCTCCAACGGCGGCCTGTTCTACACGACCAACACCGAGAGCGTTTTCACCCTGCGGAACGTGGAGATCGAGGCCGCGGACGACTGCGAGTATTTCCTGCGGGCGACGGGCAACAGCAACCAGCGCGGCTGGGGCAGCGCCGGGGCCAACGGCGCGGACTGCGTCTTCACCGCGATCAGCCAGGCGATGAGCGGGAATGTGATCTACGACTCCATCTCCCATCTGACGCTGTATCTGACGGAGGGCACGGTCTTCACCGGCGCGGTGGTGGACGACGAGTCCTGCGCGGGCGAGGGCGGCGACGGCGGCGCGGAGCTGGTGCTGGATGACAGCTCCACCTGGGTCGTCACCGGGGATTCCGTGCTGAGCGCCCTCCACGCGGCGGGAACCATCGTGGACGCCGAGGGCCGGACCGTCACGATCCGGGCCGCCGACGGCAGCGCCTTTGTCACCGGCGACAGCCCCTATGTGGTGACTGTCGGCAGCTATGACACCGAGGCGGACACCTCCGCCGCCGGGACGATCACGGACTGGGCGGACGTGGATGTGCTGTAATCGTGATCCACAAATACGCTGACTTCCGGACCAACCCTTCCACCGCCGCCCCGTTGCGGGCGGCGGTTATAAAATGCCTGAAACCCGTTGCCCCGCCGCGTGGTTTGTGATAGAATGGCGACGAAAACCCGGGATTCCAAGCGCGTGACAACCGACAGGAGGAGAATGACATGCAATTCGGCCATTTCGACGAGCAGAAACGCGAGTATGTGATCACGGATCCCCGCACGCCCATGCCCTGGGCCAACTACCTGGGCTCCCCGGCCTACGGCGCCATTGTCACCCAGAACGCCGGCGGCTATTCCTTTGTCCGTTCCGGCGCGGCTGGCCGCATCCTGCGCTATATGTTCAACCAGTTTGACGAGCCCGGCCGCTATATCTACCTCCGGGACGAGCAGAACGGCGATTTCTGGTCCGCCTCCTGGCGTCCGGTGGAGAAGCCCCTGGACCAGTTCAAAACCATCACCCGGCATGGCACGGCCTACACCGAGATCGAGTCGGCCTACGACGGCATCGAGAGCAAGGCGCTCTACTATGTGCCCCAGGGCGCGACCCACGAGGTCTGGCGGCTGAAGGTGAAGAACACCGGCGACAAGGCCCGGAAGATCGGCGTCTTCGGCTACTGCGAGCTGACCACCGAGAGCTTCTACACCCAGGACCTGGTGAACATGCAGTACACGCAGTTCATCACGGTGACCGAGTTCCACCAGGACCACATCCTCCAGCGCATCAACCAGTTCAAGGACCTGAACGCCGACGGCGAGAACGGGCGCGAGCGCTTCTTCGGCCTGGCGGGCAGCCCGGTGGCGAGCTACACGGGCCGCCGGGAGCGCTTCCTGGGCATCCACCGCTTCAACGCGCCCCAGGGCGTGCAGAACGGGAGGCTGGACGACTCCCTGAACTTCAACGGCAACCCCTGCGGCGCGCTGCACACGGTGCTGGAGCTGGCCCCCGGCGAGGAGAAGACCATCGCCTTTGTGCTGGCGCAGAAGGGCGAGAAGGAGGCCCGAGCGCTCCTGGACCGCTACGCCGACACGGCCGCGACGGTGGACGCCGAGCTGCAGACGCTGATCGCCTACTGGCACGGGGAGCTGAACAACCTGAAGGTCAAGACCCCGGACGAGGACTTCAACGTGATGGTGAACACCTGGAACGCCTTCCAGTGCTTCACGACCTTTGTCTGGAGCCGCGCGGCGTCCCTGATCTACTGCGGCGAGCGCAACGGCTACGGCTACCGCGACACCGTGCAGGATATCCAGGGCATCATCCATCTGGACCCGCAGATGGCCAAGGAGCGCCTGGTCTTCATGCTCTCGGCGCAGGTGCACCACGGCGCGGGCTTGCCCCTGGTCAAGTTCACCCACAACCCCGGCCATGAGGACACCCCGGAGCAGGACAGCTACGTCAAGGCCACCGGCCACCCGAAGTACCGCGCCGACGACGCGCTCTGGCTCTTCCCGACGGTGTACAAGTATGTGTCCGAGACGGGCGACAAGGCCTTCATGGACGAGGTGATCCCCTTTGCGGACTACGACGAGGGCACGGTGCTCGAGCACCTGAAGCGGGCCATCGACTTCACGATGAACCACCTGGGCGGCCACGGCATGCCCGCCGGCCTCCACGCGGACTGGAACGACTGCCTGCAGCTGGGCGCCAACGGCGAGTCCAGCTTCGTGGCCTTCCAGTTCTATCTCGCCCTGCGCCAGCTGGACGAGCTGATGCCCGACCGCCCCGAGAACGAGGCCTACCGCGCCTTCCTGCGCAAGACCGCCGCGGAGATGCTGGAGAAGATCAACCGCTATTTCTGGGAGGACGACCGCTTCCTGCGCGGCTACAGCCAGGAGGGGCAGATCATCGGCTCCAAGCACGACCCGGAGGCCTCCATGTGGATGAACCCCCAGTGCTGGGCCGTCATCTCCAAGGCCGGCACCGCGGAGCAGAACGAGAAGGCCATGGAGAGCGTGCACCGCGAGCTGAACACGCCCAACGGCATCGAGCTGATGGCCCCCCACTACGAGAAGCACGCCTTCGAGGGCGCGGCGATGCTCCTGTTCAACCCCACCACCAAGGAGAACGGCGGCATTTTCTGCCAGCCCCAGGGCTGGGCGATCCTGGCCGAGAGCCTGATGGGCCACGGCGGGCGCGCCTTCGAGTACTTCAAGGAGTCCTGCCCAGCCGCCTACAACGACCGGGCCGAGATCCGCGAGGTGGAGCCCTATGTCCACAGCCAGTTCATCGAGGGCCACTGCACGCCCCAGCCGGGCCGCGCCCACGTCCACTGGCTGACCGGCACGGCCTCCACGGTGATGGTCGGCTGCGTCGAGGGCATCCTGGGCCTGCGCCCCACGCCGGATGGCCTGCGCATCCTGCCGGCGATCCCCGCCGAGTGGGACGGCTTCGAGATGGAGAAGGTTTTCCGCGGAAAGCGCCTCTTCATCACCGTGGACAATCACGCGCACCACGAGAGCGGCCTGCGGCAGCTGCTGGTCAACGGCCAGGCGGTCGAGGGCGAGCTGCTGACGGACGAGATGATCCACGACGGAGACCGCGTGACCGTCGTGATGTAAGGAGTCTATGGAGACATACGGATACCGGAACGAGCGCCCCGCGTCCGGCGGATACACGGCGCTGAAATACATCGCGATCCTCTGCTTTCTGATCTGCCTGGCGCTGCTGGTCTACACGGGCTATCTCTTCATGACCTGCGAGGTGACGGCGGAGTCGGTGGGCCTGACGGCCACGGACGCGGCCTCTCAGCCGGAGGTGATGCGGGCATTGCGCCTGCAGTACCCGGAGACCCTGACCGGGGCGGACGCGGACTATGTGTTCTACACCTACACGGTGCGCGTCCGGAACGACACCTTTGTGCCGATCGAGGAGATTCAGGGGAGCGTGAAGCTGGTGCCGGGCGATATCTGTCAGGTGCCGGATCACGGCGAGTGGACGGTGGGCGCCCGGCAGACGGGAGACCTCGCGATCACGATCCTGACCCGTACCAACACGACCCCGGTCCGGGACGCCACGGTGTCCTGGTACCTGTGGGGGAGGCCCTCCTTCGCGGAGCTGATCGTGCGCTGAGCGGGCGGGACAGAACCGGCTTCAGCACCGGCACGGGGCGGCGAAAAACGCCGCCCCGTGTTTTGTGTGTTGCTTTTTCTCATTAGATCGGGTAAAATACACTTGTTTATTTGGCTTTATTCATTCCCTTTCCCACGCGACGAACAAAGGAGGTTGATGCGGGAATGAGTTACGTCTTCATGACGGACAGCGACAGCGATCTGCCCTTTGACCTGCAGCAGAAGTACGCGATTCCCTATGTCGCCATGCCCTACGCCATCGACGGCAAGGAGTATCTGGACGACCTGGGGCAGAGCCTGGATTCCAAGGCGTACTACGATTCCATGCGGGCCGGGAAGGTGCCGGTCACCAGCGCGCTGAACAAGGAAACCTATCTGGAGTATTTCGAGCCGATCCTGAAGGAGCAGGACCTGCTCTTTGTCGCCTTCTCCTCGCAGATGTCCATGACGATCCATGAGGCGGAGGCGGCCCGGGAGGAGCTGCTGGCCAAGTATCCCGGCCGCGTCTTCCGGATTGTGGACACGCTGTCCATCTCCTGCCCGATGGCGCTCCTGGTGCTCAAGGCCCATGAGATGTACCGCGCCGGCGCGCCGCTGGAGGAGGTGGCCTCCTGGATCGAGAACAACCGCCACCGCGCCCAGGCCTTCTTCACCGTGGACGACCTCAAATACCTGAAGCGCGGCGGGCGCATCTCGCCCACCGCCGCGGCGCTGGGCACCATGCTCGACCTCAAGCCCATCATTGTCGAGGGCAAGGAGGGCAAGCTCGTCTCGGTCGACAAGGTTCGCGGCCGCAAGAAGGCGATCACCTACATCGTCGAGCACTCGGTGGAGGCCATCGCCGATCCCAAGGAATCCATCGGCATCATTCTCCACGCGGACGCGCCGGAGGACGCGAAGCGTCTGCACGAGCTGCTGAGCGAGAAACTGCCGGACATGACCATCCGCATCGACAACGTGGGTCCGGTCATCGGCGCCCACTGCGGGCCGGGCACGCTCGCCTTCTGCTTCCTGGGCAAGGGCCGGGAAGTCTGAGCGGCGGCGGAAAGAGAGAGGCAGAGTTCACATGGCTTCAACGGCGCGCGTGCGCGAATACCTCCGCCGCTTCGGCGCGGAGGACCGGGTGATTGAGTTTGAAGTCTCCTCTGCGACGGTTTCGCTGGCGGCGGAAGCCCTCGGCTGTGAGGAGGGGCGGATCGCCAAGACCCTCTCCTTCATGGCCGGGGAGCAGCCGGTGCTGATCGTCGCGGCGGGGGACCGCCGCGTGGACAACGGGAAGTTCAAGCGGACCTTCGGGGCCAAGGGGCGGATGATGACCGCGGAGCAGCTGGAGGCCTTCACCGGGCTTCACTTCGGCGGGGTCTGCCCCTTCGACATCCCCGCGGACGTGGGGGTCTACCTGGACGAGAGCCTGCGGAAATGGGATGTGGTTTACCCGGCGGCGGGGACGGAGAACAGCGCGGTCCGCCTCACCGTGGAGGAGCTGGAGCGCTATTGCCTGGCCAGAGGCTGGGTGGATGTCTGCAAGGAGTGAAGCGGCGGCGAACAGCCGCCGTTCTTCAGGCCTGACAGGAAGGGAAGGACAGCCATGATGCAGATCACGCATCCAAACGCATATTGGAACGGACACGCGCCGGAGGATGTTTTTTTCGTCGCGGATGAGATGGGCAGCACGGTGGCGACGGGCTTTGTGGTGTTCCAGTATCTGCCGAATCTCTATCCGGACCGGCCGGTGAACGTCTATTTCCAGGCGGATGGGCGCGAGGGGCGGTACATGCTCTTTGGCGCGCTGGTGGCGCGGGCGCGGCAGCTGCGGGATCAGAATCCCAACGAGGCCGGCCGCATCTACACCTGCGTGGACCCCAAGGATCAGGAGCTGCTGGACTTCTACCGGCACGGCGGCATGACCTGCGACGAGCGTGAGATGCGGGTCCGCCTGGCGATCCCCGAGGGGGCCGCCCGCGTGCCGATGGGCTGCGCGATGGATCCGACGCCGCTGTACAGCCAGGACGAGCAGATGGCCTTCCTGGACCGCCTCCAGCGCAACGACATCAGCTATGTCGATCCCAGCTTCCTGATGCAGCTGATGCGCACGGCCCACTTCCACGCGGTGGGCATGTTCTCCGCCGGACAGCTGGTGGGGGAGGCCCTCGTGGCGGGCAACGGCGCCCAGGCGGAGCTGGTGGCCTTCTATGTCAACCCGTCCTTCCGCCGCAAGGGTCTGGGCACGGCGCTGGTGCGCTGGACGCTGTGGGCCCTCTCCCAGGAGGGCGTGCTGGTGGTGGGCGCCCGCTTCCTCACGCGCTCCGTCCCCCAGAAGGCCATGGCGAAGAGCCTCGGCATCGGGGAGGGGGAGACGACCTCGGTTTTCCCGCAGATTTTCATGTGACAGGAGCAGACAGTCATGGCCAAGCTATATTTCCGCTATGGGGCGATGGGCTCCTCCAAGACCGCGAACGCGATCATGGTGCAGTACAACTATACCGAGCGCGGGCAGCGGGTGCTGATGGTCAAGCCGCGCATGGAGAACCGCGACGGCGAGCGCACGGTGAAATCCCGCTGCGGCCTGCAGACCGAGTGCATCTTCGCCGAGGAGCTGCCGGAGCAGGACTTTCAGGGTGTGGACTGTGTGATTGTGGACGAGGCGCAGTTCCTCAGCAAGGCGCAGGTGGAATACCTGGTCCACATCGTGGACGACCTGAACATCCCGGTGATCGCTTACGGCCTCCGCGCCGACTTCCAGGGGAACTTCTTCGAGGGCAGCCAGTGGCTGATGGCCTGGGCGGACACCATCGAGGAGGTCAAGACGATCTGCTGGTGCGGCAAGAAGGCCACCTACAACGCCCGCGTGATGAACGGCCGGGTGGTCAAGGAGGGCGACCAGATCCTGCTGGGCGGCTCGAGCCAGTACGTCTCCCTCTGCCGCCGGCATTGGACCCGCGGCGAGCTCGGCCCCTTTGAGAACCTCGCGATGGGCGATTGGGCCTGAGTGCAAGACCAATCCCTCCCCGGCCGGGGAGGTTTTTTGATACGCAAAAGGCGGCCGCTCATTGAGCGGCCGCCCGGAAGGATTTACACAGGATTCCCGCCGCCCGGCGCGGGGAGAGAATCTCAGTAGTTCAGGCCGAAGCCGGACCAATAGTAGTTGCCGTCGGCGTCCTGATAGGCGTAGCTGCCGCCGGGCACCTTCTCGAGGATCGCGGGATCGATGTACTGATCCTTGTCATAGCCGGGCACGTCGTTGGGGGAGGCGCAGGTCTCGAGATAGGTGCCGTCCTCGTTCTCGACATAGGTCAGGGCGATGACGTCCTCGGAGGAGACCATGGTCACGGCCAGCTTGCCGGTGGGGTTGAAGGCGCCGGTGATGACGTCGATCTGCGCCTTGCGGGCGTTGGCCACAGAGCCGGAGGAGGTGGTGTACTGAGCGAGCAGCGCGTCGCAGTGGGGCTCCAGGTTGGTCAGGATCCAGGGGGAGGTGCAGACGATGGTCGCGA
>CAMVAJ010000029.1 GCA_947165425.1 uncultured Clostridia bacterium
GTTTGGCTCTCCGGGTTTGGCTGGCTGACCTTCGACGCGACGCCGCCCACGGAGCAGCCCGACGGCGGCGACCCGCCGCCCGAGACGCCGCCGCAGCCCGAGCCGTCCCCCGATCACGAGCCGGAGCCCGACCCGCAGCGGGAGACGGAGACCGAGACGGAGCGGAACCGGGAGGGGGAGGGCGAGCAGCCCAATCCGGAGAACCCGCCGGACCCTGAGGCGCCGAGGCGTCCCCTGTGGCTGTGGCTCCTCCTGGCACTGCTGATCCTGCTGGCCCTGGCGCTCCGGATCCGCTATATGATGCCGGAGCGGGAGGCCAAGCGTCAGCGGAGCGAGACCGACCGCTGGGCGGTCTGGATGCAGGCGGTCTGCGACGCGCTGCGCGTCGAGGGCCGAAGGCGGCCGGCCAACCAGTCCCTGACCCAATGGCTGGCCTCGATCGACGGGGAGGAGGCCTATCCGGTTCAGCTCTCGCCCCTGGGCGACTGCGCGGGCGTGATCTTTTACGCCCACGACGAGGCGATCCCGGAGGAGACGGAGATGACCCGGAGGGCCTGCGAGACCCTGCTCGCCGGCATGCGGCGGGGGAGGCGGATCACCTTCCATCTGACCCGGGCGTTCACGCGCCGCCGCCCGTTCGATGGGCGGGCGAGGAAAAGAGCCCGCGCCTGACCGAAACGGATGAAAACCCATACGACAAAAGGGATCGCAGCTGCGATCCCTTTTGGGTCGGAACGGGGCCTTTCGTGACGCCACCCGCTCAGCCCTTGAGCGTCTCTCTGGCGCCGTACATCTTCTCGTAATAGGCCTGGTACTCGCCGTTGACGATGTGCTCCCACCAGGGCTTGTTGTCCAGATACCACTGGATGGTCTGCCGGATGCCGTCGCGGAAGGAGGTCTCCGGCAGCCAGCCCAGCTCCCGGTGGATCTTGGCCGGGTCGATGGCGTAGCGCAGATCGTGGCCCTTCCGGTCGGTGACATGGGTGATCAGGCTCTCCGGCTTGCCGAGGGCCTGGCAGATGAGGCGGACGATGTCGATGTTGCGCATCTCGTTGTGTCCGCCGATGTTATAGACCTCGCCCACCTTGCCCTGGCGGATGATCAGGTCGATGGCCTTGCAGTGATCCTCGACATAGAGCCAGTCCCGGACGTTCAGCCCCTCGCCGTAGACGGGCAGAGGCTTGTCCGCCAGCGCGTTGGCGATCATCAGCGGGATCAGCTTTTCCGGGAACTGGTAGGGGCCGTAGTTGTTGGAGCAGCGGGAGACGGTGACCGGCAGGCCGAAGGTGCGGTGGTAGGCCATGACAATCAGATCCGCGGAGGCCTTGGAGGAGGAGTAGGGGCTGGAGGCGTGGATCGGCGTCTCCTCCGTGAAGAGGAGATCCGGGCGGTCCAGGGGGAGGTCGCCGTAGACCTCGTCGGTGGAGACCTGGTGGAAGCGGGCGATCCCGTGGGTCCGGCAGGCGTCCAGCAGCGCGGCGGTGCCGAGAATGTTGGTCCGGAGGAAGATGTCGGGATCCTCGATGGAGCGGTCGACATGGCTTTCGGCGGCGAAATGCACGACCACGTCCGGGTGCTCCTCCTGGAAGAGCCAGTCGAGCAGGTCACGGTCACAGATATCGCCCTTGACGAAGCGGAAGTTCGGCTGGTTCATCACCGGCGCCAGCGTCTCCAGATTCCCAGCGTAGGTGAGCTTGTCCAGGCAGACGATGCGGTCGTCCGGATGACTTTTCAGCTCGTAGAAAACAAAGTTGCTGCCGATGAAACCGGCTCCGCCGGTGACCAGGATCGTCATGGATGATAACCTCCTCGATATGGTGAGATCAGGGACTATGATGAACAGAAAGCAGCAGGCGGGTGCTCAGGGCTGCGCCATCGGCGGCATCGGATGCCATCTGCCGGAGACGCGGGTCGGAAAGCGCCGGCGAGCCGTCTCCAGCAAGAGCTGCTCGATGGCGAGCCGGGTCTCCTCCCGCAGGGGGATCGCGGCGTTGCTTGCGGCGTAGAAGGCGGCCAGCGGTGAGACGCCGAAGACGCCGGCGAGCTGCTCCGCGTAGAGGCCGCCGTGCTCGCGCGCCAGCAGGCTCAGCAGCGGGGGCGGCATCAGGAGGCAGGAGGCGAAGAGATCCGCCATCCGCTCCTGGGTGCTCGCGCGGTCGGATGGGCCGCCGCAATGGCGCAGGACAAGATGCCCGAGCTCGTGCGCCATGGAGAAGAGCAGCCGCGGCGGATAGGCCTCGGGCTGGTAGCAGATGACGCAGTGGTCGGGATCGGTGGAGAAGCTGACCGCGGCGACCTTTCCGTTTCGGAGGGGCTGCAGCGCGTCGCGGCCCTCGGACAGGATCCGCCCGGGCAGCTCGTCCAGCGGGTAGAGGTAGACGCCCCGGCTGTAGCGCAGCATGGTGTAGGGATCCACCGGCAGCGTGGACCGCCCGAGGCGCAGCACGCAGCGGCAGGCCAGCTCCGCGGCCCTCATTCGATCATTGGGGGTCATCGAAGCTGAATGCCTGCTCAAAGAGTGCCTTGCCGACGTTGAGAAGCTTGGTCTGCTCCTCCGAGGTCAGCTGCCGGAAGGCGCGGGTCATCATCGCCACGTTGTCGGTCTGGTCCGGCCGGCCCTCGCCGATGCCGCAGAGCTCGTCCAGGGATACGCCGAAGAAGGTCGCCAGCTTTTGCAGCGTCTCCAGATTGGGCTCGCACTGCCGCGTCTCCCACTTGTGAACCGCGACACCGGTGACGCCCATCAGGCCGCCGAGCTCCTCCTGCGAGATGCGCTTGCGCTTGCGCAGCGTCTTCAGGCGTTCGGAGAACAAGGGAGTCATTGGATCACCACCCTTCTGTAAGAATCATACCATTTTCGGACCGAAGAATCAACTTCCATATCAAAGAAATCTGAAATTAAAAACCTGGGATTATGCCCGTGGCGGCCCCGCCGGGCACGGGGCTCTCGGCCGTTCCGCGGAGCACGCGGCGCGGGCAAAACGAAAACCACAGTTGTTTTCCGGGCGAAGCTGTGGTACAATGCAGCTAACTTCTCATGGAAGGGGAGGACGAGATGGATCTGATTCAGACATTGATGCTTTATATGACCCTGACATATGCCGCCGCCGTCAGCGGCGCGGTCCCGCCGGAGGAGATGCCGGCCCCGACGCCGACTGCGGTGGTCGAGACGGCGGCGCCGCAGGAGACGTTTGCGGTCGAGACGCCGGCGGCGGAGACCCCTGTCCCAGCACCGGCGGTCACGCCGGAGCCCCAGCCGACGATCACCCCCAACACAGGCTATCGCATCCTCCGCAGGCGGGATAAGAACGACAATGTCCGGGCCATGCAGGAGCGGCTCAAGGAGCTGGGCTATCTGAACGGCACCGTGGACGGCGCGTTCGGAGACCAGACCTGGCGCGCGGTCATTGACTTTCAGCGGGCGAACGGCCTGACGCCGGATGGCGATGCCGGCCCGGCGACGCTCACGCGGCTGTTTGAAGACCCGGCGGTCATCCCCAACCTGGCCGCGATGACGCCCACGCCCGTGCCGACCGCGACGCCCGGACCGGACGGGCTGATCCCGATCCCGGAGGGCGGGACGGAGAGCTGGGTCGAGATCCATCTGCATACCATCCTCTACCAGGGCGAGAGCCTCACCATCAAGGACAGCATGGGGCACGCGGCGGCGCCCGCCATGTTCTATCGGGGATCGGAGCTGCTCCTCTCCCTGGACGATCTGGCCACGGCCGCGGGCTGGCATTTCTTTGCCGACACGGGCGAGAACTTCAGCCTGCAGGCGGAGGGCTATATCCTGGACGTGGCGGTCCTGCCCGGCGCGCTGGTGATGCGCTCCGGCCCGATGGCCTATCTGGACGCCTTCAGCGTGACCGACGCCGGGCGCGACGTCCCGGTGGCGCAGGGCGATATCGTCTCGGAGAACGGCCGCTGGTATGTCTCGCTTGACTTCCTCCGCAAGGCGATGAACGCGGATATCACCTGGGACGAGGACGAAAACACCCTGCTGATCCGGATGGCGACCAAGCCCATGAACGACTCCGCGGACTGATTCTCGAACGAATTTCAGAGGGAAAAGCAAAATATCCGGCAAAACAGCCTAATTTGGTCGCTATTTGGACAGACAAAACCTTGCATTGTTCGGGCCTTTTGGAGTATAATCAGCTTGTCATCCAGAGGACATCGACAGGCGGAGGTCGCAGATGAGAGAGCTTCGGGAAGCCATTCAGGCCCACGGCGTGGGCATCGGCAAAGACGTGGTGAAGGTGGACAGCTTTCTGAATCATCGGATCGACGTGGCGCTGCTGACAAAGATCGGGCAGACGATTGCCGAGGCTTTCCGGGAGGATCGGGTTGACTGTGTGCTGACGGTGGAGGCCAGCGGCATCGCCGCGGCGCTGACGGCGGCCCAGGCGCTGGGCAATGTGCCGGTGGTGTTCGCCAAGAAGGGCGATCATATCAACGTCGGCGCGGATGTGTATACGGCGGAGGTCTACTCCTTCACCCACCGCACCAGCTTTACGATCCGTGTCAGCCGCTCCTACCTCAGCGAGGGGATGCGCGTGCTGATCGTGGATGACTTTCTCGCCAACGGCGAGGCGATCGAGGGCCTGCGGAGCATCCTGCGGCAGGCGCACGCGGAGCTTGTGGGCGCTGCGGTCTGCATCGAGAAGGGCTTCCAGCCGGGCGGAAAGCGCCTGCGCGAGGAGGGCATCAAGCTCCTGTCGCTGGCGACCGTGGAGGCCATTCGCGACGGCGAGATCATCATGGCGGGGGAGGATTGACCCGCAAATCCGGCATTGAGACAGAATGTCCGGTCTGAATCATGCAAACATGGACTGCGGCGGACCTTGCCTGCCCCGGCTGTGAGGGTGCAGCCGACAGGTGACTGGAACCGCGTCCGTGTTTTTCTTTTTGCGAAAATCGCCCCGGGAACCCGGATTGCGGAAAAGCAATTTATTTGTTATACTGGCCCTGTGGATCATGAAGAGGGAGGTGCCGGGCCAGATGCGCCGATGGGTGGACGAGATGCTGCGCGGCGCCGCCGGGCGGGGACGCATGCACATGCCGGGACATAAGGGCGTCGCGCCGTTCCCGCAGCCGGACCTCTACGCGCTGGACACGACCGAGCTGGACGGGACGGACGATCTTTTCCGGCCGCACGGCGCGATCGTGCGGGCGGAGGAGCGCTACGCCGCCAGGGTCGGCGCGGGCGCGACCCTGTTTCTGACAGGCGGCGCCACGGCGGGGATCCACGCGATGCTCTCCCTGTGGACGCGCGAGGGGGACACCGTGCTCCTCTCCCGGAGATGTCATCTCAGCGCGATCAACGCCTGCATTGTGGCCGGCCTCAAGCCGGTGTGGATTCAAACGACCGTCTCTGAGGATGGGTATGCCTATGTGACCGAGCGGGACGTGCTGGCGGCGATCCGGCGGCACCCGGAGGCCAGTGCGGTGCTGCTCACCCATCCGGACTATCTCGGCGGGATGTTCCCGCTGGGGGCTGGCGCGGAGGAGGCCCACGCGCGCGGCATGCGGCTGCTGGCGGACGAGGCCCACGGAGCCCACTTCCCCTGGATGGAGGGCCGGCTGAGCGCCGGCGACCAGGGCGCGGACGCCTGGGTGCAGTCCTGCCATAAAACGCTTCCGGCCCTGACGGGCACCGCGGTGCTGCATCTGCGCGACGGCGGCGACGCGGCGCGCGCCCGCGCGCTGGTGGCCCGAATCGGCTCCACCTCCCCGAGCTATCTGCTGGTCCGATCCATCGACGACGCCTTCGCATGGATGGAGGCGGAGGGAGCGCCGCGGCTGAGGGAGACGCAGCGGCTGCTGGCGCGTCTGCGCGGGGAGCTGCCCTCCATGGGCTACGCGGACGGATCGGCCTCGCTGCGGTCCCGGATCGGCGGGAATTATCAGTTTGATCCGACCCGGCTCGTGATCGACGCGCCGCAGCGCGGCGGGGCGCTGGCGGCGGCGCTGGCCGCGCGTGGCTGGGATGTCGAGGCCGGCGACCCCTGGCGGATCATCTGTATCGTGACCGCGATGGACGGGGCGCGGGAGCTGAGCGGCTTTGCGGACGCCCTGCGGCAGATTCAGCCGGAACCCGTGTCCGTTAAACCCCGAACCTGGATGCCGTCCTCGATGCCGGAGCAGGTTATGACGCCGAGACAGGCGGTGATGGCCGAGACCTGCCTCTATCCACTTTCGGCGGCGGAGGGCCGCGTCACGGCGGTCTCCGCGGGGCTCTATCCGCCGGGCGTCCCCCTGGTCGTGCCGGGGGAGCGCCTGGGACGCGAGACGCTGGAGCTGCTGAGGTCGGCGCCCGGCGCGCACTGTTTTGGACTGGAGAAAGAGGAAATCCGATGCGTTGTGTGATCTTTGACCTGGATGGCACGCTGACCAAGAGCGACGAGGGGATCCTGAATTGTATCGACTACGCGGTGGAGAAGGTTGGCCTGCCCCTTCCGGACAAGACGGACCGGGCGAAGTTCGTCGGGCCGCCGCTGATCTGGTCCTTCAAGACCTACTGCGGCATGGACGACGAGACCGCGGAGCGTGCCCTGTGGGCCTACCGCGAGCGCTATATGCGGATCGGCCTGTATGAGAACAGAGTGTACCCCGGGATCCGCCGCCTGCTGCGCATGCTCAAAAAGCGCGGCGACTGGGTCGCCATCGCCACGGGAAAGCCCACCGAGCCCTCCAGGCGGATCATGGCGCACTTTGGCCTGAGCCGCTATTTTGACCGTATCGTCGGCGCGGACGACGTGCTCCACCCGGACAAGGAGGATCTGATCCGGGCGGCGCTGCCGGAGGCCTGTGACGAGGCGGTGATGGTGGGAGACAGGTCCTTTGATGTCCTGGGCGGAAAGGCGGCCGGCATCCGGACGATCGGCATCGGCTACGGCTTTGGCACGGAGGAGGAGCTGCGCGGCGTGGGCTGCGACGCCTACGCGGCGGATGTCGAGGGGCTGATAGCGCTTCTCTGCCCCCGGCAGCAGCCGCCCCGCGGCGCCTTCATCTCCATGGAGGGGCCGGACGGCAGCGGCAAGAGCACCCAGGCGGCCCTGCTGGCGGAGACCTTGGCGAGATGGGGCTTTGAGGTCGTTCGCTCCCGGGAGCCGGGCGGCAGCCCGGTGGGCGAGGAGATCCGGAAGGTGCTGCTGAGCCCGGAGAGCGGCGAGATGGCGCCCGAGACCGAGGCGCTGCTCTTCGCGGCCTCCCGGTCGGAGCATGTCCGGAAGGTGATCCGCCCGGCGGTGGCCGCCGGCAGGGTGCTGCTCTGCGATCGCTTCCTGGACTCCTCGGTCGCCTATCAGGGCGGCGGCCGGGGCCTGGGCGTGGCGCGGGTGCAGCGGATCAACGCGGAGGCCGTGGAGGGCTCCCTGCCGGACATGACGGTCTATCTCGATATCGACCACCGGGACGCCATGGCGCGGCGCGTCAAGGTCGACGTGCCGGACCGGATGGAGCGCGAGGACGAGGCCTTCCACGCGCGGGTAGAGGCGGCCTACCATCAGCTGATCCGGGAGGACCCGGCGCGCTTTGTGGTCGTGGACGCCAACCGGGACGCTGAGACGATTGGCGAGGAGACGGGCAGGCGCGTGATAGAGCGGCTGGCCGCGTTGGAGGAAGAGGCGGATCGGGCATGAAGCAGCATCGCGTGGTGGTGGGCCTCTCGGGCGGCGTGGACTCCGCGGTCTCGGCGCTGCTGCTTAAGGAGCAGGGCTGGGACGTGGTCGGCGTCTTTATGAACAACTGGGAGGAGACGGACGAGAACGGCGTGTGCCCGGCGGTGGACGACTGGGCGGACGTGCGGGCGGTCTGCGACAAGATCGACATCCCCTATTATTCGGTCAACTTTTCAAAGGCCTACATGGAGCAGGTCTTCGAGCTCTTTCTGCGGGAGTACCGCGCGGGCAGAACCCCCAACCCGGACGTCCTTTGCAACCGGGAGATCAAATTCAAGCAGTTCCTGGAGCTGGCGCTGCAGCTGGAGGCGGAGAAGATGGCGACGGGCCATTTCGTCCGCACGGACGGGGACGGGCACCTGCTGCGCGGGGCCGACCCCAACAAGGACCAGAGCTACTTCCTGTACATGGTTAAGGCGGACCAGCTGAAGAAAGCGGTTTTCCCCGTGGGCGGGCTGACCAAGGCGCAGGTGCGGGAGATCGCGGAGCGCCGGGGCCTGCCGGTCAGCCATAAGAAGGACTCGACCGGCGTCTGCTTTATCGGGGAGCGGAATTTCAAGCGCTTCCTGCAGCAGTATCTCCCGGCGCAGCCGGGCGAGATGGTCACGCCGGAGGGGCAGGTGGTGGGCCGGCACGACGGCCTGATGTACTACACGCTCGGCCAGCGGCGGGGCCTGGGGATCGGCGGCTGCGGGGACGGCAGGAGCTGGTTTGTGGCGGACAAGGATCTCGCCGCTAACCGGCTGATCGTCGTGCAGGGGGAGGATCACCCCATGCTCTATTCCCGGGAGGCGATCTGCGAGGACGTCACCTGGGTGGCGGAGGAGCCGGAGCAGGACAGGCCCTTCCGCTGCACCTGCAAATACCGCTACCGCCAGCGCGACCAGGAGGTCGAGGCGATCTGGCGCGGCGGGGAGCTGCATCTGACGGCGATGACGCCGCAGCGCGCGGTGACGCCGGGCCAGAGCGCGGTGCTCTACCAGGGCGAGCGCTGCCTCGGCGGCGGGATTGTGCGCGAAAAGCGCTGATTTGAACTTATGGATTCATGACCAGTACGGAGAGGTGAACGCACATGAACTGTACCCCTCGTTTCCCGGCCTTTCTCCACGGCGGCGACTACAACCCGGACCAATGGCTGGAATACCCGGAGGTCCTGGAGGAGGATATCCGCCTGATGCAGAAGGCAAAGGTCAACGCGGTTTCCGTCGGGATTTTCTCCTGGGCGAAGCTGGAGCCGGAGGAAGGAAAGTATGACTTTGCCTGGCTCGACGCGGTGATCGACCGCCTCTGGGCCGGCGGGATCCACGTGGTGCTGGCCACGCCCTCCGGCGCGAGACCGGCCTGGATGGCGCAGAAGTATCCCGAGGTGCTGCGCGTGGGCGAGGATTTCCGCCAGGCGCACTTCGGCAACCGCCACAACCACTGCCCCTCCTCCCCGGTTTTCCGCGAGAAGACGCGGGCCATCGACCGCGCGCTGGCGGAGCGCTACGCCGGGCACCCGGCGGTGATCCTCTGGCATATCTCCAACGAGTTCTCCGGCGACTGCCGCTGCCCCGCCTGCCAGGAGAACTTCCGCCGCTTCCTGCAGAAGCGCTACGGATTGCTGGAGGAGCTGAACCGGCACTGGTGGACCGGCTTCTGGTCCATGACCTACACGGACTGGGCGCAGGTGGAGCCGCCCTCCTCCATCGGCCAGGGGGCGAACCCGGCCATGTGGGTGGACTGGCGCAGGTTCTCCACGGCGCAGTGCAAGGACTTCCTGGCCATGGAGAAGGAGACGGTGCAGGCGGTCGATCCCTCGCTCCCGGTGACGGCCAATCTGATGCACCTCTTCTGGGACTACGATTACTTTGACCTGGCCGAGGCGATGGATGTGGTCTCCTGGGACGCCTATCCCTCGTGGCATATCGGGGACGATTACCTCGAGGCCTCGCAGTTCGCCATGACCCACGACCTGATGCGCTCGCTCAAGGATCAGCCCTTCCTGCTGATGGAGTCGACGCCCTCGCTGGTCAACTGGCAGGCGGTCAACCGGGTCAAGAAGCCGGGCATGCATCTGCTCTCGTCGATGCTCCCGCTGGCCCAGGGCGCGCAGAGCGTGATGTACTTCCAGTGGCGGAAGGGCCGCGGCGGCGCGGAGATGTTCCACGGCGCCGTGGTGGGCCACGACGGCACCGCCGACACGCGCACCTTCCGCGATGTGACCCGCGTGGGGGAGGCGCTGGAGAAGCTTGCGCCGCTCTACGACAGCCCCAAGGCCCCGGCGAAGGTCTGCATGCTCTATGACTGGCAGAACAAGTGGGCGATCCACTATGCCCAGATGGGCCGCAGGGAGAACATGGACTACGACGGGACGGTCATCTCCCACTATCGGGCCCTGTGGAAGCTCGGCGTGAACATCGACTTCCGGGATATGCGGGAGTGTACGGATCTGAGCCAGTACCAGCTCGTGATCGCGCCGATGCTCTTCATGACGCGGGGCGGGATCGAGGAGAAGCTGCGCCGCTTTGTGGAGCAGGGCGGCACGTTGGTTATGACCTACCTGGCGGGCACCATGGGCGAGGACGGGCTGGCGCACCTGGGCCGCACGCCCCACAGCCTGACGGACGTGCTGGGGATCCACACCGAGGAGCTGGACACCCTGACCGACGCCCAGCACAACAGCCTCCGCTGGGGGCAGCGGGTCAGCCGGATCAGCCAGGTCTGCGAGCTGATCCGGGCGGACACGGCCGAGGTCGTCGGCACCTACGGCGAGGACTTCTACGCGGGGACGCCCTGCCTGACGCGGAACCACTTCGGCGCGGGCGAGGCGTGGTATCTCGCGGCGCGGACGGAGGATGGGATGCTGGCCGCGTGGTACGGCGAGCTGATCCGGGCGCTGAAGATCCCGCGGGCGCTCCCGACGGAGCTGCCGGACGGAGTGGTGGCCCAGGAGCGCGGCGGCGCGGTCTTCCTGCAGAACTACGCGCCGGAGCGGCGGATCGTCGCCCTTCCGGGCCGGATGCGCGACTTGCTGACCGATACCGTCGCAGAGAAGGAGATCTGTCTCCCCGCCTACGGCGTCTGCGTGCTGACGGCGGCGGAGTAAGAGAGGCGGGAGCGCATAGCAGCGAGACAGATGATGAACGGTTTTCTCAATATCCTGAAGCCGCCCGGCATGTCCAGCGCGGCGGTCGTGGCCACGGTCAAACGCCTGACGGGCGAGAAGAGGATCGGACACGCGGGAACCCTGGACCCCGAGGCCGCGGGCGTGCTTCCGATCATGCTTGGCCAGGCGACGCGGCTGTTCGACTATCTCTCGGACAAGGAGAAGTGCTACATCGCGGAGTGCGCCTTCGGGGCGGAGACGGACACGCAGGACGCCCAGGGCACGGTCACGGCCTCCGGGGATAACTATCCCACGCGGGAGGAGATCCAGCGGGCGGCGGCGCAGTTTGTCGGAGAGATCTGTCAGCGCCCGGGAATTTACAGCGCCGTGAAGCAGCACGGCAAGCCGCTCTACAAGCTGGCCCGGGCGGGGGTGGAGGCGCAGGCGCCCCTGCGGCAGATCCGCATCGAGGAAATCACCCTCGGACAGGAGACGCCGGGGCACGGCGTGATGCTCACCGTCCGGTGCGGGCGGGGCACCTATATCCGCTCGCTGTGCGAGGATATCGGCCGCGCCTGCGGCTGCCCGGCGCACATGCGCTTCCTGCTCCGCGCCCAGAGCGGCGCCTTCGACCTGAGCACGGCCATCACGCTGCAGGAGGCCGAGCAGGACGCCGGGCGGGGGCAGCTGGCGGAGCGCCTGCTGCCGATGGACTATCCGCTGCGCCATTACACGCCGCTCGCGCTGCCAAGGCGCTTGTGGAGCATGGCGGAGCACGGCAGCAAGATCCCCATGGACGGCATCCCGCTGGAGGACGCGCAGCGGTCCGCGGGCATCCTCCGGGTCTATTGCGGCGAGGCCTTCGCGGGCCTCGCGGAGATCGAGGAGGGAATCCTCCGCTGGCGGATCGTCGCGCAGCGGGAGAATGCCTGAAACCAATACGCAAAGCAAATCAACGCACAAGTGAGACAAACGAAAGGAGCAAACAACATGTCTGAACAGATGGATTCCATGGAGCCGATGGTCATCACGCTGACCGACGAGGAGGGCAACGAGCAGGACTTCGAGCTGGCCGATGTGATCGAGGACGGCGAGAGCACCTATCTTGTGCTGGCGCTGACCGAGGACGAGGAGAAGGAGACCGCGGATGACGACGAGGAGGAGCAGGAGATCGTCATCATGGAGGTCGTGCTCGACGAGAACAACGAGGAGTGCTACGAGCCGGTGACGGACGACGCCCTGCTGGACCGCCTGTTTGAGATCTTCAACAAGTATATGGAGGAAGGTCTCGACGAGCTGATGAATCTGGACGGCGCGGAGGACGGCGAGGCCTGATCGCCCGCAACGAAAAAAGGGACACGGTGCAGAAAGCCGTGTCCCCTTTGCTTACGGTCCATCAGGGCTCGAACTCGACGCGGACGGCGCGGCCGAGGCAGGTCAGCTCGTTGAGCTGCACCTGCTCGGACTCATACTCCCGGTCATAGTGCTGGAGGAGAACGGTGAAATCGTCCATCCGCTTGAGCTTGCGCAGGTTGCGGTGGCCGTTGTACTCCACCAGCATCACCGCCCCGTCGATGGGGCTGTGGGCCGGGACCACGAGGGCCAGATCCTGGGAGTGGATGCGGAAGCCCCGCATGCTGTCGTCCGGCACCTTGAAATAGAAGACCTTGTCCGGGGCGGCGCCCTCGATGCGCCCGTTGATCACGGGCAGCAGACGGTGGTCGATGGGCTGCATGATCGCGTTCATGACCGGCACGTTCTTGAGCACGCTCTGCAGGGCGTCCAGCCAGACGGAGCCCGCGACGCGCTCGGCCTCCGCCTTCTCGTCCTCCCCGTTGGGATTCCGCTGGAGCGCGGGCTTGGGCTTGGCGACCGCCTGCGCCATCGCGGGCTGGACCTGGGTCAGGTCCACCGTCGCGGCGATATCGTCGAGGCTGAAGTCCGCCTCGGTCTGCTGCTTCAGGCCGATGGTCCGGAGAATCCGGCGCGCCTGCTCGTCGTTGATGATGCGGGTGCCGGCCTCGACGGCCATGATATAGCTCTCGCTGACGCCGCATTTTTTGGCGACCTGCTTGGGCGTGAGCTTCTGCCGGATCCGCTCGGTGCGGATCAGATCACCCAGTCGGGACATGGTTCCTCTCTCCTTTTGTCTGAAAACAGATCAGTTTACACGTTGAAACCTGCGAGCCGGGCGCGGAGCGCCTCCGGCAGCGGCCCGTCCACACAGGCGCTGAAACGCTCGCGCCGGACATTGGGCTGTGCTTGAAGATGGGCGAGAATCGCCTCAAAGCGGCTTTCCCGGCCCATCAGGGCATACCAGACCAGCCAGTCCTCCAGGTGGCCCAGCGGCACCTCGGCCCCCAAAACAGACCGTTTTTCAGCGGCACTCTCCCGATTCAGGACCGCGCGGAGACCATATTCTGCAAAGAAGAGACCACCGCACAGATCCACATCCGCGCCGTCGAAATGGTAGGAGGCGTGGAAGCAGCCGTCCCGCGTCTCCGCCTCGGAGCGCATGCCGAGGCGCGAGAGCACCTTGTCCGCCTGCTCCGCCTGCTCCGCCGGGACCACCACGTCGAAATCGTGATAGACGTCCAGAATCCCGTGCTGGCACAGCAGCCAGCTCGCGCCGAGGGTGAAATCCACGCCCGCGGCCGTCAGCTTTTCCGTCAGGCGCTTGAGCGCCTTTTCTTTCAGTGCCATCAGCATCCTCCTTACTGGGGCTTGCGCATCGTGAGGCCGATGCGGTTTTTCGCCGTGTCCACGCCCGCGACCCAGACCGTGACCACGTCGCCCACGCGCAGCAGCTCGCTCGGGTGGCTGACGCGCCGCGTCATCTGGCTGATATGGACCAGGCCGTCGCGGTGGACGCCGATATCGACGAAGGCGCCGAAGTCGGTGACGTTCCGCACCGTGCCGCGCAGCTCCATGCCCTTCTTCAGATCCTTCATCTCCAGCACGTCCGCCCGCAGCAGAGGCGGCGGCAGCTCGTCGCGCGGGTCGCGGCCCGGCTTGTTGAGCTCCGACACCATGTCGCGCAGCGTCGGCTCGCCGATGCTCAGCTCCCGGGCGAGGGCGGCGTAGCCCACCGCCTCCGCCAGATCCTTGAGCCTGCCCGGGGCGTCCTTGGCCTGCAGCCCCATGCGGGTCAGCAGCGCCTTGGCGGCGTCGTAGCTCTCCGGGTGGACGCCGGTGTTCTCCAGGGGATTCTTGCCGTTGGGGATCCGGAGGAAGCCTGCGGCCTGCTCAAAGGCCTTGGGCCCGAGGCGCGGAACCTTCTTCAGCGCGGCGCGGGAGGCGTAAGGGCCGTTCTCCTCGCGGTAGGCGACGATGTTTTTGGCCACCGAGGCGTTGATGCCCGCCACATGGCTCAGCAGCGACCAGCTGGCGGTATTGACATCCACGCCGACCGCGTTGACGCAGTCCTCCACCACGCCGGAGAGGGCGCTGTCCAGCTCTGCCTCCTTCAGGTCGTGCTGGTACTGGCCGACGCCGATGGCCTTCGGGTCGATTTTGACGAGCTCGGCCAGCGGATCCTGCAGGCGGCGCGCGATGGAGACCGCGGAGCGCAGGTTGACGTCGTACTGCGGGAACTCCTCCGCCGCGAGCTTGGAGGCCGAGTAGACGGAGGCCCCCGCCTCGGAGACGATCATGTATTTGAGCCCGTCGCCCAGGCCCAGCTCCTTCATTACCTCAACGAAGAACTGCTCCGTCTCCCGGCTGGCGGTCCCGTTGCCGATGGCGACGGCGCTGACCCCGTGGCGGGTGATCATGCGCTTCACGGTGGCCTTGGCCTCGTCCAGCCGCCGCTGGTGGGGGAGGATATAGATCACGCCGGTGTCGAGCACGCGGCCGGTGGCGTCCACCACCGCCAGCTTGCAGCCGTGGGCGATGCCGGGATCCATCCCGAGCACCACCCGCCTGCGGACGGGGGGCTGCATCAGCAGCGGCCGGAGATTCATGGCGAAGACGCGGATCGCGGCCTCCTGCGCCCGGTCTGTCATCTCGCCCCGGAGCTCGTTGTAGATCGAGGGGGCGATCAGGCGCTGGTAGGCGTCCTCGCAGGCCTCGGAGACCAGCTGGGAGCTGGCCGCGCCGGTCTGGATGACCCAGCCCTCCTTGGCGGCGTTCAGGGCTCGCTGGGTGTCGACCTCCATCTCCACCTTGAGCCAGCCCTCCTTCTCGCCCCGGTTCATGGCGAGGATGCGGTGGGAGGGCATTTGGCGCATGGGCTCGCGCCGGTCATAGTACATGCTGTAGACGCTGTCCCCCTCCTGCGCTGGGAGCGTGTGGAGCTCGCAGCTGACGCGGTAGAGGCGCTTCAGCCGGTCGCGGACGGCCGCGTCGTCGCTGACCCGCTCCGCGATGATGTCCATCGCGCCCTGGAGGGCCTCCTGAACAGTGGCGACGCCCTTCTCCTCGCTCAGATAGTCGGCGGCCAGCTCCTCGGGCGGCTTCATCCGGGGGAGCTGCAGCAGCAGGGCGTCCGCCAGCGGCTCGAGGCCCTTCTCCTTCGCCACGGTGGCCCGGGTCCGCCGCTTGGGGCGGTAGGGGCGGTAGATATCCTCCAGGGCGGAGAGCGTTTCGGCGCGGTCCAGCTGGGCCTGCAGCTCCTCCGTCCATTTCTCCAGCTTCTTCAGACTGTCGGAGATCTCCTGCCGGCGCTGCTGCAGGTTCCGCAGGCGCGTCAGACCCTCGGCCAGGTTGCGGAGCTTGGTATCGTCCAGCTGGCCGTGCTTCTCCTTGCGGTAGCGCGCGATGAAGGGGATGGTGGCCCCCTCGTCGAGCAGGGCGATCACGGCCTCCACCTGCCAGACCTGAATGTTCAGCTCCTTCGCCAGCTGAGCCGCGATGCGTTCGGTGACCTGCTTTTCCTCATTTTCCACTTGTTTGGTTCCTCCCCAATGCCTGTCTGCCGTTGAGACCGGCGAGCATGCCGCTGCCGAAGGCAAACATCAGATTATATCCGCCGCAGGGGCCGTCCACGTTCAGCACCTCGCCGGCCGCGTGCAGGCCGGGCGCGAGGGTGGATTCCAGGGTGATCGGGCTGAAGTCGTCAGTGTCGATGCCCCCGGCGGTGACCTGGGCCTGATCGAAGCCGCGCTTTCCGGTGATCTGCAGCGGCCAGGACTGGAGCGCGCCGCACAGCGCATCCAGCTCGTCCTTCGAGAGCTGCTCGGCGCGCCTGCCGCCGAGCGGGACGCCCGCCGTCTCCGCCAGGCGTTCCCCCAGCCGGGGGGCGACCAGCCCGCAGAGGATGCGGGAGGCGGGCTCGCCCCGCCAGATGTTGCGCCGGCGCTGCAGCTCGCCCAGCACCTCGGATCGGGCATGGTACCCGAGCGGGGCGCTGAGGTTGAGCGTCAGCGTGTTGCCCGGCAGGGCGTCCCTGGCGCAGTCCATGACACAGATCCCGCTGAGGCCGTAGTCGGTAAACAGCACCTCGCCGTCGGCTTTGGCCCCGCGGCGGGTCCCATGCATCAGCGTGACGTTGGCCTTCACCCGCAGGCCGCTCAGGCCGCGTATGGCCTGGCGATCGGTCTCCAGGGCGGTCAGGGCCGGCTTTGGCGTGCGCAGCCGATGCCCCTGGGCCAGCAGCAGGCCGTAGGCGCTGCCGTCGCTGCCCAGCTTGGGCTGCGCTTTGCCGCCGCCGGTGACGATGACCCGGTCGAAGGGGCCCTGCTCGCCCTGGCCGGCCAGCGAGAGATGCCAGCCCTGGTCGGAACGCCTCAGCCCGTCGGCCGCGGCGCCGGTCAGCACCTCGACCCGCAGCCGTTCCAGATGGAACCGGAGGACGTCCAGGACCGTCGCGGCCTGAAAGGTGGCGGGGTAGACCCGACCGTCCTCCTCCTCCCAGACGCGGAGGCCGTGCCGGTGCCAGAAGGTGATCTGCTTGTCGGGGCCCATCAGAAAGAACACGCGGCGGGCGAAATCGCCCTGCCCGAAGTAGGGCCTCGGTGTTGTGTTGAGCAGATTGCAGCGCCCGTTGCCGGTGGCGAGGAGCTTTTTGCCGATCCGGTCCATGCGCTCGTAGAGGATGACGCTGTCGCCCTGCTCGGCGGCGGTGATGGCGGCGGTCAGTCCGGCCGCGCCTCCGCCGATCACGGCGGTACGCTGTGGATTCATGGGTTTTCCTCCATGTGATAGATCCTGCGCATCTCCCGGGTCAGCTGCCCGGCCTCGTCGTAGATGATCAGGGGCGGCTCATGCTCCACCAGAGGCTTCGCGTCCTTGACCGCCTCGATCAGCGCCAGGTTCGCCGGCTTGGTCAGCGAGGGGAAGACCAGGCGGAGGCGCTTGGGCGTGAGGCGGGCCTCGTCCATCAGCCGCATCAGTTCGTAGATTCTGGGAGCCGGAAAGATGACGCTGAGCCGTCCCTTGCCCCGGAGAATCCGATGCGCGCTCTTGAGCCAGGGCAGGAGCCCGTCCGCGTCCTGGTGGCGGGCCATCTCCAGGGATTTCTCGGGCGGAAGCATGGTTTTGCCCGGCATGCCGTAGGGCGGGTTGCAGATGACCGCGTCCACCAGCGAGCCGTTCAGCGCGGCGGGCGCGCCGCGGACATCCGCGCAGTGGATGTGAACACGCTCGGAGAGGCCGTTCATCTCCATGGTTCGCTGCGCCATGTCGGCCCAGGCGGGCTGGATTTCAAAGGCCTCGCAGCGGCCGCCCTTGCCGCGGGCGGTCAGCAGGAGGGGCAGTATGCCGGTGCCGGTTCCAAAGTCCGCGTAGGCTGCGTCCGGAGCAATTCGCGCAAAATCCGCCAAAAGCACGGCGTCCATTCCAAAACGGAAGCCGTGCTTTTTCTGTAGAATTCGATATCCGCCGATCTGCAGATCCTCCAGGGTCTCGTCTGCCAGGCAGATGGGCGCTGTCTCTGTCACAAATTCCGCTCCAATCGCTGATAATGGGATCCAGACACCGGGCCGCAGCTATCCGAAAACACTTTGGCGCAGGCGGCTTACAGCTCGTCGAGGATTTCCTCCACCGTCAGGGGGAAGACCAGGAGCTCGTCCGAGGCCTCGTCTCCGCTCATATAGGGCTGGAGGAAAAAGACCAGGGCGTCCAGCTCGCCGTCGTAGTAGAAATCCTCCTCCGGGTAGAAATCGTTGTTCAGATCCTCCCGGGTGAGCGCCGCATACTTCGGGTCTGTTGAGGCCTTTCGCTGCGCCTGCTCCCAGACCAGCTCGCGCACGCACTCGCTGGCCCAGTTGGTCTGCCGGTTCTGCAGCCAGCTGTCGTCCGAGTCCTCGGCCAGCACGCCGAGGATATAGGCCAGGGTCAGCACGTCGCCGGGCTTGTCGCTGGCGCGGCCAAAGACCTGGGAGCTGTAGATGACCAGGCGCTCCCCGTCCGCGACGGTCTCGCGGCGCAGCAGTACGCCGAAGTAGCGGTCGTCGTTGACGGTGACGGAGTAGCGGATGTCCATATAGGCGTCCAGCTCCGGGTGCTGGACGGCGTTGCCGGCCATGGCCACCCGGAATTCGCACTCGTCGCTCAGCTGATACTGGTAAAACGCGTTGATATTCTCCTCGGTGCTGCCGTCCCCCTGAACCTGCGGGAAGCAGTACCGGTAGAGGAAGACCGCCGTATCCTCGCTGCTGCCCTCCGGCCAGCAGTAGGTCCCCGCCAGGTCGTCGGACAGGGCGAGCGGCTCCGCCAGCGAGACGGCTCCGGACAGCAGCATGAGCAGCGCCGCCAGCGCGGCGAAAAGCTTACGCATGGGCGAGATCCTCCGCGCAGGAGATGGCGGCGATATTGCCTTCTCCGACGGCCTTGGCCACCTGCAGGGGCTGGCCGGCGCAGTCGCCGCAGGCGTAGACCCGGGGGAGGCTGGTGCGCATGGCGCGGTCCACCTCGACAAAGGAGCCGTCCAGCTTCAGCCCGGGCAGCATGCGGTCCGGCGCGACGGCGGGGCGGAAGACGAACACGCCATCATAGTCGGAGGTGGTTCCGTCCGTCACAACCGCGATCTGACGGCCCTCGGCCGCCTCGAGCCGGAGGGGCTTCTCGCCGCGCAGCTCGATGCGCTCGTCCGCCGGCGGGGTGTGGGGCGCCATGGTGTAATAGTCGACATGGGAGGCGAGACTGGCCAGGAAAAGCGCCTCCTCGACACCACCGTGCCAGGCGGAGAGAACCGCGACGCGCTTGCCGCGGTAGAACATGCCGTCGCAGGTGCCGCACCAGCTGACCCCACGCCCGAGCAGCTCCTCCTCGCCGGGCAGGAGCTTTGGCCGGGCCGCGCCCATCGCGAGCACGACCGCGCGGGCCTCCAGCACGTCGTTGCCGACCAGTACCATATAGCTGTCGCCCATGGGCTGGATCTGGCGGGCGACGCCGCCCATGAACTCCACGCCCAGCTCCTGGGCCTGCGCGCGGAATACGCGGAGGAGCTCCTTGCCGGATACCTTCGGCATGCCGGGATAGTTGTCGAGCCGCTCGGCTTTATAGAGCCAGCCGGTCTGCGCGTCCGCCGCCACCACCAGGCAGCGCAGGTTGCGCTTGCGGGCGGTCATGCCGCAGGAGAGGGCAGCGGGGCCGCCGCCGACGATGATCAGATCGTACATGGTGTCACCTCCGTGACAGTCATCCGTTGAGGCTCGCATGACGCAAAAGGCGTATAGGGACTTTTGTGAAAACACGTATCAGGGAACGGCAAAACCGCTCCCTGAATACGGCCATGTGTTAGGGCTCCGCGGTCGGCTCGGCCGCTTCCTCAGCGGGGGTGAGGCTCTCCCGCAGGAACTCGATGGGGTTCCAGGCCTCGCCCTCCTCGGTGAAGGTGATCTCGGTCTCATCGAGCCACTGGAGGAAGGCCTTCTGATAGCGCTCGGTCTGCACATCGTTGAGAATCGAGGTGTAGATCTCGTCGCGGGTCTCCTCATCCAGGGGGAGAATGCCGCCGGGCAGATCCTTCAGATAGTAGATCACGTGGACGCCGGAGCTTCCGACCACAGGCTCGGACACACCGCCGATCTCGGCGATGCTCATGGCGCCCTGGATAAAGGCCGGGTCAAAGGCGATGCTCTCGGGGTGGATCGGATAGCCATTCTCACGCTGGGCCGCGTCCGTCATGCCGGGATCCGTGCCAAATTTGTCCACGAGATCGAGAAAGGGGGTGCCGTTCGAGAGCTCGCTCTGAATCTCGTCCAGTGTGCTCTGCACAGAGGCGATGACGGCCAGGCGGGCCTCCTCGACCTGCTCCGCGGTCACGGGCTCCTCAGGCTCGGCGGTTACATCGGGCTCGGCGGTCTCCTCCGCCTCGGGATCCGCCTCGTCCGTTCCGGTGGAGGCGGCGGCCTCATTCTGCTCCTCCAGCTTGGCCGCCAGGGCGGTGTAGTTGGAGAAAACCTCCTGATCCGGCTGCAGCAGAATGTGCAGCACGCCGCGGTACCCCTCGGGACGATAGTGGAGATTCTGGCCGAGGTAGTAGGTCATATACTCGTACATCAGCACGCTGTCCCCGTTCTGGTCGATCTCCTCCTGGGCGGCGGTCTGATAGGTCTGGGCGATGTCGTCGTCGGAGATGGAGAAGTCGCCGGTCAGCTGATTGAGAAGCCGGGTGAAAACGAGGTTGTCGCGGCTGGACTTCAGCGTGCCCTCCACGGTGTAGCCCTGCGCGCCGAAATAGGCGACGGCGTTGATGCGCATGGCCGCCATCTCGTCCTCGTCCATCTCCTCGTCGCCGGCATAGTAGCTGATATAGTCAGCGATGGCGCTCTCCCACATCAGGTTGTTGTCCTCAACCAGCTGCGCCTCGTCCTCCTCGGAGATCTGATCGAGGCCGTTGGCCTTCGCGGTCTGGAAGATGAAGCGCTCCTCGAGCAGCTGCGCCATGGCGTTCTCGCGGATATCGGCGAGGAAGCCCTCGTCCTCGAGATCGTAACCGGTGTCATTGTCGCGGTAATAGGCGAAGATCTCGTCATAGATGGTCTGCGCCTGGGAGAGCGTGATGGCCTCTCCGCCGACCTGGGCGAGGACCGGATCCTCGGCGGCGTCCTCGGCAAAGGCGGCGCAGGCGAAGACGGTCAGCATCAGGACGGCCATGATGGAAGCGAATAGGCGTTTCATATCACGATCAGTTCCTTTCACGGTTGTGGTATCCACAACGACAGCTTGATCATATCATGCGCGCGGGCGGCGCGCAACGGAGCCGCGGGAAAAGTTACAGAAAATTCACCAACGCCCCGGCTGAGGGCGAAGCGCATATAACAGAAACGGCTGGTAGCGCCCGTCGGCGGACGCTCCAGCCGTGATGATGCAGGGGAATCGGATCAGAACGCGAGGCGCTGCTCGATCCAGCTCCGCAGATCCTTGACGGCGACGCGCTCCTGCTGCATGGTGTCGCGGTCGCGGACGGTCACGGTGCCGGTGGCCTCCGTGTCGAAGTCCACGCAGATGGCGAAGGGCGTGCCGATCTCGTCCTGGCGGCGGTAGCGCTTGCCGATGGAGCCGGTCTCGTCGTACTCCACGGGGAAGTATTTGCACAGCTCCGCGTGGATCTCGCCGGCCAGCGCGCCGAGCTTGTTCTTCTGCAGCGGGAGAACGGCGGCCTTGTAGGGCGCCAGCGCCGGGTGCAGGTGAAGCACGGTGCGGACGTCACCGCCCTCGAGCTCCTCCTCCTCGTAGGCGTTGCAGAGGAAGGCCAGCAGCATCCGGTCCACGCCGAGGGAAGGCTCGATGCAGTAGGGGATAAAGCGCTCCCCGGTCACCGGGTCGAGGTACTCCATGGACTTGCCGGAGTGATTCTGGTGCTGCTTGAGGTCGTAGTCCGTGCGGTCCGCGACGCCCCACAATTCGCCCCACCCGAAGGGGAAGAGGAACTCAAAGTCCGTCGTGGCCTTGCTGTAGAAGGCCAGCTTCTCCGGCTCGTGATCCCGCAGACGGAGGCTCTCCTCCTTGATGCCCAGGCTCAGCAGCCAGTCGCGGCAGAAGGAGCGCCAGTAGTCGAACCACTGCAGATCCTCGCCCGGCTTGCAGAAGAATTCCAGCTCCATCTGCTCGAACTCGCGCACGCGGAAAATGAAGTTGCCGGGGGTGATCTCGTTGCGGAAGCTCTTGCCGATCTGCGCGATGCCGGCGGGGAGCTTCTTGCGGGTGGTGCGCATGACGTTGAGGAAGTTGACGAAGATGCCCTGGGCGGTCTCGGGCCGCAGATAGATCTCGTTCGCCGCGTCCTCGGTGACGCCGGCGTAGGTCTTGAACATCAGGTTGAACTGGCGGATGCCGGTGAAGTCCTTTTTGCCGCAGACCGGGCACTTGATGTCGTGGGTTGCGATGAACTGCTCCAGCTCGTCGTTGGTCCAGCCGTCGCCGGTCTCCTCGCCGTGGGTGAAATCCTCGATCAGCTTATCGGCGCGGAAGCGGGCCTTGCAGGCGCGGCAGTCCATCAGCGGATCGTTGAAGCCGCCGACGTGGCCGGAGGCCACCCAGACCTCCCGGTTCATCAGAATCGCGCAGTCCAGACCGGTATTGTATTTGCTCTCCTGGACGAACTTCTGCCACCAGGCCTTTTTGACGTTGTTCTTGAGCTCCACGCCCAGCGGGCCGTAATCCCAGGTATTGGCCAGGCCGCCGTAAATCTCGCTGCCCGCAAAAATGAAGCCTCTGTTCTGGCAGAGCGCCTTGAGCTTGTCCATGGTCAACTGCGCCATCGTCATATCCTCCCGTTCGATCGCTGTCTTGCTTTGACTGTCAGACCGCGCTGCGGTCCGGCTTGTATGATAATCCAACCGGCCTCGGATTGTCAAGGCGGATCGCCGCTTTTTTGCGGATTTGTCCGCCGTCCGGCCCGTTTTTCGCGACCGTTTTTCACGGCCTTGGCATTGCGGAATCTTTTTTACATTTTTCTTCATTGACAGTGTCGTTTTTGATATGGTATACTCCATGTGTCGCAGTTGTTTTTGCTGCGCGAATGAACACAACTGTTGGAAGGGGTTGCGGAGAAAAACATGGCAAAGGACGAACGTCTACAGCCGGAAGTACAGGACAGTGCGGAGCTGGAGATCGATCTGGTCGAACTGCTCTACCGTCTCTTGGAGAAAGCCCGCTATCTGATTATTGCCGCCCTGGTCGGCGCGCTGATCGCCGGGGTGTATACCTATCGCTTTGTGACGCCGACCTACACGTCGACCAGCAAGCTCTATATTCTGAACACCAAGGATTCGGTGGTCAATCTGTCCGACCTGCAGATCGGCTCCAATCTGGCTTCAGACTATATGGAGGTCTTTTCCAACTGGCATGTGCACGAGATGGTCATCGAGCGGCTGAATCTGAACTACACCTACAGCCAGATTCAGAACATGGTCTCCGTGCAGAACAAGAACGCGACCCGTATCCTCTATATCACCGCGAGCTCGCCCAGCGCGGAGGAAGCGCAGAAGATGGCGCAGACCTACGCGGAGGTGGCGCGCGAGTTCATCGCCGCCAAGATGGGCACGGAGATGCCGACGGTCTTCGAGGAGGCGCGGATCCCGATCCGGCCCTCCAGCCCCAACAAGGTGCGCAACATCGCCATCGGTTTCATCCTGGGCTTTGTGCTGGCTGCCGCCATCGTCGTGATTCAGTTTATCGTGGATGACCGCGTCCGCTCCGCCGACGCCATCGAGAAGCGTCTGGGCCTCTCCGTGTTGGGCATGATGCCGGCGGCGCCCGGAAACGAGGACGAGGAGCGCGAGCGCGGCGAGAGCAAGCGCAGCGGAAGGAGGAGCCGGAAATGAGACAGGCAATCGTCAATAAGCTCGATCCGCTCGACTATGCGGGCACCGAGGCGCTGAACACGGTCTGCACGAACCTGACCTTCGCGGGCCGCAACCTGAAGAAGATCATTTTCACCAGCAACACCATGTCCGAGGGCAAGAGCTACATGGTCATGCAGATCATGCAGAACCTGGCTCGCCGCGGCAAGCGTGTGGTGCTGGTGGACGCGGACATGCGCCGCTCCTTCCTGGTCAAGCGTCACCACATCGAGACGGAGGGGGAGATGTTCGGCCTGGCGCACTTCCTGGTCGGACAGTGCGCGCTGGGGGACTGCCTCTACGAGACGAACCTCCACGGCGCGTGCATCATTCCCGCGGGCCGGGACGTCTCCAACCCCATGTCGCTGATCGACTCGGAGTACTTCAACCAGATGCTGGACGACCTGGCGAACAATTTCGACGTGGTGCTGGTGGACGCTCCGCCCATCGGCATGGTCATCGACGCAGCCGAGATGGCGGCACACTGCGACGGCACGATCTTCGTGGTGGAGTACAACAAGACCCATCTGCGTGATCTGCAGTCCTGCAAATGGCAGATGGAGCAGAGCGGAAAGCCGATTCTCGGCGTCATCATCAACAAGGTGAAATTCGACACCATCTCCTCCAAGAAGTACTACAACAAGGGCTACTATTACCATCACTACAGCACGGGCTACTACGACAAGGACAACGCGAGTCAGAAATAAAAGCGGCGTTTCCGCGTTCCCCAAAAGCGCAAAAGGCGGAGGACCTCTCCGTCTTTTCGCTTTCAAGGAGCGAATACGAAGCTTCATTCGGAAACCGAGGTGATTCGATTGAGCCTATTCAAAAAAGAGAGACCGGCGGCGATGACAAGCGAGGGCTTCATCGCGCTTGTGACGCCCCATGAGCAGGCGCTGTGGCGGCTCTGCTACCGCCTGCTGGGGAACAGACAGGACGCGGAGGACGCGGTGCAGGAGACCATGCTCCGGGCCTGGCGGCAGATCGAAGGCTTCCGGGGGGAGGCGGCGGTCAAATCCTGGCTGTATCGGATCGCGGTCAACTACTGCACGGATCAGCTGCGGATGAGATCGAGAAGACCGGCGCCGGCCTCCATCGAGGAGATGGCCGAGCAGGGCTTTGAACCGGCGGCAGGGGAGGCGGATCCCGAGCGCGAGCTGGAGCGGCGAGATCGGCGCGGCCGGCTCCGGCAGGCGCTGGAAAGCCTGCCGGAGGAGCAGCGCGTCCCGCTGATCCTCTTTGCCCAGGAGGGCATGAAATATGAAGCGATCGCGGAGCTCATGCAGCTGCCCTCCGGCACGGTCAAGAGCCGCATTGCGCGGGCGAGAAGCCGGCTGATCGAGATCCTGGAAACAGAAGATGGGAACAATCCGGCGCAAGCGCCGTCTAAACGGGTGAAAGGAGGACGAAAAGCATGAAGTGCGAAGTCTACCAAGTCCTCCTGGAGAAACTCCTGGACGGCAGCCTGACCGACACCGAGCGCGCACAGATGGCGGAGCATGAGGCCTCCTGCGCCGACTGCGCCGCGCTGAGAGCGAAGATGGAAAGCCTCCAGGACGACCTTGTCAGCCTTGGCGAGGAGGTTCCCCCGATGCCGGAGGAGCTCCATGCGAAATGGGCTGACGCGATCAGAAAGGAGCGCCCCATGCGCATGAATCAAACAGAGAGAGAGAGCTCCGCGCGGAAGCGGATCTGGCCGCGCGCGATAGCCGCGGTCGCGGCGCTGGTCTTTGTCATCGGCGGCACGATTTTGACCCAGGACGAACTGAATCCGCCCGCCGCGGGCACGGCGAAAACGAGCAGCGCGGGCTATGCCCGCAATCCCGCCGCCAAGGTGGCGGCGCCCCAGGCGGCCGTCAGCTATGCCATGTATGACGCCAATGAGGACGTGATGGAGGAGGCGGAGTACGCCGTGTCGGAGAGCGCCGACGCGGGAGTGTACGGCTTCTCCGGCATGCAGACGATGGCAGCGGGGGGCGAGAACGGCGCTGAGATCCCCGAGAATGAGGGGGAGAAGGAGGCCAAGATTGTCCGGAATGTCTCGCTGAACATCACCAGCAAGGCCTTCGACGAGAGCTACCGGCTGATCGAGGAGGCCTGCAAGGCCGCCGGCGGCTGGGTCTCCTGGTCCTCCATGAGCGAGAATTACAACGGGCTGCACACCGCAAACCTGACGCTGCGGATTCCGTCCGGGGCGCTGGACAGCTTCCTCGCCCAGGCGTCCGGTATCGGCCGGATCACCTACCGCGACGAGAGCGTCCAGGACATGACCGAGAGCTACTATGACGTCAAGACGCGGCTGGAGACACAGCAGGCGCTGATGGCCCGGCTGAAGGCGCTGGTCACGGACGCGGCGGATCTGAGCGATCTGCTGGAGCTGGAATCCCAGATCGCCCAGACCCAGTACACCATCGACTCCCTGCAGGGGAAGCTGAACAGCACGGACCGGAAGGTGGCCTACTCGACCGTCTCCATCAATCTCCAGGAGGAGCGGCCGGAGGAAGTGGTGACCGACCCGGAGCGGACCTTCGGCGAGCGGCTGACCGGCGCGCTCTCCGCCGGCTTTGGCAGTTTTGTCCACTTCCTCTCGAGTATGGCGCTCTTCCTGGTGGCGGCGCTGCCCTATCTGGCCATTGTGGCCGTGGCGGTGCTGATCATCGCACTGGTGCGCAGACGGATGAAAAAGGCATAAGCGAAGCGCAAAACAAAGGCGTGATCCGTAAGATTGGTTCTTTCAACGAAGCCCCTCCCCGGTCTGCCGGGGAGGGGCTTTTCAGCGTGTGCCGGGCATGGCACAATTCTTGCGGGTGAAAGTCCCGCCACGGGTATTTACCGCCAAGTGTAGCGAACCGCAAGCTGCTGTCAGCAATGACAGGAGGGGAGGA
>CAMVAJ010000030.1 GCA_947165425.1 uncultured Clostridia bacterium
CGGTCACTTGAGATACTCATGAACCGGAAGTTTGATAACTTGACCAGTGGGTTCTACCAACTGAGCCATGCGACCGTCTTCGAGGCGGCTTATCCGCTCCGAACAGTAGTATATTATCATAAAAGCTGGCTGGTTGTCAAGCGCTATTTTTTTCTTTCTGTCGCAGCAGCTCTGGGACGCCGTTTCAGGCGGGCGCGCGGTCCTTTGATTTCGGGGCGAAATGTGCTATCATAGCCTTGCGGTCACAGCCGCGAGGCGATTTCACAGGGATTGAATCAGACATATCGGCGGGGAGGCCAGGCAGCATGAATACCCATGTCATCGAAAACGAATCTCTGCGCGTGACGGTGTCCGACGCCGGCGCGGAGCTGATCAGCGTCCTCGACAAGCGCACCCGGGCCGAGCGCATCTGGACCGGCGACCCGGCGGTATGGAACCGGCACGCACCCATCCTGTTCCCCTTCGTCGGGAAGGTGGTGGACGGGAAATACCGCATCGCCGACCAGACCTACGCCATGAAAACCCAGCACGGCTTCGCCCGGGATCTGGCGTTCGACTGCGTCGGGGAGGCGCCGGACGCCGTGTCCCACCGCCTGTGCGCGTCGGACTGGACCCGGGAGCGCTACCCCTACGACTTCCGCCTGACCGTCACCCACCATCTGGCGGGGCGGGAGCTCTTCGTCGGCTGGACGGTTGAGAACCTCGGGGACAGTCCGATGTATTTCGCCATCGGCGGCCATCCGGGTTTCCTGCTCCCGGCGGGCGTCCGGAAGGAGGATTGCCGCATCTGCTTCCCCGGGGCGGACGAACTTCGCTACCGGCAGGTCAGCCAGGCCGGCTTTGCGCTGCCGGAGATCAAAACCCTCCCTCTGGCGGACGGCCGCGCCCCCTATCAGGCGGATATCCCCAACACCTGGATTTTTGAGGACGGACAGGTCCGGGAGGTCGGCATCGTCCTGCCGGACGGACAGCCCTTTGTCCGGCTCCGCTGCGAGCGCTTCCCGATGCTGGCCGTGTGGGCGAACCCCAACGGGCCCTTCATCTGCCTCGAGCCCTGGTACGGCCGCACAGACGACGAGGGCTTCCAGGGCACGATCGACCAGAAGAAGGACATCCAGCGGCTGGAGAAAGGGGAGACGCGGGAGCTCGGCTATTCGGTCTCGTTCCTGTAATGGTTTTCCGCCTCTCGAACAGGCGCAGCCAGCATCACACTCATTTGACTAAGGAAGCGACAATCCGCCTATGCTGATCAAACAGGACTTTTATTTCCACCATCTGGGGGCGCACCGGCCGCTCCACATCCGGGTGCCGGACGGGCCTGGCCCATTCCCGGTGATGTATTTCTTCGACGGGCACAATCTCTTCCGCGACGAGGACGCCACCTACGGCAAGTCCTGGGGGCTGGACGCCTTCTGCGCGGGCTGGGACAAGCAGCTCATCATCGTAGGTATGGAGTGCGCCCACGAGGGGAACCTGCGCCTGTCGGAGTATCTGCCCTACGGCAGCGGCTACGGCTGGCTGCGCGGCATCGAGCCCCGGGGCGAAGCGACCATGCAGGCCCTGATTTACGAGCTCAAGCCCTATATCGACGCCGCCTTCCCGACGATCCCCTTCCGGGAGTGCACGGGCATCGGCGGCTCCAGCATGGGCGGGCTGATGGCGGCCTACGCCGTCGTGCGGTACAACCGGTATATCTCCAAGGCGGCCTGCATCTCGCCCTCCCTCAGCTCCGTCACCGGCCGGCTGTGGCATGACATGAACGAGACCGCCCTCAGCCCGGACACGCGCGCCTTCTTCTCCTGGGGCACCATGGAGGGCTACGGCGGCGTCGAAAACCCCTGGGAGGAGGACCGGAAGAGCTGGCTGTATAAGTCCAACCGCACCACCGCCAACAAGATCATCGCCCAGGGCGGCGCGGCCCGGCTGTACTGTCAGATCGGCGGCCGTCACTGTGAGGCGGACTGGGAGAGGCAACTCCCCCTCTTCATGCCCTTCCTGTGGCAGGGTTAAACGCTCTCCGATAGAAGAGCAGCGACAGCGCCGTGGCGATGATCCAGCCGATGGGCCAGGCGCACCAGATGCCCGTGGCCTGCAGCGCCGTGCGGGAGAGCAGGATCGCCAGCGCCACCCGCAGGATCAGGCCCGTGAAGGTGGCGATCATGAAGGGCCGCATCAGCCCCGCGCCCCGCAGCACGCCGTCCGCCGCCAGCTTCGCCGCCACCACAAAGTAGAAGGGCGAGAGGATGCGCAGGAAGATCACGCCGGTGTCCAGGGCAGTCCGCGTGGGATCATCCATGAAGATCCGTACCAGCCCCTCCCCCGCGAAGAAATACAGCAGGAAGAAGGGCGCGCTCAGCATCCACACCATCTTCAGCCCAGCCCGCAGGCCCTCGCGCACCCGCTCCCGCTTGCCCGCGCCGATGTTCTGGGCCGTATAGTTCGAGATGCCGTTGGCGAGGGTCGTGAAGGACGTGATGACCAGGTTGTTCAGCTTCACGGCCGCGGAGTAGCCCGCCATCACGCCGGCGCCGAAGCCGTTGATCACGCCCTGGATGACCAGGTTGCCCACCGAGATGAAGCTCTGCTGCAGCGTGCTCGGCACCGCGATGATCAGAATCCGCTTCAGCAGCCTCCGCGAGAAGACGGGCGCCTTCCCTTCGCCGGGCAGCGCGCGCATCCGCCGCGCGACGGCGGTCACCGCCAGCAGGCAGCTGACCCCCTGACACAGGAAGGTGGCCCAGGCCACGCCGTCCACCCCCATGCCGAAGCCCGCCACGAACAGGATGTCCATCGCGATATTGGCCGTGGAGGAGACCGCCAGGAAGAGGAAGGGCGTCCGTGAGTCCCCAAGGGCGGAGAAGGTGCCCGTGGCCACGTTGTAGAAGAACATGAAGGGCAGGCCCAGCACGTAGATGCGCAGATACAGGGCGGAGTCCGCGAAGACCTCCGGCGGGGTGCGCAGGGCCTCCAGCAGCGCTCCGCCGCAGAGCAGCCCCGCGGCCATCAGCGCCAGGCACACGCCGCCCGTCAGCAGCATGGCGGTGGACACCGCCGTCCGCACCTGCCGGTAATCCTTCGCGCCGAAGAGCTGGGAGACCACCACCGAGCAGCCCATGTTGCAGCCGAAGGCGAAGGCGATGAAGATCAGGGTGATCTCATAGCTGTTGCCCACGGCCGCCAGCGCGTTTTCGCTGATGAACTTCCCCGCCACCAGGCTGTCGGCGATGTTGTACAGCTGCTGAAAAATGACGCTGCCGAACAGCGGCAGGCAGAATCTCCATAGGACGGACGCGGGCTTCCCCACCGTCAGATCTCTGTTCAAATCGGTTGCTTCTTTCTGTGATCGTCTGCTTGGATTGATACTTATCTCAGCTTAAAATGCTTTATCTGCCAGTCCGGCCCTTCCACCGCCGCCCCGTGGAGGGCGGCGGTCCCCCTCCCCAGCAAGCTGGGGAGGTTCTTTGGTTACTGCACTTAATCTTTATCTCCCCAGCTTGCTGGGGAGATGTCGCCGCAGCGACAGAGGGGCCGGTTTCTTGCAATATAGCAGGCTTATTTGAGATATGAATCAGCGCGGATTCACGCGCTCCGAAAGGCCGGAAAAGAAAAGCGCCCCGAAGGACGCTTTTTTCGCATCCGCCTGTCTCACTTGTCCTGGCGGTCGCGGCTCAGGTAGGCCGCCGACTCCTTGGAGTGCGCGGCGATGCGGGACAGCACGTAATTGTTCTCCTTGGTCTTCTCCACGACCTCGCCCCAGCTGTGGAGGAGCAGACCGCAGACATAGCTGCCCGCCGCGCCCAGCAGGAGCGTGAGAACCGCCGTCACGATCCGCACGGTCTCCGTCATCTGGACCCCGTCCTCCCCGCGGTACATCAGCACCGCCGCCGCGCCCAGCAGCGAGACGACAAAGCCAAGGATCGTCAGGACGACGGCGATCACCTTGATTTTCTTTCCGGAATGCTTGAACATGTTCTGCCTCCATGGGAGCGCGTGGCGCGTCCCTCGAACTTCCTGATGATTCTATCACATGATCCGGCGCTTGTACAGCTTCTTTTTCAGCGCTGCCAGGGCATCGTCACGGGCTCGTAGCTGTTCCGGACCCGGTTC
Source organism: uncultured Clostridia bacterium (assembly GCA_947165425.1). Classification (GTDB taxonomy): domain Bacteria; phylum Bacillota; class Clostridia; order Christensenellales; family Aristaeellaceae; genus RUG11272. Next base: position 4,108 of record CAMVAJ010000030.1, read on the forward strand.
ATCAGGCGCACGGCGTCCCGGTCGCTGCGGCAGTTGCCGATCAGGTCCACCGGCTCCTCCCCCTCCCGGGTCATGAGGCGCACGGCGTTGGCCATGGTCGCCTCGGCGGCGTAGATGTACAGGGCGCTCGCGCCCTCCACGCCCCGCTGCGGGCGGATCACGGAGCGCAGGGTCGGCGGCAGCTCCAGCCGGGCGACCAGGTCGCGGATCTCCTCCGCCCGGCCGATGAGCTTGAAGTACACCGTCTCGGAGCCCACGTAGCTCTCCCCCTGCAGATACTGCCGGTAGGGCGTCTGCCGCATCCGCAGATAGACCTGTGTCTCCAGCTTCGTCATCTCGCCCTCGTGGTAGATGCAGCAGGTGCGCTTGCGGTGGATGGTATAGATGAAGAAGGGCTTCCCGGCCAGGCGCTGGCGGAGCCAGTCCACGTCCGCCGGGCGGATCGGCGTCACATGCAGATACACGCTCTCCCGCAGGTCGTAAACCGCGGCGCCGTCCATCACCACGACCGGGATCTCGGCCTGGGCCGCGTTGAGCTGGGCCGCGCTGAGCTGGAGGGTCAGGTAGGCCGGCGCGTGCTCCGACATCAGGCAGATCCGCGCCCCGTCCTCATACAGCCGGTTGAGCTGGAAGAGCACCGTGGGGCTGATCTGCCCGCCGCTGGCCTCCTCGTCCGACTCCGGCATCAAATCCCGCGTCCGCAGGAAGAAAACCTGGTTCTCCCGCCGCCTGCGGGGCAGGTGAACCACGTTCACGCCGATGGCCACCAGCGTGCCGATCATGACGTCCGCCAGCTGCAGCAGCGCCTTCTGCAGCGGCTGCTCGATATCCGGGAAGGCCACCACCACGCAGATGAAGACGATCCCGGCCAGGGAGGAGGCGTCCGGCAGCTTGAAGACCACCGTCGTGTACACCGCCAGGATGATCCCCGCCCCCATCAGGGCGTAGAGAATGTAGGTGCGCGCGCCCAGCCGCGACGCCCCCATCAGGAAGAGGATGAAGATCAGGCCCCAGACCGCGCCGATCAGCGAGCCCATCAGCCGGTTGTACGCGTAGGTCCGGGTGTCCTTGATGTAGGGCTGCAGGCAGATGATGGCCGTGATGGCCGCCTCCGTAGGCATCGTGTCCCCGCGGTAGCCCAGCAGGTGGTATATCACCAGGCAGAGAAAGACGGCGATCCCCGTCTTGAGGATGCGCTGTCCGAGATGTGGCAGATTTCGCATGGTTGAAGCAAACTCCTGAAAGCCCGAAACGCTGCCGCGCGGCGGACGATCGCCGCCGGGCGCGCGTTCCGGTTCTGATCAAATAGGAAAAGAGGAGCCGGGCGTTTTTTGGACGTCCGGCTTTAAAACTGGCGAATCCCCATGGGACCGCCGCGCCCGCGCCTCAGCGGGAGACGGCGGAGATGTTTACCCACAGCGCCGGGCGCACCGTGCCCCGGTTGTGGCTCATGATGCAGGTCTCGACCTTGCCGTTCCAGTCCACCACGTTCGCGTTGGAGGAGTAGGCCGGGGAGCGCAGCCAGTACCAGGTCGTCCGCTGCCCGTTGTAGTAGGTCTTGTCGCTCTTGTTGACGCCGTGGGTCTGGGCGGTCTGGGTCGGCACGCAGTAGATCCGATCCTGCCCCATCAGATAGTCCAGCACCTCCTTGTAGCTGAGGAGGAAAACCTTGTCCGTGGTGGGCTCGCCCTCGCGCCCGGCCTTGTTCACGTCGGGGTTGTGCTGAGCCGCGCTGTTGTCCACCTGGGTGTCCTGGATCGCCGCCTGCTGGGAGGAGGAGAAGGCCGTGGCGAGGAAGGTGTTGTTCAGCCAGCGGCGGACGTCCGATCCGGCCCAGCCCGTCTTGTCGTTGTGGGAGTGGAACTGGGCCTTCTCCAGGCCCTTCTCGCTGATCAGGAACAGGCCGGAATCCCGGATGTCCAGGACGATCCACCGGATCGGCTCCGCGCCGTTGCGGGTGTCCCCGTCCTGCTCGTAGCTGCCGAAGGTGACGATATCCCCGATCTGAACCTCCCCCGGCGCCAGCGGGACCTGCTCTGTGGGCATGGGCGTGGGCACATTCCCCAGATCGGTGCTGCTCGCCTGGGACGGCCTGCGCGTGCCGCAGTGGGGACAGTAGTTATCGTTGTTGCCCACCTGGCCGCAGTTGGGGCAGTTCCAGTTCGTGTCCGCCAGCGCGGCGGACGCCATCAGAAGCATGAAGACCAACAGGAGCGAGAGGAAGCGTTTCATATGCGGTTCTCCTTTCACAGATTTCTCCATGTGTCTATCATATCACAGCCCTGAGATAAGTCAATTCTCGTTTTGTCATATTTTTGTAAAAATCTCAGGGCTCGCCCAGGGTGGCGCGCACCACCGCCTCCGGCCAGGTGGCGTGGGCGGCGATCTCATAGTCCTGCAGCGCTTCGGTAAAGAAGTCGAAGTAGACGTTGCCGTAGACCGGGATCGCGGGGAGGATCTCCATGTAGCGCTCCTGGAAGGCCAGCCAGGCCTGGCAGTAGGCCAGCAGGTCCCCCGGCTCCGTGCGCCGCATGGCCACGGCCCGCCGGTACAGCTCCTCGTCCCGCAGCTGGGAGGTCTGCCAGATATGCGACCCGTCCTCCTCCTCCGCGAAGCCGGCGGAGGGGTCGTAGACCAGCTCGAAATTGGAGGCCAGGAAGATCATGTCGTATCCGCAAGGCGCGGTGCGATAGTACTGGGGCAGGAGCTCCGCCGTCTCCGCCAGGGTCAGGGAGGCATCCGCGCCGGCCGCCCGCAGCGGCTCCACCACGTCCCGCGCCAGCGCCTCCACCGCGGAGCTGCCCCTGGCGCAGGCGATGCGCAGCGTGAAGGGCTCGAGGCCCGCCGCGCCCTGCCGGTACCGGATCCCGTCCCCGGGCTGCCAAGCGCCGCCCGCGGAATTGAGACTCCAGCCCGCCTCCGCGAGGAGCGCCGCCGCCCGATCCGGGTCGCGGCCGTAGGCCGGAAGGCGGTCCAGGGAGAGCGCCTCCCAGTCCGCCAGCGCCTGCTCGTAGGCCTGCTGGGCGCGAGCCCCCGCGCCCTCCTCGGGCGGATCCAGGGGCGGCGTCAGCGTCCCGTTGACCAGCTGGAACATCCACTGGCCCAGGCCATAGTATCCATCGACCCGCTGTCCGTAGTCACCCACCGTGTCCGCCACCAGGGCGTCCCGGTCGATCAGCATCGCGACAGCCTGCCGCGTCCGCGCGTCCGCCACCGCCGGGCGCTCCGCGGCGAAGCTCAGGAAGCTGAGGCCTGAACGCAGGTAAGCCGCGGAGGAAAAAGCTCCCTCCGCGGTCAGCGCCAGGCCCTCGCGGATGACGCCCGCGCCGGTGGCCTTGTTGATCAGGTCCACTCTCCCCTCCGTCAGCGCCCGAATCTGCTCCCCGGCGGGGATGGAGGTGAAGGTCAGGCGTCCGATCGCCGGCTTCCGGCCTGCGCTGTCGCCTTTATAATAGGGATTGATCTCAAACTTCGCCGTCACTCCGTCCCAGCCCGTCAGACGGTAGGGGCCGCTGGTTACCGCGGGGTGGGAGAGATAGCCCGTCTCCGGGTCCAGCAGGGTCTCCCGAAGCAGCTCCGCCGTGAAGGGCGCTCCGCCCTCCAGGGACACGCCGTGCCCGCTGTCGCTCACCCGCACGCCGGGGGCCAGCACCGCCGCCGGATATGGCACGCAGTCCAGCAGACCCAGCTCGTAGAAGAAGGGCAAGCTCTCCGCCCGGACCGTGATCGCCAGCTGGCTCTCCGAGATCAGGCGCACGCCCCGGAGGACCTTCGTCTCGCCCGCGGCGTAGGCGTCCCAGTCGAGGATGTGGGAGAGGGCGCGGGGCCTGCCGCCCAGCTTCGCCGTCTCCGGGCTCGCGTAGAGGAGGAAGGCGAAGGCGTAGTCCCGGGCCGTGATCCGGCTGCCGTCGCTGTAGCGCAGATCCGGATGCAGCGCGATGGTGTAGGTCCGGTTGCCCTGCTGATCCTCGGTCACCGCCAGCCCACTCAGCACCGTCTCGTCCGGCAGGAAGAGGCCCCGCTCCGTGTCCCAGGTCACGAGATTGCAGCCGTGGAGCAGCGCGCGGACATCCACGTCGCTGGTGCCGCTGCCCCAGAGCGACGTGGCGAAGGCGCCCGTCAGCGGGGTGGTCACGGCGACGGTCAGCGCGCCCCCCTCCTCCGCCGCAGCGGCGGAGAGGCCCGTCAGCAGGGTAAGCGCCAGGATCAGACACAGCATTCGTTTCATGGAACAGCCTCCAAGAAATAACCATGAATAGTACGAAGTACGATTCAACACGATAAATGAAAATACTTCGTTTTTTTCACAGTAAAGGGTGTTTGGGGATTATTCGATGGCCTCGCCGAGGTTGACGCTCAGGGCGCCCAGCCCCAGCGGGGTCTCCAGCTCCTCGATGTCGATGACCCGGTCGTCCGGCGCGTAGATCACCGTGACGGTCAGGTTCGACGCGGGCATGTTGCCCAGCACGTGCCGGCGGTTCATGGTGTAGCCCGAGATCATCGGGGAGGCCACGCTGTAGGACCTGCCGTAGGCCACGCGCTCGGTGTAGGTTCCAGCGGCCGCGCTGCCGTCCACATAGCGGTAGATGACCGTCAGGGTATAGACGCGCCTGGTGTAGAACACGTCCACCGTGGCGTCCTCCGTCAGGGTGCCCGTGATCCGCTCCCGGTCGGCCTCGAAGCCCTCGCGCTCCCGGACCGGGAGGTCGTAGGCGGTGCCGTAGTCCATGGTGATCCGCTCGGTCTCCAGCAGCACGGTCCGGTCGACCCAGCGGCGGATGGTCAGGGTGAGCTGCCGGCTCACCTTCGCGGTCGCGCTCGCCTCGGCCCGCAGGGTCTCCCCGCCCAGGTCGGCCTCAGCGGTCACGGCGCTCACCACCTCGCCGGCCTGGAGGTCCTCGCCGGTCACGGTGTGCTCCGCCGTGAGGACCGCAGACGCGCCAGCGCGCAGCGTCTCCAGCGTTTGCGTAAGCCCGGTGGTCTCGTCCCGGACGCTCACCCGCGCCAGGTCCACGTTGCCGCTGTTGGTCACGGTGACGCGGAAGGTGATGGTCTCGCCCAGGCCGAAGCCCGAGCCGTCCTCGTGGGCGTTGGCGACCTCGGCCGTCACATTCAGCCCGGTCTCCGCCTCGGCCAGACGGTCCGTCCCCGCGGCCGCGGCGTACTCCGCGCCGTCGGCGGTGCGGATGGTGGCGGCGCTCTCATAGCGGCCCGCCGCGATATCCTCGGCGGTGACGGTGTGCTGGAGGCGGATCGTCACGGTGCCGCCCGCCGGAATGGCGGTGATGAGCGCCTCGTGGGCGCCGACGGCGGTGTAGCCCGCGCCCGGCAGCACCGTCGCGGTCCCGCCGCTCACGGTCAGGTTCAGCGCCTCCGCGTCGGAGATGTTCCGCACCGTGATCTCAAAGGGGATCACGTCGCCGATGCCGTAGCGCTTCTCCGTCTCCGGCGTGGTCATGGCCGGCTCGACGGTGCCGCGCTCGCTGGTCACGCTCAGGACGCCCAGGGCGTCCGTCACCTCGTAGTTCTCCGCCTCGGCCTGATCCCAGGTGATGGTGTAGACGTTTTCGCTCTCGCCCACCAGGGTCTGGCTCCCCACCGCCTCCAGCGTGACGCTCTCGCCCTCGGCGAGGCCCTCAATGGTGATCTCCGGGCTGGTCAGCGCCTCGCCGTCGTAGGGCTTCTCCGCGGAGCCGGTGGTGATCGTCACGGGGGCCCGGGTCACGGTCAGGGTGCCCTCCGCCGTGCCCACGTTGGTAAAGTAGCTTGTGACGTCGTTCCCCGCCGCGTCCAGGATCCGCCAGCCGGCTTTGACCTGGTTCGCGGAGCTGCCCGCCCGGGTCTGCGTCCCCTCGGTCTCCGCCTCTATGGCGAGGGCTCCCGGCAGGTCGGAGGTGACCTCCGCGCTGGTCAGCGCCGTGCCGTCGTAGGGCCGCTCCGCGCTGCCCGCCTGGAGGGTAAACCCGGAGGCGTTCGGGGTCACGGTCAGCACGCCTCTCTTCTCCACGACCGTGTAGTTGGCGCTGTTCACGCCGCCCCACTCGATCCGGAAGGTATTCTCGCTCTCGCCCACGTCCGTCTGGCTGCCCGTGGCCGTCACGGTCACGGTCTCGCCCTCCGCAAGGCCCTCGAGGGTGGTGTAGGCCGTCTCCTGCAGGGCCGTGCCGTCGTAGGCCTTGCTGGCGCTGCCGGTGGTGACCGTCAGGGTCGCCAGCCGCACCCGCAGCTCGCCCGGGATGCGCTTCACGTTGGCGAAGCTCCCGGTGACGTCCTGGCCGTTCGGGTCCAGGATGACGAAGCCGTCCGCCACCTCGTTGCGGCCCACGCCCACGTCCGTCTGGCTGCCCACGGCGGCGCCCCGCACGCTGTAGCCCTCCGGCAGGCCCCACAGGGTGATCCCGGGGTTCGTCAGGGGCGTGCCGTCGTACTCGCGGCTCTCGCTGTTGGCGATCACGGCCACGTCCACGTCGGTGGCCACCACCCGCAGCGTCCCCAGCTCGTCCAGGCCCCGGTCTCGCACATAGTTGGGCGTCAGGATCAGGTCCTCGTCCAGATAGGTATTCAGGCTCTCGCCCACCTCAGTCTGGCTGCCGCTGGCGAAGGCGAAGCCGATGTCGCCCTCCACCAGGCCGATGACCTCCGCGTCCGGGTTCTGCAGCGGGGTCCCGTCGTACTTCTTGGTGGCGGAGGCTGTGCGCACATAGACCTTCTTGGGCGTGATGCGCAGCGTGCCGGGGACGAGGGTCACGCTCCTGAACCAGCCCGTGCGGTCCACGCCCGCCCGGTCGAGGATCGCGTAGTCCGCGTCCACGAAGTTGTTGGGCTCGTAGGTCTCCAGATGGTCGGTCACGTCCTCCCGCGGATGGGCGGACGCCCGGACGGTGAAGCCCTCCGGCAGGCCGGCGGCGGTCACGCCCGTGTTCACCAGCGGCGTGCCGTCGTACTCCTTCACGTCGCTCGCCGCCGTCAGGGTGACCTGATTGGTGTTCTCCGTCACGGTCAGGGTGCCCGTTTTCTCCGTGACGCGGTAGTTTGCCGGGTCGGCGGTGCCCCACGCCATCTCAACGGTGTTCGGGCTGCTGCCGACCTCCGTCTGGCTGCCGGTGGCCCGGGCCGTCGCGGTCTCGCCGCCGGCGAGGCCGGCGATGGCCGCCTCCGCCACGGTCAGCGGCTCGCCGTCGAAGCGCTTCGCGCCGCTGCCGGTCGTGACGGTCAGCTCCGCCGGGTTCACCCGCAGCAGGCCGTCCACCCGGCTCACATTGCCGAAGCTCGCGGTGCGGTCCTCGCCCCGCGCGTTCCGGATCACATAGCCGTCGGCCACGGTGTTGGCGCTCTCGCCCGCCGCGGTCTGGGAGCCGGAAGCCGCCGCGTCCGCCGTGAAGCCCGCGGGCAGACCGGCCGCCGTCACCCGGCTGTCGGTCAGCGGGGTGCCGTCATAGGTCTTCTCGCCCGAGGCGGCGGTCAGGGTGATCGCGGTCTGGCTGACGGTCACGGTCAGTGTGCCCAGCCGCTCGGTGATCTCATAGTTCTCCGCGCGGACCGCGCCCCAGGCGATCCGGCAGGTGTTCGGGCTCTCGCCCACCTCGGTCTGGCTGCCGGTCGCCCGCGCCGACACCTGCTCGCCGTTCACGAGGCCCGTGATCTCGGCCTCGTCCTTCGTCAGGGCCGTGCCGTCGTAGGCCTTGCTTGCGCTGCCGGTGGTCACGGTCAGCGGCGCCTTCGCGACGGTGAGCAGGCCGTTCTTTTTCGTCACGATGAACTGGGACGTCACGTCCTGGCCGCCCGCGTCCAGCACCCGCGCCGCGCCGGTGATTGCCACGGCGGTCTCGCCCGCGTCGGTCCGCCGGGCGGAGGCGCTCAGGCCGGCCACGGTGTAGCGCTGGCCCGCCACGGTGAAGGCGCTCTCCCGCAGGCCGCTGACGCTGTGCTCCGTCCCGTCGTAGACGAAGGCCCCGCTCTCCGCCTCGACGGTCAGCGCGTACTTCTGGCTCCGGTCCGTCACGGTCAGGCTGCCGAAGCGGACGGTGATCTCGTAGTTTTCCGGCTTCGCGCCGCCGGTGAGCGTATAGGTGAAGCGGTTGTCCGAGGCGCCCACCAGGGTCTGGCTGCCGGTGATCTCCCAGGACGCGCCCTCCCCGGCCGCGAAGCCGTCGCCGGACACGGTCACATCCGCGGGGTTATTGCGCGTGAGCGGCGTGCCGTCGTATTCCTTCGTGTCGTCCGCGGAGGTGAGCACCACCACCCGCGGCACGACGGTCAGCAGGCCGTTCTGGGTATTGACCGTGAAGCGGTCCGTCACATTCTCGCCCGAGGCGCTGGTCACCACCGCCGTGCCGCTGATCTCGTTGGCCCGGCTGCAGACGTCCACGCTGCGGGGGTCGCTCGTGGTCAGGCCGCTCACGGTGTAGGTCTCCCCGTCCACGGTGAAGGTCAGGGTATCGAAGCCCGTGATGCCCTTCTCCGTGCCGTCATAGACGTTGCCGAGGCTGCTCCGGGCGACCACGGTAATCGTGTGCCGGGCCGTCGGCTGCGCCGGCTCGGGCTTCTCCTGCGCCTCGCCACCCTCGGCGGATTCATTGTTTTTGGTTGTTTCGCCGCCCTCGGCGGATTCATTGTTCTTGGTTGTTTCGCCGCCCTCGGCGGGCTCGTTGTTCTCCGTTGCTTCGCCGCCCTCGGTGGACACGCCGTTCCGCACGGTTTCGCCGCCCTCGGTGGGCTCGCCGTTCTGCACGGTTTCGCCGCCCTCGGTGGGCTCGCCGTTCTGCACGGTTTCGCCGCCCTCGGTGGACCCTCCGTTCCGCACGGTTTCGCCGCCCTCGGTGGACTCGCCGCTCTGCACGGCTTCGCCGCCCTCGGTGGACTCGCCGCTCTGCACGGCTTCGCCGCCCTCGGTGGGCTCGCCGCTCTCAGCCGTCTCCGCGGGCAGCGTCCCGGCGTCCTCGGCGGTCTCCGCCGGGATAATCAGGGTCTCCGTCAGGGCGGTCTCCGCCGCCATCGGCTGTCCGGCCGTCCCGGCGTCCTCCGTGAAGCCCGCGCCGAGGTTCCCGACCAGCATCACCATTGCCATCAAGGCCGCTATCCGCTTCTTCATGCTGGAATCCTCCCATTTCTGCTCTCTCAGCCCCTGGGGCTTCACCGCGAGGGGGCCTTCCTCCATCGCTCAGCTCCATGATAGCCGCAGCCGGTTACACTGCCGGTCACATGCGGCCCCGCCGGGAGGTTTTTTCATTCCGTTCACTTTCCCAGCGGGGAGATCCGCGCGTGGAAGGAGATATCCCCGGAGGGGAAGGCCAGGTAGAACAGCCGCTCCAGCCGCTCCATCACCATGCCGCCGGTCTCGTAATTCACCGTAGGCAGGAGCATCGCGTAGATGTTCTCCGAGAAGCGGGTGACAATATCGCCCTTGCGGAGGTTGTTGCGGAGGATCTCCTGCAGGCCGGCCATGCCGCTCTCCCGGCTGACGGAGGACATGCCGTCCCCGGGCTCCCCCAGCATGATGACGCCGAGGAACATGGTCGAGCCCAGGCGCTCGAGGTTGCGCATCTGGATGTTGTAGATCTCCTTGAAGGCCCGATAGTCGCAGAAGAAGGGGCCGCGGCGGTCGCTGCCCTGGGCCGCCAGCTCGTTGCGGATCACGTCCAGGTTGAACTTCAGCTCGCGCCCCGCCTGGGCCAGGTGGTCGTAGCAGGCGCGGAGCTCGTCGCTGGGCTCGGCGTCGAGATAGTCCCGCGTCACCTTCACGAGCTTGCGGTACTCCGACATGGCCTCGGCGGATCGGTTCAGGTTGGCCATCGCCTGCATCAGCTCGATGTGGAGCTGGTCGTCCATGTCGTCCACCCGCAGGGCGACGCGGCAGACCTCGCAGATGCGGTTGTAGGCCTCCTGCTTTTTGAGCTGGTCGATATAGCGCAGCACCGCGTCCAGGTACTCGCGGCGCAGATAGTTTACCATGGCGAAGCCGTTGTTCAGGTCGCCGGAGTGGTACAGGTCCCCGGTGTAGAGCGTCAGCAGGCGGCTGGTGAGCGCCTCGCGGTCCTCCGGCGGCACCTGGTGGGAGAGGGTGTCATAGATATCGAGGATCTCCAGCGCGTCCACCGAGACGCCCGGCCGGCTCTGCCAGCAGTAGCCGCCCTGGGTAGAGGAGAGGCAGGCGGCCAGTTCCGGGTCGATCTGCCCCAGCAGCACGCGCAGACGGCTGATCATGGTCTTCAGGGCGTTCTCCGGGTTCTCCGATTTCCGGCCGGACCACATCTCGCGGATCAGCCGCTGGGCGGGTACCGCCCTGCCCCGCTCCAGGATCAGGTATTGCATAAGGCTGACGCCCTTGCGGCTCTTCGCGGTCAGGTTGTCGTAGACCTTCCCGTCCGCCGTGATCACCACGTGGCCCATCAGCTGAATCTGAATGCTCGCCGCCATTCGGAATCCCCTCCCGCTGCCTTGTCCGCAAAGCCCGGCGCTTGGCCAAAAAGGCCTCCCGCGCCCATGTATTGCTTCTTATACGATTCTACCACAAAGCGGCCTCCTTCCGCAAGGCGGCAGCCCATTTTTCCGCCCGCGGACGGTATCTTTTTCGTATTTTTCCCGCCCGCCGCGTTCCACCGTTTTAATCATTGTCAAAGGCTGAAATGTGTGATAAAATCCCTATGGTTTTCTTTCTTTGCGATGATCTTTGGGGAGGTAGGAATATGAAAAAGCGGCTTGCGGCACTGCTTCTCATCGCGTTTGCTCTGACCATGTGGCTCGGGGTTGCGAGTGCGAGAACCTCTGTGTATTATTATATGATTGATGGCGAGAGAATCGACATCTATTCGGACACAACCGGCAAATGGCAGTATTATGATGTGGACGGCGGCGTGGCCATCGAGAAATTCAAAAGCAGCAGCACCGCTTTCACCGTACCGGCCCAGCTGGACGGGATGAACGTCGTTGCCGTCAGCCGTTTTTTCGAGGCGCCATATGCCGTTTCGGTGGTTTTCTCGGATGGAATCACCCGGATCGAAGGCGCTCCTTTCGCAAATCTTGTCCCGATCGAGGATCAGCCGGGCTACAATACTTACGGCGATAACACCAGCCTGCGGAGCGTCGTACTGCCCAGCACCCTGCAGGCAATCGGCGAGAACATGCTGATCAGCTGCACCGCGCTGGAATCGATCGTCATTCCCGATTCCGTTCAGTCCATCGGGCGCTTTGCTTTCGATGGATGCTCCAGCCTCTCTCAGGTTGAATTTGGCAGCGGGGTCACGCAGATCGGCGAACAGGCCTTTTGCAATACGGCGCTGACGACCGTCACACTGCCTGATTCCGTGGTCAGCATCGGCACGCTTGCTTTCATGACGGATTCGCTTATAGAGATCGATATCCCCGATTCCGTAACCAGTTTGGCGCTTCCCATTGTTTCGTATGAGACCACCATGATCGTCGGCAAGGACAGCGAGGCGCTGAAAATCATTCTGGCCGAAGGCTACAACAATTACCGCATCCGCGGCGAGGAGGACACCCCGGAGATCACCGACGGCGATACGGTGGAAGAGCGCGTCAACAGCATCGTAAGTACGGTCATCGATGCCAGCATGACCGACTATGCAAAGGCGAAAACGCTCCATGACTATCTCATTCAGCATGCGCAGTACCATGTGATGGCGGGCGACGCGCCCACCGAGAGCGCTGTGCAGCTCTACCCCCGCGCCTTCCGGCCGGAGGGCGTGCTGCTCGACGGCGCGGGCGTCTGCCAGAGCTACGCGGAGGCCTATCAGCTGCTGCTGAACAAGGTCGGCATCCCCAATACGCTGGAGCACGGCGCGAATCACGTTTGGAACATGGTCTATATCGACGGCGGCTGGACGCACGTGGACTGCACCTGGGACGATCCCACCCTCTACGGCCAGGAGACCCTGGAGAGCTCCGCCCGCAGTGGTCGGGAAAACAACTCCTGGTTCGGCCTGACCAACGAAGCCATCGAAAAAGCAAGCATGCATGAGTGTTTCGACAAGCCCCACATCGCGACAGACTACACGCTGAACTATGTCTACCGCCTCGGCGGTCTGGACAGCCGGATCAACGAGGTGATCGCCGTTGTCGAGGACAAGCTCACTCTTGATCCGACCACCTACTCCTTTGTGCCGGAATCCTTCGGCACCAACAACTACGGCGTCGCGGAGCGGACAGCCATTCTGGCCATCAACGATCGGCTTTCCAACAGCGAATATATGGTAGACGGCGCGAATTACACGTTCTCCGTCACCTATGACTCCAACACCTGCACCGTCACCGCCACCGCCGAGCTCATTAAGACTGAAGTCACCTTCGACCCCTTCACCCTCTCCCCCGCCGACTCCTTCACCCTGCCGGACGCGCTCAGCATTAAGGAAGTCACCGGCGTCGCGCAGGCTGACGGAAAAGTTATCTCCTTCACCGGGGTCGGTGAGGCGACAGTGGTCGCGGAGTACGAGACCTCGATCGTCACCCGCGTCATCCACGTCCGGGAGCTGAACACCCTCACCATCACCGCCGAGACGGTGGAGGACGAGGCCTTCTCCGGCACCGGCGCGGAGCGCATCGTCGTCGGCGCAGGGGTTCAAAGCATCGGCGAAGAGGCCTTCGCCTATTGCCCGAATCTGCTGGTGGTTCGCTTTGAGAGCGACACATACCCGGAAGAAACGTTCCTGTCATCGGCAAACGAGGACCTGACGATCATCGGTCCGGAGGGTTCCACCGCGCTCGATTACGCCTACGAGTATCATATTCGGAACCTCGTCAAGCCCTGACTCGCTGACAGCCCCCGCCCTCCCCGCCTGGGAGGGCTTTTTCCATGCCGGCGCTCTCTTGACCCCCTTTCCCCGTTGTGGTACACTTACGCTGTGTCATACTGTGGATGACACGATCTCTTCTGGAGGCGGAATGAATGAAGAAGGCTTTTCTGGCCGCGCTGGCGGCGCTTCTGCTCGCGCTGACCGTCGGCTTCGCGCTGGCCGAGGAGGCGGAGGACCTGACCTCGCAGATCAAGTTCAAATCCTCCGGCACCAAGTTCAAATACACCCAGATGACCAACGGGGTCTTCACCAACTACTGGTACACCCACAAGGCCAAGCATAACTATCTGATTTTCAACGCGCCGGCGGGGAAGCCCATCCACGCGCTGTACCTCTGCTTCAAGGACATGCCCGACGCCTACGAGATCCAGGTCCCTCACGGGGAAGGCTGGCGCACCGTCGCCGAGGGCGACACCGCCTATTACCACGCGGTCTACGAGCTGGAGGAGGGCGCCTCCGCCGTCCGGGTCTGGGTCCCCTCCGACACGAAGCAGGTCCTCGGCTTCAACTGCGTCTGGGCCTTCGGCAAGGGCGAGCTGCCCGCCTGGGTGCAGCGCTGGGAGCCGTCGCTGACCGACGCGGACATTCTCTTCTTCGCCGCCCACCCGGACGACGACCTGATCTTCTACGGCGGCGCGATCCCCACCTGCGTGGACGCGGGGCGCACGGTGCAGATGGCCTACATGACCTACTCCAACACCACGCGCCGCTCCGAGCTTCTCAACGCCCTCTGGTCCCTCGGCGTGCGGAACTATCCGCTCATCGGGTCCTTCAGCGACAGCTACCAGAAGAACGTCGCCACCCAGTACAAGCGCCTGGGCGGCGAGAAGAAAGTTGACGAGTGGGTCCGGCAGGTGATCGACCAGGTGCGGCCCAAGGTCATCGTGGCCCAAGACCTGAACGGCGAGTACGGCCACCCCATGCACCAGATCATCGCCGAGTCCGTGGCCCGGGTGGACGCCCAGGGCGGCGGCTGGACCGCCCGGAAGCTCTATCTCCACCTCTACCCCGAGAACCAGTTCCGCTACGACTGGGAGCAGCCCCTGGCCTCCTTCGACGGCCAGACCGGCCTGGAGCTGGCCGACTACGCCTACCGCACCTACCACGTCAGCCAGCGGGCCAGCGGCATGTCCGTGGCCGAGACCGGCGTGGACTATGACAACCACGTCTTCGGCCTCTACCGCTCCAGCGTCGGCCCGGACGAGGTCGGCGGCGACTTCTTCGAGCACATCTACTCCTCCGCGACGACGGCGGTGTCCCCTGAACCGGAGGCCCCCGCGGCGGCAGACGAGCCCGAGACGGAGGACGTGACCGAGGAAGAGATCGAGCCGGAAGCCGAGACCGTCTCCGAGCCCGAGCCCGAAGCCGAGGCGGAAGCCCCCGAGGAGGCCGTCTCCCTGGTCACGCTGACCAGCACAGACGCCCTGGAGGCCGTCCCCGCCGAGGCCGCCGAGGCCGCTGATACGGCAGAAGCGGAGACCACGGAAGCGGCGCCGGCGGAGCCGGAAAAAGCGGAAGCCGACCCGGCCCCCGCGCCGGCCGCTGCCTCCGCCGACGACGCCGAGCTCCTGGCCAGCTACCCGGAGCTGGAGGGCGTCCTGCCCGCCCTGAACGGCAAGGGCTTCCTCGACGAGGGTGAGTTCGTCTGGTCCAGCGAGGAGAAGGGCCTCTACGTCTACGTCAATCCGACCCTGCGCGTGATCATCCGCCGCAGCTATGAGCAGCCCGACAAGCGGCACCCCTTCTACTGCTTCACCGCCCACATCTGGTCGGACATCGAGGCCGAGGAGCTGTCCGCCACCCTCCCCTCCGACCCGGCAAACCCCCGCAAAAACCCGGAGTTCATCAGCACCATCGCGAAGAATCAGCAGCTGGTCTTCGCCACGAGCACGGACTATTACACCTACCGCGCCGGGCAGAAGAAGGCCAAGTCCTCCTACCACGTGGGCATCGAGATCCGCAACGGCGAGATCTACTGGGACGACCCCAACAAGAAGCCCCCGTCGATGCCCAACTACGAGACCCTCGCCTTCTACCGCGACGGCCACCTCGAGAGCTGGCTGAGCACCGAGAAGGACGCCCAGTCCTACCTCGACGAGGGCGCCTACGACGTCTACTGCTTCGGCCCCTGCCTGGTGCGCGACGGCGTCTTCACCGACTATGTGGCCCACGCCAACGAGTCCTACAACCCCCGCTACGCCTACGGCATGGTGGAGCCCGGCCACTATGTGGCCCTGCTGTGCGAGGGCCGGCTGGCGCGCTCCAAGGGCGTGCAGATGGCCCACCTGGCCCAGATGCTCCTGGACGAGGGCTGCCAGCTCGCCGTCAACCTCGACGGCGGCCAGACCGCGGTCATGTGCTTCATGGGCCAGCAGCTCAACCAGGTCGTCAAGACCGACCCCAAGGGCCGCAAGCAGGTGGAATGCCTCGCCTTCGGCCGCTCCGACCAGGTCGGCGCCTATCAGATCGAGCCCTGAGTTTTCCCAGTCAGTAAGGAGGTTCAGCCTCATGTCCGGAAACGAAAAAATGCTCATCACCGGCGGCACCCCGCTGGAGGGCGAGGTGCGCGTCAGCGGCGGCAAGAACACCTCGGTGGCGGTCATCCCCGCCACGCTCCTGAGTGACGAACCCTGCGTGATCGAAAACCTTCCGGATATTGATGACGTCCACGCGCTGGTGGATATCCTGCGCTCCCTGGGGGCGGAGGTGGACTACGTGCCCGGCGTCCATCTGCGCGTCGATCCGCGCCCGGCCCAGGGCACCTACGTGGGCTATCAGGACGCCTCGCGCCTGCGGGCCTCCTACTACCTGATCGGCGCGCTGCTGGGCCGCTGCGGCCGGGCGGAGGTGGCCTTCCCCGGCGGCTGCCGCATCGGCACCCGCCCCATCGACCAGCACCTGAAGGGCTTCCAGCTCCTCGGCGCGCGGATCGAGGACAAGGGCGGCATGATCCTCGCCGAGGCGGACCAGCTGACGGGCACCAGCATCGTCTTCGACGTGGTCACCGTCGGCGGCACCATCAACGTGATGCTCGCCGCCTGCCGCGCCGAGGGCTACACCGTCATCCACAACGCGGCGAAGGAGCCACATATCGTCGATCTGGCCAACTTCCTCAACTCCATGGGCGCGCAGGTCCGGGGCGCCGGCACGGACGTGATCCGCATCACGGGGCGCAGCCGCCTCCACGGCACCACCTACGCCGTGATCCCCGATCAGATCGAGACCGGCACGCTGATGATCGCCGCCGCCGCCACCCACGGCAACGTGGTGATCCGGGGTTGCATCCCGACCCACATGGAGTCCGTGACCGCCAAGCTCCTGGAGATGGGCGTGCGCGTGGTGGAATCCGACGACGCCATCACCGTCCGGCAGGCGGGGCCGCTGCGCGCCGTGAACGTGAAGACCCAGGTCTATCCCGGCTTCCCCACCGACCTGCAGCAGCCCATCAGCGCCCTGCTGACCATCGCCCACGGTCGGAGCAATATCGAGGAGACGATCTTCGAGAACCGCTTCCGCCACATGGACGAGCTGGTCCGCATGGGCGCGCGGATCATGGTGTCCAACCGCCTCGCCATCATCGACGGCGTGGAGGGCCTCTACGGCGCGCCCGTGACTGCCACCGATCTGCGGGCCGGAGCCGCCCTGCTGGTGGCGGGCCTGATGGCCCGCGGGGAGACCGAAATCTACGAGCCGGAGTACATCGACCGGGGCTATGAACACATCGAGGACAAGCTCCGCGCCCTGGGCGCCAACATCCGCCGGGAGAAGATCCGGCCCTGACCGCGCACCGCCGCGCCAGCTCAGCAAGGAGGTGAGCGCGTGACCGATCCGTTTGCGGCCCTTGGGATCCGCCCCACCACCAACGTGGAGGCGGTCCGCGCCGCCTACCACCGTCTGGCCCGGAAATGGCATCCGGACCAGTTTCACACCCCGGAGGAGCAGGAGCAGGCCCACCAGCATATGGTGACGCTCAACGCCGCCTACGAGGAGGCGCTGAAGCTGGCCTCCGCCCGCTCCAGCACCCCCTACACCGAGACCATCGCCTGCGAGGACGCCGTCGCCCTCGCCCGGCGGCTGCTGGACCGGGGCAGCCCGGAGAGCGCCCTGCGGCAGCTTCTGCGGGCCGAGACCCGGGACGCCGCCTGGTGGAACGCCCAGGGCGACGCGCTGATGTCCATGCGGCAGTACGAGTCCGCCGAGCAGTCCTACCGGGAGGCGATCCGCCTCGATCCGAACACCATGGCCTACCGGGCCGGCGCGCTGGACGCCCATGTCGCGGCCCGGAAGGCGAAGACGCTCCTGGGCCGGGTGAAGCACCTGCTCCGCCGGTGAGCGGCCGGTTCAGTCTCTGTTTTTGCATTCGCGGGCGGGAGCTGTCCCGCCCGTCCTGTTTTATCCGCGGGAGGTGGGTCGCCGTGTCCACGGAAATCTATGCCGTGCTGTCCCTGGGGATGCGGTATGTCTTCACCGCCCTGGGGGCCCTGATCGTACTGCGCGCCTTTCTCTGGCTCCGCCGGGACCGGCGTGAGAAGCACGAGCGGCTGCGCCGCCTGCCGGACGCCGGCATGATCGGCGAGCTCCTGCCCGTCCCCGGCGCAGCCGGGCTGCCGGAGGACGTCTGCTATGCCGTCCCGCGGGAGGGCACCCTGGGCGCGCAACGCACCTGCGACGTCTGCATCCCCGCCGAGGGGATCGCCCGGGAGCACCTCGACCTCAGCTGGCAGGACGGGAGGGGCCTGCGCGTGACGCCCCTGGGAAGGCTGACCTGCCTGATCGACGGGGAGGAGGTCACCCGCGCCCGCCCCGGCTGGATGGCCCACGGCTCCACGCTGGCCGTCGGCGGCGCCCTGCTGCGCCTGCGCCTGTTCGAGGGCGTGGAGGCGGAATACCGCCCGCGCGCGCGGGCGTTTGACGATGAAGCCGCGGATGCGTCCGCCCCGGACGCCTGGACGCCGCCGGAGGACGCGGAGGAGGTGGAGCCATGAGACGAGACGAGCGCCGCGCCCGCTCCCGCGAGGCCGGCCGCCGCCTCTGCTGGGCGGTGATGCTGTTCTACTTCCTGGCCTTCCTCCTGCTGGCCCTGCGGGACATGGCCTGGCAGGGCTTCGCCCTCGCCGCGGCGGTGCCCGCGATGATCTGGCTCGGCACCAACCTGCTGCCCCGGCTGTACCCAGGCGACCGGCTGCTGCTCTCGCTGACCAACTTTCTCTGCGCCCTGGGCGTTCTCGTCCACTACGACACCAACCCGGCCTACGCCTACTCGCAGGCCGTCAACTACGGCATCGGCCTGGGCGTCATGGTCTTCTGCGTCTGGGCCGTGCGGCTGATCCGCGACTGGGACTGGGCCATGTGGCCCCTCACCCTGGGCTCGCTGGCGCTGCTGGCGCTGCCGCTGCTCTTCGGCCGCGAGACCTACGGCGCGAAGAACTGGATCTACTTGGGCGGCGTCTCCTTCCAGTCCTCCGAGTTCGTCAAGCTCTCGCTGATCCTCTCGCTGGCCTGGCTCATGTCCCGCCGGAGGGCTCTGCGCTGGCTGGCCTTCACGGTCGCCTGCCTCGGCCTGCTCATGCTGCAGAAGGATCTGGGCACGGCCCTGCTCTACTTTGGCACCGCGCTGCTGATGAACTTTGCCGCCAACGGCTCCCTCCTGCAGCTGGGCCTGGGGCTGAGCGGCGGCGCCGGCGCGGCGCTGATGGGCTACCGCATGTTCGCCCACGTCAAGCGGCGGGTCGCCATCTGGCGCAACCCCTGGGCCGACTATGAGAACGCGGGCTATCAGCTGGTGCAGGGTCTCATGGCCATCGCCTCCGGCGGGCTGTTCGGCGTCGGGATCGGCCTCGGCTCCCCCACCACCATCCCGGTCTACCACACCGACTTCATTTTCGCCGTGATCTGCGAGCAGTTCGGCCTGATCTTCGGCCTGTGCGTGCTGGCCGTCTTTGTGGCGCTCATCTGGCGGGGCGCCACCATCGCCATGGCCGCCCGCTCCGCGTTCCACGGGCTGCTCGCCATCGGCTGCACGCTGATGCTCGGGCTGCAGACCTTCGTCATCATCGGCGGGGTCATCAAGCTGATCCCGCTCACCGGCGTCACCATGCCCTTCGTCTCCTACGGCGGCTCCTCGCTGCTGTCCAGCATGTGCCTGGTCGGCTTCATCCAGGGCGTGGCCAGCCTCAACGAGGACGACCTGCGGGAGGACACCCGCATCGCCATGGCCGTGGAGGTGGGCGAGCCATGAAACAGAAGCGTCTGCGCTATAAGCTCCTCGCCCTCCTGCTCTTCCTGCTCTTCGCGCTGCTCGCGGTCTACGGGACCCGGAGCGTGCTGACCTACGGCAACCGGTGGTTCTCCTTCTCCCGCAACCCGCGGGTGCGGGCCCAGAAGGAGCAGGTGATCGCCGGGGATATCCTCGACCGCGACGGGACCGTCCTTGCCCACACCGACAGCGCGGGCGCGCGGCAGTATCACCCGGACGCCGCGGTGCGCAGCGCCCTGGTACACGTCCTCGGGGACGGGCACGGCCAGATCGCCAACGGCGTGGAGACCTTCCAGACCAGCTATCTCTACGGCTTCCAGGCCTCGCTCCCGGAGCTGGTTTTCGGTCTCTTCTCCGGCCAGCCCCGCACGGGCGACACCGTGCAGCTCACCGTCTCAGCCCCCCTGTCGGCGGCGGTGGCCGCGGCCTTCGAGGCCCACCCCCAGACCGCCGGGAAGCGCGGCGCGGCAGTGGTGATGAACTGGCGCACCGGGGCCATCGCGGCCCTGGTCTCTCTCCCCTCCTTCGACCCCTGCGACATCAGCGACGCGGTCCAGGCCGACGCCGGAAAACCCTTCTGGAACCGCGCCACCCAGGCGAAGTATCCCCCCGGCTCCACCTTCAAGACCGTCACCGCCGCCGCGGCCCTGCGCTGCCTCCCCCAGGCGGAGGAAATCCGCATCGACTGCACCACGGACGTGCTCGACTTCGGCAGCCACGTGATCTCCGACTACGGCGGCTCCGCCCACGGCCGGGTCGGCCTGCGCAGCGGCTACCTCCTCTCCTGCAACAAGCTCTTCGCCAATGTCGCGCTGAATGTGGGCGCGGAGAGGCTGCGCGCCGAGGCGGAGCGCTTCGGCTTCAACGACAATTTCCTCTTCCGCGATCTGGTGGTGGAGAACTCGGTCTACCCGACAGGGGCGCTGAGCGACTACGAGCTGGCCGCCTGCGGCTTCGGTCAGTCCGCCATCGCGGCCACGCCCCTGCACATGTGCATGCTCGCGGCGGGCGTCGCCAACGGCGGCGTCATGATGGAGCCGCGCCTGCTGCAGAGCGTCACCGCCGCCGGGGGCGGGAGTCGGCTGAGCTTCTCCAGCGCGCCCTACCGCACCTGCCTTGAGCCCGGCATCGCCGCCGTCCTGCAGGAATACATGCGCGGCGTCGTGGCCGAGGGTACCGGGAAGCGCGCCGCGGTGGACGGCCTCACCGTCTGCGGCAAGACCGGCACCGCGGACTCCACCGAGAACGGCGCGGCCCTGAGCTACGGCTGGTTCATCGGCTACGCCGCCGACGAGGACTGCCCCTATGCCGTCGCCGTGCTGGTGGAGGGCCTCGACGCGGGCGTCTCCGGGGGCAGCTCCGCCGCTCCGATCGCGGCGGACGTGTTCCGCTGGCTCCGGGATCACCGCTGATCCCGGACTTTTTCTGTGCCGCCCACTCCGCCGAACCGCCGCCGAAAATTTTGGAAACCTGCCAAAAACAGGTAGACATAAATCGGCAAATATGATATGATGCGTTTGTCCAATATGGTCCGTGAACAATCGAATATGCACAAGGCCAGCACCCCCGAAAGCCGATCTCAGCGGCGGATACGTCCGCCGGAGAAATAGCGGCAAAGCCGCAGACAAAAAACAAGGAGGTTTCCATCCATGAAGAAAGTGCTCGCTCTGATCCTGGCGTCCATGCTGCTCCTGGGCTGTGTGTCCGCCGTCGCCGAGGGCGGCCCCAAGACCTATAAGGTCGGCGTGGCCATCTACCAGTTCACCGACAACTTCATGACCCTGTACCGCAACGAGATCGAAGCCTACTTCAAGACCCTCGAGACCGACGAGGTGAAGTATGAGCTGACCTTCGCCGACGGCAAGAACGACATGGCGGAGCAGACCAACCAGATCCGCAACTTCATCACCCAGCAGATGGACGTCATCATCCTGAACCTGGTGCAGACCTCCTCCGCCGACGCCATCATCGACGAGATCGTGGCCGCCGACATCCCGCTGGTGCTGATCAACCGCGAGCCTCTGGGCGACAATGGCGACGAGTCCTATGCGGGCATCCTGAACAACCCCAAGGTCTGCTACGTGGGCGCTGACGCCCGCCAGAGCGGCACCTTCCAGGGCGAGATGGTCGTCGAGCTGGAGAACCACGGCGACATCAACGGCGACGGCAAGATCTCCTATATCATGATCGAGGGCGACCCGGAGAACATTGACGCCCAGTACCGCACCGAATTCTCCGTCAAGGCCCTGAAGGACGCGGGCTACGAGGTGGAGTGCCTGGACGACCAGGTGGGCAACTGGGACCAGACCAAGGGCCAGGAGCTGTGCGCCAACGCCCTGA
>CAMVAJ010000031.1 GCA_947165425.1 uncultured Clostridia bacterium
GGTATTATATCACATCGTTATATATTTAGCAAGTTTATTTGAGATTAGTATGAGTCGGGCTTTACTTCCCCCGTTCAAAGGTTACGACGATGCCGTGTCCCCGGGCGATGTTGGGGGAGACGGCGACCACGCGCCAGCCGTCGGCGGCCATGTGGTTCATCTCGGCCTCGGCCTCGCGGATCGGATAGGTTTCCACGCGATATTCAAGCATATGACACACCTCCTTTGACGCTTGTTTTCATTTAGGATGCTGCATGTTTTTTTGGAAACCGGCCCTTCCACCGCCGCCCTGGGGAGGGCGGCGGTCCCCCTACCCAGCAAGCTGGGGAGGTATTTAGATACTGCACTTTGGCCCTATCTCCCCAGCTTGCCGGGGATTCGGAGCGCCCGGAAAACATGCCGGTGGCATGTTTTCAGCGCAGAATGCCGATAGGCCAGGGCGCCGCAGCGACAGAGGGGCTGGTCCTTAACTGACATGAAGCTTTTTTGACTTGAGAAAGGGATTACTCGGCGTTCTGCCCGAGGTTCAGGATCGGCAGGGTCGTGCCGCCGCCGCCCATGAAGGTGGGGAGCTTGCCGTCCCAGATGTTGGCCTGCTTCCACTGGATCAGGCTGTCGGTCAGGGAGGCGCTGATCTTGGAGTTGGCTTCGGCCTCGGCCTCAGCCTGCACCTTGGTGGCGTAGGCGGCGGCGTCCGCCTCGATCTTCTTGACGTTCGCCTCGGCCTCGGCGGCGATTTTTTTGCGCTCCGCGGCCTGCCGTGTCTCCATGGTGGCCTGCTCCTGCTCGATCTCGGCCTGGAGTTTCTTCTGGGCCGCCACCTGCTTGGCCTCCACGGCGTCGGTGAAGCTGTCGGTGAAGTCCAGGTTCTCGATGGAGAGGCTCACGATGTTGATGCCGTAGCGCTCCATCTCCTGGGAGAGGTCGTCGCGGATGGCGACGGACAGGCTCTCCCGGGCGGAGACCAAGTTCTCGGCGGTGTACTTGGAGAAGACGGCCTTCGTGTTCTCCAGCAGGCGGGGCATCACGAGGATGTTGAAGTAGTCCGAGCCGACCTCGCGGTAGAGGGTCATGGCGGTCTTCTTGTTGATGGCGTAGTTGATGGAGCCCACGATATCCACCTGCTGGATATCGCTGGAGAAGGACTGGGTGGTGAAGGATTTCTTCTGCTCCCGGTTGTCCATCATGACGATCTGCTGCACGGGGCTCTTCAGATGGAAGCCCGCGTCCAGGGTGGTGTCCGACACCCGGCCGAAGGTGGTCACGATGCCGGTGTAGCCCGTGGGCACCACGGTGGTGCAGGTGTTCAGGACGAAGATCGCCACCAGGACGATGGCCGCCAGGATGATCAGGATTTTGCGAAAGCCTTTCATATGGTTTTAACCTCCTGCTGTGTGTTCGGGTAGGATGGGTTTCAGATAACGCGGTTGGGTGCGGCGCGGCGCGCGTCCGCGCTGCCGGCGAAGAGACCGAGCAGCGCGCCGAGCAGGAGGCCCCTGCGGAGAAGGCGGCGCGCATGGTGATGGGAATGGCCGCCAAAGACCATGTGACCGAGAGTGAGCAGTCCGAGCAGACGCAGCATTTTCTTCTCCTCCGTTTCGTTGAGCGTCCTTTGCGCTGTGCCTCTTTCTTCAGCACGGGCACAGCATAGCACAGCGGGGCCCGCGCCGCAAGCGCCGCCGTCTGAAAACCGCGCCGGGCGGGCTGAAAAATACACCGGGGCTCTTTAGGGTGTAAATCTTGCGCGAAGCGCCGCTGCTTCCTTGCAAGTCGCTGGCGGCTATGGTATACTGCAAGCGGAGTTTGGGGAGGGAATCCCCATGGTTAAAAGGTGAGGAATGGAAGGAATCCTGATCCGGGGCATCGGCAGCTTTTACACGGCGGTGGACGCGGAGGGCGGCGCGTTCACCCTCCGCTGCCCCAAGAAATTCCGCTTTCAGGGCATGACCCCCATGGTGGGGGACCGGGTGCGCTTCACGCCCGGGCAGGGCGAGGAGGAGGGCTGGGTGGACGAGATCTTCCCGCGCCGCTCGGTCTTTGTCCGGCCGCCGGTGGCGAACACCGAGGCGCTGCTCATCACCCTCTGCCCCGAGCCCGCGCCGGACTTTCTGCTGGCGGACCGGCTGCTGGTGGAGTGCAGGCGGCAGGGCATCCGGGCGATCCTGGTGGCGACCAAGGAGGACCTGGACGGCGGCGAGCTCGCCCGCACGCTGCGCCGGGACTACGCGAAGGCCGACGCCGCGGTCATCTCCGTCTGCGCCGGGACCGGCGCCGGGCTGGACGAGCTGCGGGACGCCATGGGCGGGGACATCTGCTGCCTCGCCGGCCAGAGCGGCGTGGGCAAATCAACGCTGCTGGCGGCCCTCACCGGCCTCGACCTGGAGGTCGGCGAGATCAGCCGGAAGATCGCCCGCGGCAAGAACACCACGCGGCGGGCGGAGCTGCTGATGACGGGCGGCCTGCGGGTCTTCGACACGGCGGGCTTCAGCCTGCTGGTCCTCTCCGGGCTGGAGGAGCCGGAAAGCCTGCCGGCGTACTACCCTGAATTCTGGCCCATGGCGGAGGGCTGCCGCTTTCAGCCCTGCCTCCACGCCACCGAGCCGGGCTGCCTGGTGCGCCGGGCGGTGGAGACCGGGGACATATCGCGGGCCAGGCACGACCGATATCTCACCCTCCTGGGCGAGATGCGGGAGGCCTGGGAGAGACGGTACCACTGAACAATGGATCTGGTCCGAGACATAAAGCTGAGGTGTCTGGTATGCTGAAGATTGCCCCCTCCATCCTCGCCGCCGACCCGCTGAACCTGGAGGCGGATACGAGACGGCTGCGCGACGCGGGCTGCGACTGGTTCCATGTGGACGTGATGGACGCGCACTTCGTGCCGAACCTCTCCTTCGGGCCGGAGATCGTGCGGGCGCTGCGCCGCCGCTATCCCGAGATGCCCCTGGACGTCCATTTGATGATGGACAACCCCGAGAGCTACATCGACTGCTTTGCCGAGGCGGGCGCGACGGGCATCACGATCCACGCGGAGATCCCCGGCGACGTGGCGGAGGTGCTGCGGGCGATCCGCGCCGCGGGCTGCTACGCCGGTCTCTCCCTGAAGCCGGACACCCCCGCCGAGGCCGCCATGCCCTACCTCTCCCTGATGGATCTGTGCCTGATCATGACGGTGGAGCCGGGCTTCGGCGGCCAGGAGCTGCGGCTGGACACCCTGCCCAAGCTCAGGGCCCTGCGCGAGGAGGGCTTCACCGGGCTGATCGAGGCGGACGGCGGGCTGAAGCTGCGCAACCTGCCGCTGCTGATCGAGCGCGGTCTCGACGTGGCGGTGATCGGGACGGGGCTGTTCCGCACCGAGGACCCCGCGGAGAAGATCCGCGCCATGCGCGCGCTGGCGCTCCCCGGCTGAGATCTCCTGAAAGCCTCCCCGCTGGGGAGGCTTTATCACCCGAAATATGTTACAATTCCATTGCAAAACTGTTTCTGATCTGCTATAATAGCCCCGTTTCAGCGTATGGAACCGATGCGTCAGACCAATCAAACCGAAAGGAAGCGTCAACCTATGAACGCCAAGGATTTTTCAGAGCTCAAGCGGAGGCTGAACCCGGAGAAGCGGTCGCCCTCCATGATTTACGGCTGCTATGTCAACGAGGACGGCGAGATCCTCGCCAGCTTTGAGAAGCCCATCGCCGTGATGAGCCAGGACGAGGTGGAGCGCTACATGGCGCTGTTCAAGAAGGTGCTCTCCGGCGTCCAGGGCCAGACCCTGCTGCCGGTGGGCTTCGAGGCGGCCCAGACCGTTCAGGACACCTGCTTCGGCATTCTGAGCCGCCTGCGCGAGACGCGCCTGGGCGACGAGGAGGCCCGGCAGGCCCTCTACGCGGAGATCATGACCTGGCTGCAGGAGGAGAAGGCCAGCCGCCCCCAGTCCATGGACGTGCACAAGCACACCCTCTACTCCCTCGTGCTGCTGCTGGACGACGGCTTCGACCTGAAGCACCGCCGCCGGGACGGGGAGATCGACCACGACCGCTCGGAGAATATGTTCTCCTACTTCCTCTGCTGCGTCTGCCCGGTGAAGCCCCGCAAGCCGGATCTCTCCTACGACGCCCAGAACGCGGACTTCCGCGTGATGGCCGAGGAGTGGACCGTCACCGCGCCGGAGGTGGGCTTCCTCTACCCGGCGCTGGAGAACGGCGGGGCGGATATCTACCGCGCTATGTACTACACCAAGGACATGAAGGACACCCGCGAGGGCTTTGTCCAGCGGGTCTTCGGGACGGAGCCGTCGATGCCCGCCGCCGAGCAGAAGGACACGGTCCGCGCCCTGCTGGCCGAGACGCTCCAGGAGGAGTGCTCCATGGAGGTGATGCAGTCCCTCCACGGGAAGGTGGCGGAGCTGATCCGCGAGCAGCAGGAGGACAAGTTCGCCGAGCCGGTCAGCCTCACCCGGGAGGACGTCGCCGCGATGCTGAAGGAGAGCGGCGTGTCTGACCAGAAGCTCACCGCCTTCCGGGCGGAGATGGGCGAGGCCTTCGGTCCCTGGGCTGAGCTGCCCGCCGTGAATCTCGTCAGCCCGAGGGAGTTCAAGGTCTCCACGCCCTCCGTCTCCATCAAGGTGGACCCGGAGCACGCGGACCTGATCTCCACCCGCACCATCGACGGCGCGCGGTACATCATGATCCTCGCCGACGGCGCGGTGGAGGTCAACGGCGTGAACATCGCCTTCGAGGCGGAGGAGGAGTGATTCAAAATACCTCCCCGGCTTGCTGGGGAGGGGGACCGCCGCCCTCCGCGGGGCGGCGGTGGAAGGGCTGGTTTCCGACTGAGCGTTGATATTTGCCCATCGAAAAGGACGGCCTTATGGCCGTCCTTTTCGATGGGCGGAAACGTTTACAGCGCGAAGCGTGCCGCGTACTCGTCGTAGGCGGACTTGAAGGCCTCCGTCTCCTTCTCCCGCAGGGTGTGGGTGTAGCTGTGGGTGCGGAAGGCCTCGCCGGAGAGCTCGATCATGGCGACGGCGATGTTGGAGCAGTGGTCGGAGACCCGCTCGCAGTTGGTGATGATGTCGTTGAAGATAAAGCCCTGCTCGATGGTGCAGGTGCCCTGCTTCAGCCGCTCCACGTGGGAGAGCTTCATCTTGTCGCACAGGTCGTCGATGACCTCCTCGAGGGGCTCCACCCGGGCGGCCAGCGCCAGATCCTGGTCCCGGAAGGCGGTGGCGGTCATGCTGACCACCTGGCAGACCGCCGAGCTGAGCACCTCCAGCTCGTGCCGGCCCTGTTCGGAGAAGTGCATCTTCTTCTCGTGCATCTCCTGGGCGCTCTGGGCCAGGTTCAGCGCGTGGTCGGAGATCCGCTCGAAGTCGGAGAGCGTGTGCAGATACTCGGAGACCTCCTCGTTCTCCACGGTGGAGAGCTCGTGGCCCGTGAGCTTCATCAGATAGGTGCCCAGGCTGTCCTCATAGTGGTCCACGGACTCCTCCAGGGCCGCCACCTCGGAGAAGTTTTTCTCCGAATAATCGGTGAAAAGCCCCATGCCCTTGAGCAGCGCCTGCTCGGAGAGCTCCGCCATCTCGTCGATGGTCAGCCGGCTCTGCTCCACCGCCAGGGCGGGGTGGGCCAGGAAGCGCTCCTCCAGCCGGTCCGCCGGGTCGACCTCCGCCGGGCTGTTGGCGCTGGGCACCATGGCGTGGACGATGTCCGCGATGAGGCCGGAGAAGGGCAGCAGGAAGAGCGTCAGCACCAGGCGGAGAATCGTGTTGACGCCGGCCACGGAGAAGGGATCCATCCGCCAGGACGCGGCGGGCCAGTGGAAGATGGCGTCGGTGATATAGTAGATGGAGGCGCAGAAGATGACGCCGGCCACCGTCGTCAGCGGATAGATCAGGGCGGCGCGCTTGCCGTTGGCGTTGGCGCCGATGGCGGAGAACATCACCGGCACGGAGGCGCCCACGGTGATGCCCATCAGCAGGGGCAGGGCCTCCGCCGCGGTCATGGCGCCGGTGAAGGAGAGGGCCTGGACGATACCGACCGCCGCCGAGGCGCTCTGCAGGAGCGCGGTGAAGAGCGCGCCAATGAGAATGCCGACCAGCGGGTTGGACATGGAGGTCATCATGTCCAGGAAACGGGGATCCTCCCGCAGGCTGCTGACGGCCCCGCTCATGGCGCTCATGCCGTACATCAGGACGGTGAAGCCCATGAGGATGTCCCCGAGATGCCGGGTGGACTGCTTCTTGGCCGTCATGCGCAGCAGGATGCCGACCACGCCCACGATGCCGGTGAGGGTGGCGGTGGACAGATAGGCGGCGATGCCGCTGGAGGAGTCCAGATAGCTCAGGCAGATCACCCAGCCGGTGATGCTGGTGCCGAGGATCGCGCCGAGGATCACGCCCACCGCCTGCCGGACCTTCATCATGCCGGAGTTGACAAAGCCGACGGTCATGACCGCCGTCGCGCAGGAGGACTGGATCACGGCGGTGACGCCGGTGCCCAGGAGCATGCCCTTCAGCGGGGTGCCCGAGAGGCGGAAGAGGATGGGCGCGAGGCTGTTGCCGGAGAGACGTTTCAGTCCGTCCCCCATCAGCCCCATGCCGAACAGAAAGAGCGCTACGCCCGTGAGCAGCTTGATGGCTTCATTGAATCCCATGGGATCCCTCCTAATCAGAGCTTCCGGACCCATCATAACGCGGGGCGCGTTAAATCTTCCACCGCGCTCAGGTTAAGTTTTTGTAAAATGGACGGCGGGCGCGTTTTGTGGTATGATGGGCCTGAGACAGCCGATCGGGAGGAATCATCGTATGATCTATCTGCTCGAGGACGACGCCAGCATCCGCAAGCTGGTGATCTACGCCCTGGAGAGCCAGGGCTGGGAGGCCCGCGGCTTTGAGCGGCCCTCCGCCTTCTACGCGGCGCTGGAGACGGAGACGCCGGAAATGGTGCTGCTGGACATCATGCTCCCGGAGGAGGACGGGATCTCGGTGCTGCGCGCGCTGCGGGCGCGGCGGGAGACGGCCCGCGTCCCGGTGATGATGCTCACCGCCAAGGGGGCGGAGTTCGACCGGGTGGAGGGCCTGGACGCCGGGGCGGACGACTATGTGGTCAAGCCCTTCGGCATGATGGAGCTGCTGGCCCGCATCCGCGCGCTGCTGCGCCGCTCGGCGGAGGCGCCGGCGGCCCAGGCCCTGGAGAGCGGCGGGATCCGCCTCTCCCGGGACCAGCATGAGGTGGCCGTGCGGGAGAGCCCGGTGGCCCTGACCAACAAGGAGTTCGAGCTGCTGGCGCTGCTGATGGCCCACGAGGGGCGGGTGCTGAGCCGCTCCCTGCTGCTGGGGGAGGTCTGGGATCTCGGCGCGGAGCCGGAGAACCGCACCCTCGACGTCCATATCCGCTCCCTGCGGATGAAGCTCGGGGAGGAGGGCGAGCGGATCGAGACGATCCGCGGCGTGGGCTACCGGCTGCGCGCCGGGGAGGAGGAGCGGGCATGACCCGAAAGATCTTTCTGGATGTCCTTCTCCTGGGCATGATCATGGTGCTGATCTGCGCGGGGATCTTTTTCAGCATCCAGTGCGCCCAGACCGTGGAGGAGAACGCCCTCGCCCTCGAGGGCGAGGCGCGCTACGCGATGGCGGGCCTGGAGATGAACGGGCTGGCCTATCTGCGGAGCCTGGACAGCCCCCATCAGATCACCTGGATCGGGGCGGACGGCGGCGTCCTCTACGACAGCGCGGACCCCGGGCTGACCGACGGCCAGCTCGCGTACCCGGAGGTGGCGGACGCCCTCGCCGGGGGCAGCGGCCGCAGCATCCGCCGCTCGGAGCGGGGCGGCGTGAGCACGATGTACTGCGCCTTCCGCTGCAAGGACGGCACGGTGCTGCGTCTCTCCCGCCCGCTGGACGTGCTGGCCTATGCGCTGCATGCGGTCAGCCCGCTCTTCTGGGTGCTGCTGCTGGTGCTGCTGATCTCGGCGGTGTCGGCCTTCGCGGTGGCGCGGAGCATCCTCCGCCCGATCAACGAGCTGCGCCTCGACGAGCCGGAGTTCTCCGTGGTCTATCCGGAGCTGGAGCCGCTGGCGGCCCGCATCCGGGAGCAGCAGGAGACGATCCGGCAGGAGATGGAGAGCCGGGAGAGCCTGCGCAAGGAGTTCTCCGCCAACGTCTCCCACGAGCTGAAGACGCCGCTGACCTCGATCTCCGGCTTCGCGGAGCTGATGCGGGACGGCCTGGTGCCGCCCGAGAAGATCCCGGAGTTCTCCGGGGATATCTACCGGGAATCTCAGCGGCTGATCGCCCTGGTGGACGACATCATGCGCCTCTCAAAACTGGACGAGGAGACGGGCCTGCCCGACGCGGAGCCCGTCGCCCTCGAGAAGCTGGCGGCGGAGACCTGCCACAGCCTCCGCGCCGCGGCGGAGCGCCGCCGTCTCCGCATGACGCTGGCCAACAGCCCCGCGACGGTCCACGGCGCGCGGCAGGTGCTGCACGAGATGCTCTACAACCTCGTGGACAACGCCATCAAGTACAACGTCGAGGAGGGCGCCCTCACCGTGGAGACCGGCATGGCGGAGGGGCGGCCCTACTTCGAGGTGCGGGACACCGGCATCGGCATCCCGGCCGCGGACCAGGAGCGGGTCTTCGAGCGTTTCTACCGCGTGGACAAGAGCCACTCCAAGACCATCGGCGGCACCGGCCTGGGCCTGTCCATCGTCAAGCACGGCGCGGCTTACCACCAGGCGGAGATTACCCTGGAGAGCGCCCCCGGCGAGGGCACGCGGGTGCGGGTGACGTTCCCCGCCCAGGCCTGAGCCGGACACTGAAAAAACCGCGCCGAGGCGCGGTTTTTTCGTGGCTGGGTTTTTACGCCCAGGGGTTCTCGGTGGGATAGGGCAGGGACTTGGGCTGGTTCCAGCCGATGTCCTTCACGCCCAGGAACTTGAAGATCTCGAACATGGTCTTGGCGCAGTGCGCGAAGGCCACGGCGCCGTGGTGCGGATAGCGCTTCTGCACCAGGACGTGGCGGTAGAAGCGGCCCATCTCCGGGATGGCGAAGATGCCGATGCCGCCGAAGGAGCGGGTGCCCACGGGCAGGACCTCGCCCTCCGCGATGTAGGAGCGCAGGTTGCCGTCGGAATCGCACTGCAGGCGGTAGAAGGTGATTTCGCCGGGGGCGATGTCGCCCTCGAGGGTGCCGCGGGTGAAGTCCGGATCGCTGCCAGCGGGCTCGAGCAGGCGGTGCTGGATCAGCTGATACTTGATCGCGCGGGTGTCGCACATCTTGCACTCCGGCGTGTTGCCGCAGTGGAAGCCCATGAAGGTGTCGGTCAGCTTGTAGTCGAACTTGCCCTTGATCTCCTCGTCGTAGATGTACTGCGGCACGGAGTTGTTGATGTCCAGCAGGGTCACGGCGTCGCCGGTGACGCAGGTGCCGATGTACTCGCTCAGGGCGCCGTAGATGTCCACCTCGCAGGAGACCGGGATGCCGCGGGAGGCCAGACGGCTGTTCACATAGCAGGGCTCGAAGCCGAACTGGGACGGGAAGGCGGGCCAGCACTTGTCGGCGAAGGCCACGTACTTCCGGGCGCCCTTGTGGTTCTCGGCCCAATCCAGCAGGGTCAGCTCAAACTGCGCCATGCGGACG
The DNA here is from genome assembly GCA_947165425.1 of uncultured Clostridia bacterium. Classification (GTDB taxonomy): domain Bacteria; phylum Bacillota; class Clostridia; order Christensenellales; family Aristaeellaceae; genus RUG11272. The sequence continues at coordinate 9,636 of CAMVAJ010000031.1, forward strand.
AGCATGTCCTCGTAGTAGCGGCCCGCGCCCATCTCCTTGCGCATGTCCTCGCAGACCTCGGGGATGCGGGGGTCGTTCGCGTGCTCCTTGTAGGAGACCAGCAGATCCAGCTCGGAGTTCTCCTCGATCTCCACGCCCAGCTCGTATAGGCCCTTGATCGGCGCGTTGCAGGCGAAGAAGTCCTGGGGACGGGGTCCGAAGGTGATGATCTTGAGGTTCTTCACGCCGATGACCGCGCGGGCGATCGGCACGAACTCGGCGATCATGTCGGTGATGTCCGCGGCGGTGCCCACGGGGTACTCCGGGATATAGCCCTTCAGGTGGCGCATCCCGAGGTTGTAGGAGCAGTTCAGCATGCCGCAGTAGGCGTCGCCGCGGCCGTTGATCATGTCGCCGTCGCCCTCGGCCGCCGCGGCGAACATCACCGGGCCGTCGAAGTACTTGGCGATCAGGGTCTCGGGGGTCTCGGGGCCGAAGTTGCCCAGGAAGACGACGGCGGCGTTGCAGCCGGCGGCGTTGAGGGCCTCAACGGCCTTGCACATGTCCTTCTCGTTCTCCACGGTCACCTTGATTTCGGTGACGGGGAGCTTCTTCTCGGCGCACTTGGCGGCGATGGCGCCGCGGCGCATCTCGCTGAGCTGGATGGGGAAGCAGTCACGGGAGACGGCGACGAGGCCGATTTTGACCTCAGGGATATTCTGAACCATGGGTAAACTCCTCCTCGCTATAGGTACTGTAATAGAAAGGTTTTGACCTTTGCGGACATTTTACATGATCGGAGGGGGATTGTCAACAGGGGGGTCGGAACGGAAATGAAAGGGCTCCCCGGCAGGCCGGGGAGTCCTCTGATTTCGGATTGGGGGAGCGGCTCACACGCTCAGCTTCCGCTCCATGACGTAGGCCGTCAGGAAGTACATCCCCGCCGCGCAGGCCAGCGCGACCACGCTGAACCAGATCTGCCGCTGGATGATCGGGAGGGTTTCGGGCACGAGGGTCTGCTGCAGCCAGCCCATCAGGAAGCTCAGGGCCAGGAAGAGCAGGAAAGCCACGAAGCCGCCGGCCTTTTTGCCGCGCAGGACGGAGCTGGCCAGCACGTCGGCCAGATAGCCCATGTTTACCATGGCCAGCCAGGAGCAGAGCATGTCGAGGATCAGCACCGCCGCGGTGCCCCAGTTCAGCTCCAGCGTCGGGATGAACTGCTCCATCATCTCGGACAGGATCTGCCACAGGCGGTCGAGCTCGCCGAAGTAGGAGAAGAGCAGGCTCACGTCCAGGAAGCCCAGCGCCCCGAAGAAGACCGCCGCCAGCAGCATGGACAGGCCGTTCTCCAGGACCTTCGCGCCGAGGATCTTCAGGGAGCTGTTGGGGGTCATGAAGAGCATGTAGCCCTGCCGGGTGTTCATATCGCGGTGGAGGGTGATCACGCTCTCGATGCCCAGGCCGATCACGCCGACGATGGCGGTGATTGTCAGCAGGACGACCGAGATCGCCAGCACGTTCTCGTCCTTGCTCAGGATGCCGATCAGGAACAAAAGCTCCAGCACCGTCGTGATGCCCAGCAGCATGATCTTGCTGGAACGGCATTTGCGGAATTCATAGTGAAGCAGCTTGCCAAACATCTCAGATAACCTCCTTCCGGGCGTAGAGGGCGCGGTAGCGCTCCGCCATGGACTCGCCGCTATCGCTGCGCATCTCCTCCAGGTCGCAGTCCAGGATCAGCTTCCCCTCGCGGAAGAAGATCGCGTGGTCGGCCAGCGCCTCCAGCTCCTCGATCAGGTGGCTGGACAGCACCAGGATCGCCTCCTTGCCCGCCGTCTCGATGATCGTGCGGGCGATCTCGTCCCGGGCGATCAGGTCGATGCCGTTGAAGGGCTCGTCCAGGAGATAGACCTTGGCCCGCCGGGCCAGGGTCACGGCGATCTTCAGCTTCGCCATCATGCCGGAGGACAGGTTCCGGGTCTTCAGCTCCGGGGTCAGCTCCATCCGGGACAGCAGGTCCGCGTAGCGGGCCGGGTCGAAGTCCTCGAAGAAGTCGTCGTAGTATTTGCCCACGTCCTGGACCGTCATCCAGGTGTAGAAGTAGGGCTCGGTGGACATGTAGGCGATCTCGCGGCGGCTCTCGATGCCCACGGGCGCGCCGTTCCACAGGATCTCGCCCGAGGCGGGCTTGAGCAGCCCGGTCGCGAGCTTCATCCAGGTGGTCTTGCCGCTGCCGTTCGGGCCGAGCAGGGCGTAGACGTGGCCGGGGATCAGCGTCGTGGTGACGCCGTCGACCGCCGTCTTCTGGCCGAAGCGCATGGTGATGTTCTTGCTCTCAAGCATGGTTCAGTTTTCCTCCTTCTCAATCATGGCGACCGCGTCGGCGCGGGTCAGGCCCAGGCGCGCCGCCTCGGCGAGGTAGCGCGCGGCGGCCTCCCGCGCCAGCGCCTCCCGCAGGCCGGACAGCCGGGCCTCGTCCTCGGTCACGTAGGTCCCCAGGCCGCGGCGCGTCTCGCACAGGCCCTGGGAGACCAGCTCCTGGTAGACCCGGGCGGCGGTGTTCGGGTTGATGGTGAAGCGGACGGCCAGATCCCGGCCCGAGGGCATCTTCTGCCCCGGCGCGAGGCGTCCGGTCACCATGTCCGTCTGGAGCGCGGCGGCAACCTGCGCCCAGATCGGCTTCATCGGATCGAATTGCATCCGCCATCCTCCCTTACTTTGTGTACGAGCGAGATAGTACACTATAGTAATAGATTTGTCAAGCACTTTTTTCACTTTTTTTTCGGCGGGGAGGCTTTCCCAAAATGCCGCTTGCGCGTTCCCCCAACCTGTGCTATCATATGGGGCGGTATCCGAATGGAAGCTTACATCTATATTACATGAAACGGAGCGATCGATTATGCAGAAGAGAGTTTGGCTGGCAGGCCTCCTGGTGCTTTGCATGCTGCTGAGTTCCTGCTCGCTGATTGTGAAGGACCCCGAGGTGGACGCCCAGACCGAGATCCTGAATATCAACGGCACCTCCATCACCAAGGCCCAGGTCAACACGGAGGTTGACAACTATCTGGCCTATATGCAGCAGTATTATAACTACTATATGAACTATACCCTCGACACCAGCAGCCCCGAGGTCATCGCCAACGCCCGGGAGACCGTGATCGACGGACTGATTGAGGACGAGGTGGTCAAGCAGAAGCAGGCCGAGGTGCTGGGCGATCTCTCCGCCATCACCCTGACCGAGGAGGAGGAGGCCGACGTGCAGAGCCGCCTGGAGAGCGCGCACAGCACGATCCAGTCCTCCTTCTACGCCGACACCGAGCTGGAGGGCGAGGCGCTGGAGAGCGCCATCCAGGCCGACATGCAGCGCTATCTGGGCGTGAGCGAGGCCACCCTCCGGGAGAGCGCGCTGAACACCCACATCTCCAACCTCTTCAAGTCCAAGATCACCGAGGGCGTGACCGTCACCGACGAGGAGATCCAGGCGGACTACGACAGCAAGGTCGCCAGCGAAAAGAGCAGCTACGAGAGCAATCTCTCCGCCTACGGCTCCGCCGTCAACGGCGGCTCCACGGTCTACTACCGTCCCGCCGGCTACCGCATGGTCAAGCAGATCCTGATCCAGTTCAGCGACGAGGATCAGACGGTTATCGATGACCTCGAGAGCAAGATCAGCTCTGAGAACAGCACCATCAGCACCCTGACGAGCAACCTCACCGGCGCTGGCGTGGAGGACGTGGACGCTCTGGTGAACCAGGTGAAGGTCACGATGGCCGACGCCGCCACCGCCGCGGACGTGGCCGTCGCCAGCACTGAGGCCGCCTTCGAGGGCGAGGTCTCGGAGGAGAACCAGGACAACGCCAAGCTCCTGGCCGAGGCCAAGGCCCGCCTGGCGGCCTATCAGGCCCTGCTGGACGCTGCCAACGAGAAGGCCTATGCCGGCATCCGCGAGGAGGCGGACAGCGTGGTGGCCGCGGCCCGCGCCGGCGAGGACTGGGACGCCCTGGTGGCCGAGCACAACGACGACCCCGGCATGATGGCCGGCCGTGACACCGCCGAGACTGGCTACGCCGTCTGCGAGAATATGTCCGGCTTCGACAGCGCCTTCACCGCGGCAGCCATGGCGCTGCAGAACATCGGCGACGTCTCCGACCCGACCCCCGGCTCCTCCGACGGCTACTACATCATCCGCTATGTCGCCGACGTGGCGGAGGGCGCCGTGGAGCTGGCCGACGTGAAGGACGAGATCTCCACCGAGCTGCTGACCACGAAGCAGGACACCTACTACGACGAGCAGGTCAAGCAGTGGGTCGAGGCCGCGAAGGTGGTCAAGAACCTGAAGGCCCTGGACGACTGAGCCAAGTCCATCGACAAATCATCAAGAGAACCGCGCTTCCCGTATGGGGGCGCGGTTCTTTTGATACAAACAAACCTCATACTATTCTCAAATATGAATGCATGATCCTGAAACTGGTCCTACCACCGCCGCCCTCCGCGGGGCGATGGTGGATGAGGTTCGGGTACCCACAACGTTTGGTGAGGGTTCATAACGGGCTATGTTAAATAAAGGGCGTGATGGATAAACCTGTCTCCCAAAGCCATATGAAAAACCCCGCCTTGCGGCGGGGCATATTTGGTTCAACTGTTTACCGAAGGTCTCAGTCCACGATGTCGGCGTACTCATAGAAGATATGGCCGATGGCGTTGCAGACGACGCCGGTGACGTTGGGCTTGACCAGGTACTGGTTCTCATAGGAGTAGACCGGGAAGCCGGGCATCTGGTCGACCAGATACTGCTCGGCCTTGATCAGCTGCGCCTCGCGCTCGGCGGGGTCGGTCATGGTCAGGGAGGCGTTGAACAGCGCGTCGTACTCGGTGTCGTCCCAGGCGTTCTCGGAGGCGTTGGAGTTGGAGATCCAGATCTTCAGGTTGGCGCTGGGGTCGGTGAAGTCCACGGTGTAGCCGTTGCGGTCCACGGTGAAGAAGCCGGCGTCCAGGTTGCTCCAGTAGGAGGAGTCGTAGGTGATGGTCTCATAGTTGATGCCGAGGTTCATCTTCCAGTACTCGCCGATGACCTGGGCCAGGAGCTTCTGCTGCTCGTCGCCCTTGGTGGCGATCAGCACGGTGGGGAAGCCCTCGCCGTTGGGATAGCCGGCCTCGGCCAGGAGGGCCTTCGCCTTCTCCACGTCCTCGGTGAACATGTCGCCGGCCACGTCGCGGTAGCTCTTGGACGGATCGGTCAGGGACGGCTGCGCGTAGGGGATGAAGCCATAGACGGCGGGCTCGACCACGCCGATGGTCTCCAGCAGCACCTTGCGGTCGAAGGCCATGGCGAGGGCCTGGCGGACGCGCTTGTCGGTGAAGGGCAGGTTGCCGTTGGCGTCGACCATGTACTTCTCGTAGCCCTTAACCACCTCGGTGCGGCAGTTGAAGTCGCAGTACTGGATGCCCACCTTGCCGGAGGTGTGGAACTCGGGGGAGCCGGCGTACTTGGCCAGGCCGGCGGCGGAGAGGGAGGCGTCGATGTTCAGCTCGCCGTTCTCGTAGGCCTGCAGGGCGGAGGTGTCGTCGGCGATGATGATGAAGTTGACCTCGTCGATCTTGACCTTGTCGGCGTCATAGTAGTAGGGGTTCTTCTTCAGCACGAGACGGTTGAGGGAGAGATACTGATCCAGATAGAACGGGCCGTTGGAGACATAGTTCTCGACGTCCGCGGTCCAGAACTCGCCGGCGGCCTCCTTGGCCTCGACCAGGTCCTTCTTGATGGGCATGAAGGAGGTGGTGGCGGTCAGGTTGATCAGCCAGGGGGTCAGGGTCTCGAGCTGCACCTGGAAGGTGCGGGCGTCCAGGGCCTTCACGCCGACCTCCTCGGCGGTGCACTCGCTGCGGTTGTAGGCCCGGCCGTTCTTGATGATCCACAGGTCGGAGGCGCAGCGGCTCTCGGGATGCAGAGCGTGGATCCACGCGAACTCGAAGTCATAGGCCGTCAGGTCGGAACCGTCGGACCACTTCAGGCCCTCCTTCAGGGTGAAGGTGTAGGTCATGCCGTCCTCGGCGATCTCCACGCCCTCCGCCATGGCGGGAACGTAGGTCTTGCCGTCCGCGTCCAGCTTGTACAGGCCGGTGAACAGGTTCTGCAGCACGCGGGAGGAGCGGGAGTAGGAGTTGCGGGTCGGGTCCATCTGCTCGGGGTTGTCCGCGATGTGGACGGAGATGACCTTCTTGCCGCTCTCGGCCGCCGCCACGGACACGACCGCGCTGAGGATCAGGCACAGGGCCAGGGTCAGGGATAAAAGCTTCTTCATGAATTCGGATCCTCCTTTTTGGTTTCCTTTTTCATATTGGATGCTCTTTTTTCAGCACGTCCCCCGCCGCGGGGGACGCGGATAAAATTGTATACCATGTTTTCCCGCCCCCGTCAACCGATTCCCGGCTCGGCGGCTGTACTTCCTTCGTATTTTATGGCGAGCTGACAGCGTGAGGGAGACCCCTCCGGTCTGCGGCAAAGCAAAACGGATCCCGCGCCGCGTGGACACGGGATCCGCTTTGCCCCAATGGGGAGCGCTACTTTCCATACAGCTTCCGCACCAGCGGGATCAGCACGCCGCCGACGCTGTTGCCCAGGGTCATCACGAGGAGGAGCCCCAGCGCGCGCCAGCTCCAGGCGCCGGCCATGGAGAAATAGTACATGTTGGCCACGCAGTGCTCGAAGCCGCAGAGGATGAACACCGTCACGCCGAAGAAGATCGCGAGGTACTTCCCGACGGGGTGGGGGTTGCTCTTGTAGCCCTCCACCGCCACATAGATCAGGATGTCGCAGAAGACGGCCAGAATGAAGAGGCTCAGCGGGCTGTCCCCGAGCTTGGCGGCGCTGACGGCCTGGGCGCGCTCCGCCAGGGCGGGGCCGAAGCGGGTTGCGCCCTCGAGCGCGGCGGTCAGCCAGGCGCCCGCGAGGTTCCCGAGCCAGATCACCGGCAGGGCGGCGGCGTAGGCCCCGTCGTTGTCAAAGACATAGCACACCTTCCCCGTGAAAAGGTTGAAGCCGAAGGTGCACACGGCGAAGAGCCCCACCGTGAAGAACAGCGCGCCGAGCACCTTGTTCTCCAGGGAGAGGAACACCGTGCCGCCCAGCGCGATGCTGAGCCCCGCCAGCACGCCGCCGGCGAAGGTTTTAAGCCATTTCATAGGCGCGCTTCCTCCCGGATGTCAGATCTCCGCCAGCTCCTTGTAGAGGGCCTGGTTGGCGGGGTAGAGCTTCTTGTAGAGGCTGTAGACCTTGGCGTACTTCGGCTGGTTCTCCGGGATCGGGGCCTGGGCCGCGTTCTGATGGATCATGGCCGCGCAGGCCTCCTGCACGGAGGGGTACAGGCCCGCGCCGACGCCGGCGAGGATCGCCACGCCCAGAGCCGGGCCCTCGGTGTTGACGGTGGTGGCCACCGGGCAGCCGAACACGTCCGCCAGCATCTGCCGCCAGATCGGGGAGCGTCCGCCGCCGCCGCAGGCCAGCATCTCGGCGGGCTGCACGCCCATCTCGTTGAGCACGCCCAGGCAGTCCGCCAGGGAGTAGGTGACGCCCTCCATCACGGCGCGCAGCAGATCCCGGCGCGTGTGCATCGCGGAGAGGCCGAAGAACATGCCGCGGCAGTCCGCGTCCAGGTGCGGGGTGCGCTCGCCCATCAGGTAGGGGGCGTAGATCAGCTTGTTCGCGCCGATAGGGGACTGGGCGACCTCCTGGTTCAGCAGCTCGTAGGCGTCCAGGCCCATGGCGGAGGCGGACTCGCGCTCGGCGGCGCAGAAGTTGTCCCGGAACCACTTCAGGCTCAGACCGGCGGCCTGGGTCACGCCCATGACGTGCCACGCGCCGGGCACGGCGCAGCAGAAGGTGTGCACCCGGCCCTTGGGGTCGATGGCCAGCTTGTCCGTGTGGGCGAAGACCACGCCGGAGGTGCCGATGGTGGTGAAGGCCTTGCCGTCCGTCACCACGCCGGTGCCGACGGCCGCCGCCGCGTTGTCGCCCGCGCCGCCGACCACTAAGGTGGCCGGGGACAGGCCGGTCAGCTTCGCGGCGCTGTCGGAGATGTGGCCGGTGACCTCCGGGCTCTCGTAGACCTTGGCCAGGATGGATTTGTCGATGTGCAGGGTGTCCAGCAGCTCGTCGGACCAGCGGCGCTTGGGCACGTCGAGCATCTGCATGCCGGAGGCGTCGGAGACCTCGGTGGCGAAGTCGCCGGTCAGCATGTAGCGGACATAGTCCTTGGGCAGCAGGATGTGGGCGCAGCGGGCGTAGAGCTCCGGCTCGTGGTTGCGCACCCAGAGGAGCTTGGAGAGGGTGAAGCCGGTGAGGGCGGGGTTCGCGGTGATCTCGATCAGGCGCGCCTTGCCCACGGTGGCGTGGATCTCGTCGCACTCCTGGGCGGTGCGCTGGTCGCACCAGATGATGGCGCGGCGGAGCACCTGCCCCTTCTCATCCAGCATCACGAGGCCGTGCATCTGGCCGGAGATGCCCAGGGACACCACGTCCTCCCTCGCCACGCCGCTCTTTTCGAGCACGGTGCGGATGGTGGAGACGGCGGCGTTGTACCAGTCGAGCGGATCCTGCTCCGCCCAGCCGTTGTGGGGCTGATACATCGGATACTCCACGGTCGCGGAGGCGCAGGCGTGCCCCTCCCGGTCGAAGAGCACGGTTTTGGTGCCCGAGGTGCCCAGGTCGATGCCAAGGACGTATTTCATGGCGGTTTCCTCCCTTTTTCAGATCGGATCAGTCGTTGGAATGGCGTTGCCTCGATTATACGCCCGACGGGCGGGATTGTCAATTTATCGATGGAAGCGGGTGAAGCCGAAGGGAGCCCGCCGACCGAGGGCGAGTCATTTAAGGCAGCCTCAAATCTCCGTGGTATTCCGGTTGAGGAGTGTTATGGAATATGGTATACTTGCCCTGAATCAGTAATCAGCTTTTACGGAGGCAAGCATTGAGCATCATCGAAGTAACCGAAAACAAAAAAGCGCATCTCGGGCTTCTTTTGCTGGCGGATGAGCAGGAGGATATGATCGACCGCTATCTGGACAGAGGCAGGATGTTTGTCCTCGATGACCATGGCGTCAAATGCGAGTGCGTCGTGACGGACGAGGGAGACGGCGTGCTGGAGATCAAAAACCTCGCTACCGTGCCGGAATACCAGGGAAAGGGCTACGCGCGGGCGATGATTGATTTCATCCTCAGGACATTCAGAGGGCGGTATGCGATCCTGCAGGTTGGAACAGGCGACTGCCCGTCGACCGTCCCGTTCTATGAAAAGTGCGGATTTGTTCGCTCGCACATCGTCCCGAATTTCTTTACCGATCACTATGACCATCCGATCTATGAATGCGGCATACAGTTAGTGGACATGATTTATCTCCGGCAACCATTCTGAGTCCAGGATGGGCCGGTTGACGCTGCATCAGAATTTGCGGAGGCTGCCATGCGTTTCACAAGCAGAGAACCCATACTCGAAGGCTGGTCCAGTGATAAGAAATACTGTGTCACCGATGAAAAGGGGGAGCGTTTTCTCCTCCGCATTTCGGATATCGCGCAGTATGAGACGAAGCGGTCTGAATTCATGCTGATGCAGCGGGTCGCGTCCCTGGGAATCCCCATGTGCGCGCCTGTGGAATTCGGGCGCTGCGACGAGGGCGTGTATTCCGTCCAGAGCTGGATTGACGGGGAAAGCGCCGAAAAACGGATCCCGCTTCTGCCGGGCGGGGATCAGTATATCTATGGCTTCGAGGCGGGGCAGATCCTGCGCAGGATCCATACGATCCCCGCGCCCGCTTCGCTGGAGGATTGGGCTGTCCGGTTTAACCGGAAGCTGGACACAAAAATCAGAAAATACGGCGAGTGCCCGATCCAATACCCCAAGGGGCAGGTGTTCATCGACTATATCAACGCCCATCGGGATCTGCTGAACGGAAGGCCCCAGACGTACCAGCACGGCGACTATCACATTGGCAACATGATGATCGACCGTCACGGAAAGCTTTATATCATTGATTTCAACCGGAGCGATTACGGGGACCCCTGGGAGGAATTCAACCGGATCGTCTGGTGCGCCCAGCGATCCCCCTTCTTTGCCTCGGGGATGGTGGACGGATATTTCGACCGCGATGTCCCCGATGATTTCTGGAGGCTTCTGGCGCTGTATATCTCAGGCAACGCGCTTTCATCGCTCTACTGGGCCATTCCCTTCGGAGAGGCTGAAGTGAATACCATGCTGAACCAGGCCACGGAAGTGCTGACCTGGTTCGACGATATGACAAATACGGTTCCGACCTGGTATGAGAGAGGCAAGGCAGCAGATTTGCGGTGAACCCTCTCCGACGCAGCGGGCAGCGGACCTCATCCACCATCGCCCTCCGCGGGGCGATGGTGGATGAGGTTCTTGACCCGTAACGTTTGAAGCGGGTTCATAGAACCGGAAAGACGGACGAAGCCCTTAGCCGCGCTCAGTCCTTTTTCTTTTTGAACGAGATCTTGTTCTCCTTCCCGCTGAGGAGCCGGCCGATGTTGGCGTGGTGGCGGATCAGGCACAGGGCGGCCAGGAGCACGGCCCAGAGGATCACCCAGACCGGGCCGACGCCGGGGATGGCGCTGGCGTAGAAGCAGCACACGATCACGGCGTAGGAGACCAGGCAGAGCATGGAGCCCAGCGAGACGTAGCGCGTCAGGGCGATGGCCGCGATGGCGATGACATAGCTGATGAGCGCGGGGATCGGGAAGCAGATCAGCTCCACCGCCGTGGAGGAGGCCACGCCCTTGCCGCCCTTGAACTGGAAGAAGCAGGGCCAGTTGTGCCCGATGACCACGAAGAGCCCCGCCAGCAGCGCGCCGCCCTTGTGGCCGAGAATCCACCAGCCGAGGCCGCAGGCCAGGGCGGCCTTGGCGAAGTCGCCCAGGAAGGTGATCAGGCCGTGCCGGGTGCCCATGGTGCGCTGGACGTTGGTGGCGCCGGTGGAGCCGGAGCCGACCTCCCGCAGGTTGGGGCCGTGGGCGAGGCGGGACACGATCATGCCGGTGGAGATGGAGCCGAGCAGATAGGCGATCACCGCGGTGAGGATCAGTTTCAGAATCTCTGGCATAGCAATTTACTCCTTTTTCTTCTCCCGAATGATGAACCGCAGGGGCGTGCCGGTGAAGTCGAAGGTCTTGCGGAAATAGTTCTCCAGATAGCGCTTGTAGGCGAAGTGCATCAGCTTCTCGTCGTTGACGAAGAAGACGAAGGTGGGCGGGCAGGCGCTCTGCTGGGTGACATAGTAGATTTTCAGCCGCCGACCGTTCTGGGACGGGGGCTGGACGTCGGTGGTGGCGTCGGTCAGCACGTCGTTGAGGACGCCGGTGGGCACCCGCTTGGACCACTGGGCCCAGACCTGGTCGCAGGCGTCGAGCACGGTGTTCACGCGCTGGCCCGTCTTCGCGGAGAGGAAGAGCACCGGGGCCCAGCCCATGAACTTGAGGGCGTCGTAGACCTGCTTGCGGAAGGTCTCCATCGTGCCGGTGTCCTTCTCGATGGCGTCCCACTTGTTGACGATCAGGACGGCGGCGCGGCCCTCCTCCTGAATCATGCCGGCGATGCGGGCGTCCTGCTCGGTGACGCCCTCCCGGGCGTCGATCAGCAGCAGCGCCACGTCGCAGCGCTGGATGGCCGCGATGGCCCGCAGGACGGAGTACTTCTCCAGGCTCTCGTCCTCCACCTGGCTCTTTCGGCGGATGCCGGCGGTGTCGATGATGTTGTAGCGCGCGCCCTCCGGGGTCGTGAGGAGGGTGTCGATGGCGTCCCGGGTCGTGCCGGCGATGTCGGAGACCATGGAGCGGTCCTGCCCGAGCAGGCGGTTGGTCAGGCTGCTCTTGCCCACGTTGGGGCGGCCCACCACGGCCAGCTGCAGGATGTGGCCCTCGTCGGCTTCCTCCTCCTCCCGGGGCGGCAGGGCGGCGCAGATGGCCTCCAGCAGGTCGCCCAGGCCCATCATGTTGGCGGCGCTGATGGCCATGGGGTCGCCCAGGCCCAGCTCGTAGAACTCGTAGATCCGGTCCGCCTGGGAGATGTGGTCGATCTTGTTGACCACGAGGATCACGGGCTTGCCGCTGCGGCGCAGGAGGTTGGCCACGTCGCGGTCCTCGTCGGTCAGGCCGGTCCGCCCGTCTGTGAAAAAGCAGATGACGTCCGCCGTCTCGATGGCGATCTCCGCCTGGCGGCGCATCTGGGCGAAGAAAACGTCCTCGGCGTGGATGTCGATGCCGCCGGTGTCGATCAGGGTCAGGGCGCGGCCCTGCCACTCCACGTCCGCGTAGATCCGGTCCCGCGTGACGCCGGGGGTGTCCTCCACGATGGAGATGCGCCGCCCGGCGATCTTGTTGAAAAAGGTGGATTTGCCCACGTTCGGGCGGCCGACCACCGCGACCAGGGGTTTTGCCATGAGTGTGAAATTACCATCCTTCCAGTCCCGCGATGGCCTGCCACAGGGCCTCGCCGGTATTGTCCACGACGCGCAGGGGCGCGGGCAGGGCCGCCTGCGCGTCCGTCAGAGAGAGATCGTCCAGGAACAGGTCGCCCTCCGCCCGGAGCATGTTCCGGGCGATGAGGAAGGCGTCCGCCCGCTCGTCCTTCAGCTGCTCGACCAGGTCGCCGCCGGTGATGAGGCCGGTGACGGTGATGCTGGTGCCGAAATAGCGGTTGAGGATCGGCTTCACCCGCACGCGGGTGCCCGCCGGGGCCAGCTCGTCGCACCAGCGCTGCAGGAGCGGCGCGAGAGACGCGCCGCAGGCCAGCACCAGCTCCCGGGGCCGGGTGCGGGCCACGGGCGCGTCCTCCGCCGCGGCGTAGAGGGCGTCCCGGTAGAGGCGGAGCATACCGACGCCGTTCTCGATCTGCGGATAGTCCTCGTAGGCCTCGTCCGGGGGCAAATCCCGCCCGGAAAGGCAGTAGAACTCGTCCGAGGGGAAGACGAAGCGCGTGCCCATCTCCCGCAGGAAGCGCGCCCGCCAGGGCTCCGCCTGGTCCAGCAGGGCGGCGGCGCCCGCCCGGTCGTAGGGCGTCAGCTTCTCCAGCTTCTCCCGGAAGCGGGTCAGCCCCACGGGCACCAGCGCCACCGAGGAGGCCGCGGGCCAGAGCGCCGAGAGCTCCGCCAGGGTCCTGTCCAGCACGGCCCCGTCGTTCCAGCCGGGGCAGAGCACCACCTGGCAGTGGAAGCGGAGCCCCGCCTCCTTCAGCCGCCGCAGCCGGGGCATCAGCTCCGCCGCGCGGGGGTTTTTCATCATGGCGGTGCGGACCTGCGGGTCCGTGGCGTGGACGGAGATGTACAGCGGGCTCACCCGCCGGCGCAGCACCCGGTCGAACTCCGCGTCCGTCATGTTGGTCATCGTGATATAGTTGCCCATCATCAGGGAGAGCCGCCAGTCGTCGTCCTTGACGTAGAGGGTGCGGCGCATGCCCGGGGGCATCTGATCGATGAAGCAGAAGACGCAGCGGTTGGCGCAGGGGCGCGGCGCGGCCGCGATGTCCTGGTCGAGGACGACGCCCAGGGGCTGCCAGTCCTCCTTGCGGACGTGCAGCGTCAGCTCCGCGCCGTCCCGCAGGAGCGTGAGGTCGAAGCGCTCCCCGGCGGTGAGGGCCTGGTAGTCGATCTGGTCGATCAGCTCCTCCCCGGCGATGGTCTCCAGGACGTCCCCGACCCGGATCCCCAGCCGGTCCGCCACCGAGTGCGGCTCCACGTGGACAATGCCGATGCCCAAGGCGCGCTCACCTCCCTCCCCGCAAACTTCCACAGCTTCATTATGACCGCAAAGGGCGCGGTTGTCAAGGCTGAGAGGAGACAAACCCTCCGCGCATCGCGAAAACCGCTTGACCCGCGGCGGCCCCTTGTGCTATTCTTGCCTTGACCGGCCGGGCCCCGCCTGCGGGGAGGGCTGAGACGATTCCGGAGGACAACTGGATGCGTACAAAAATGCTGGCGGCGCTGCTCGCCGCGCTGTTGCTGTTCACGCCTGCGCTGGCCGCGGCGGAGACGGTGGTGACCTCTTTCTATCCAATATATCTGCTGGCGCTGAACCTCTGCGCCGACCTCCCGGAGGTGGAGGTGGTCAACCTCGCCCCGCCGCAGACGGGCTGCCTGCACGATGTACAGCTCACCGCCGGGGACATGCGGGCCCTGGCCGAGGCGGACGTTTTTCTGGTCAACGGGGCGGGCATGGAGAGCTATCTGACCCACGTTTTCGACGCCCTGCCGGAGCTGCCGGTGGCGGACGCCTCGGCGGGCGTGGAGCTGCTGCCCTCGCTGACCGGGGAGACGCCCTTCAACCCCCACATCTGGCTGGACGCGGGCAACGCCATGGCCATGGTCCGCAACCTCGCCGAGGGCCTCATGGCGGCGCTGCCGGCGCAGGCGGAGCGGATCGCGGCCAACCGGGACGCCTATCTCGCGCGGCTGGAGGCCCTGGACGCGGAGCTGCGGGAGGGCCTGGCGGACGTGGCGCGCCGGGACATCGTCACCTTCCACGAGGCTTTCCCCTATTTCGCGAAGGCCTACGGGCTGAACGTGGCGGCGGTGGTGGCGAAGGAGCCGGGCGACGCCCTCTCCCCCCGGGAGCTGGCGGAGCTGATCGAGACCGAGCGGAGCCTGGGCAACCCGCCCCTCTTCACCGAGCCGCAGTACGCGGACCTGGCGGCCCAGACCGTGGCGGCGGAGACCGGCGCGGCGGTGTACGAGCTGGACCCCTGCGTCACCGGGCCGGAGACGGACATCCCGCTGACCTACTACGAGGACGTGATGCGGGCCAACCTGGCGGTGCTGCGGGAGGCGCTGGGCGCGGCGGAGGAGTGAGCGACAGATGAAACTGACGGTACTGGGCTGCAACGGCCCCTTTCCCGGCCCCGGGGGCGCCACCTCCGGGTATCTGGTCACCAGCGGCGCGGACGCGGTCTGCCTCGACCTGGGCAGCGGCTGCCTGGGCGCGCTGACGGCGCTGCGGGCGCCGGAGACGCTGACGGCGCTGGTCTTCTCCCACTGGCACCACGACCACTGCGCGGACGCCCTGCCCCTGCTCTACCGTCTGCAGGCCCGCGGCGCGGTCCTGGACGTCTGGGGGCCGGTGGACGAGAACAGCCCGGTCTTCTGGACCGTGACGGGGGACGAGCATGTCCGCTTCCACCCCCTGCGGCCCGGGGACATGGAGGCGGTCGGCGCCTTCACGCTGATGAGCGGCGCGGCGCGGCATCCTGTCCCGGCGCTGATGCTCAAGCTCCGGGCGGAGGGGCGGACCCTGTGCTATACCGGGGATACCAACACGGTCGCAGGGCTGGAGAGCTTCTGCGAGGGCGCGGATCTGCTGCTGGCGGACGGCCTTTTCCCGGCGCGGCTGTGGAGCCAGGAGAAGCCCCACCTCTCGGCGGCGAAGTGCGCCGAGCTGGCGCGGAACGTCGCCGCGGAGCGGCTGGTCATCACCCATCTGAACCCGGACCTGGACGCGGCGGAGCTGATCCGGGAGGCGCGGGCTGTCCTCCCCGGGGCGGAGCTGGCGAGCCCGGGCGCGGCCTGGGAGGTATGACACCCCGGGAGGCCGCGCTGCGGCGCTGGCTCCTGCCGCTGGGCGCGCTCGGCGCGATGGCGGGGCTGC
>CAMVAJ010000032.1 GCA_947165425.1 uncultured Clostridia bacterium
TTCGGCCTGGTCGGCGTCTCCAACACGCTGATCGCCTACGCCGTGGAGATGCTCTGCTACTATCTGCTGTTCACCGACCCGGCCTGGGAGCGGGCCAGCTTCGTCCCGGCTATCCCCCAGCGGGTGCTGTGGACCAACGTGCTGGCCTTCGCCGTCTCCGTGACCAACAGCTATTTCTGGAACTCCCGCTATGTCTTCCGCACAGGCGGCGGCCGGCGGACCCCCCGGCAGCACGCGGCGGCCTACCTCAAAACCGTCGCCTGCTACGCGCTGACGGGGCTGGCGCTGGCCCCCTGGCTGAAGAGCCTGCTGAGCGCGCAGCCCAGCCCGGGCTGGCCCTACTGGCTGGCCAGCGTCGCCACCCTCGCGGTGACCATCCCGCTGAACTTCTGTCTCAATAAATTCTGGGCCTTCCGGGAGCGGAAGCCGAAGGAGGAGAGTACGCCGTGACCAGGCAGGAACGGGCGCTGGAGGCGGTCCGCCGTCTCCGGGCGGAGTACCCGCTGGCGCAATGCACCCTCGACTACGACGAGGCCTGGAAGCTGCTGGTCAGCGTCCGGCTCGCCGCCCAGTGCACCGACGAGCGGGTCAACCAGATCACGCCGATCCTCTTCGACCGGTACCCGACGCTGGAAGCCCTGGCGGAGGCGGACGTGGACGCCATCGGCGCCATCGTCCACCCCTGCGGCTTCTGGCGGGCGAAGGCGCGGGACATCTCCGCCTGCATGAAGAAGCTGCGGGATGAGTTCGGCGGAAGGGTCCCCGCGGATTTCGACACGCTGCTGACCCTCCCCGGCGTGGGGCGCAAGAGCGCCAATCTCATCATGGGCGACGTGTTCGGCCAGCCCGCCATCGTCGCGGACACCCACTGCATCCGACTCTCCAACCGGCTGGGCCTGGCGGAGACGGACGACCCCGCGAAGGTGGAGGCGGCGCTGCGGCCGCTGATCCCGCCCGAGGAGAGCAACGACTTCTGCCACCGGCTGGTGGAGCACGGGCGCGCCGTGTGCTCCGCCCGGACCAAGCCCCGCTGCGGCAGCTGCTGCCTGGCGGATATCTGCCCCAAAGTCGGCGTAGAGACCTAAGCATCAGGAGGCTATCGGATGTACACCACCGGCGTTTACTTCGGGCGCTTCTGCCCGCCCCACCGCGGCCACCTCTACCAGATCATCCAGGCCTCCACCCGCTGTGAAAAGCTGGTCGTGGTCATCTCCGACAACCGGACGCAGACCGAGCAGCTCTGCCGCGAGGCCGGGCTGAAAACCATCACCTACCAGCTGCGCAAGCAGTGGATCGCCCAGCAGGTGCAGGACATGTCCCACATCGAGGTCCGGGTGCTGGACGAGACGGACATACCGGCAGCCCCCGACGGCTGGCCGGCCTGGGCCGCCCGCATGCGGCAGGTCGTGCCCGAGGGCATCGACGCCTTCTTCGTCGGCGACCAGGACTACGACGAGACGCTCCGCGGCTATTTCCCGGACAGCGCCATCGAGCTGTTCGACCCCTCCCGCAGCCGCTATCCCATCTCCGCGACGGAGATCCGCCGGGACATCCTGAACAACTGGCACTATATTCTCGGCCCCGCCCGCCCCTTCTTCGCCAAGAAGGTGCTGATCGCGGGCACCGAGTCCTGCGGCAAGACCACGCTGACCAAATGCCTGGCCAAGCTGTACAACACCTCCTGGTCGGAGGAGGTCGGCCGCTACTACGCCAACGAGTACCTGGGCGGCGACGAGACCATCTACACCGACGAGGACTTCTCCCGCATGGCCTATCTGCAGGCCGAGCAGGACTACAAGGCCATGCGCACCGCCAACAAGGTCTGCTTTTTCGATACGGACGCGGTGGTGACGGACTACTACTCCGAGCTGTACATGGGCCACCGCAACCACATGGTGGAGGCCTTCATCGACCCGGAGAAATACGACGTGCTGCTCTATCTGCAGCCGGACGTGAAATGGGTGGCCGACGGCCAGCGGCTCAACGGCGACCAGGCGCGGCGCGAGCGGCTGAACACCCGGCTGACGGACATGTACCGCGAGTTCGGCTTCGGCGGCAAGCTGATGGTGGTCAGCGGCGACTACACCCAGCGGCTCAACCAGGCGATCGGCATCGTGGACAGCCTGCTGAAGCTGGAGCGGGCATAATACGGAGGACAGACCATGATTCAGACCCCGATGCAGCAGCGGACGCTGCGCGTGCTGGAGTTCGTCAAGATCCGCGAGGAGCTGGCAGGCTACACCCAGACCGCGATGGGCGCCGAGCTCTGCCGCGCGCTGGAGCCCTCCTCCAATCTGCCGGAGGCGTCCCTCTGGCAGCAGGAGACCGAGGAGGCCTCCGTGGTGCTGCGCTATGTGGGCGGCAGCCCGCTGGCCCCCTTCGAGGACGTTCGGGGCTCCCTCTCCCTGGCGGAGAAGGGTGCGGCCCTCTCCCCCAAGGCGCTGCTGCAAATCGCGGAGATGCTCCGCGCCGGCCGCGCCGCCCGGGACGCGCTGGTCACCGCCCGGGACACCACGCCCCTCCTGCGGGCCCGGGCCGTCGGCCTGGCCGACCTGCGCAACGTCGAGCACGATATCACCGACGCCATCCTCTCCGAGGACGAGATCAGCGACCACGCCTCCAAGACGCTGCTGGAGATCCGCCGGCACCTGCGCGGCGCCAACGAGCGGATCAAGGAGAAGCTGAACCAGATCCTGCGCTCCTCCGTCTACGCCGAGGCCCTGCAGGACACCCTGATCACCGTGCGCAACGGACGCTATGTCATCCCCGTCCGCGCCGATCACCGCGCCATGGTGCCCGGCCTGGTCCACGACCAGAGCGCCTCCGGGGCGACCCTCTTCATCGAGCCGATTGCCGCCGTGAAGATGGGCAACCAGCTCAAGGAGTGGGAGCTCAAGGAGCGCCAGGAGATCCAGCGCATCCTCGCCGCCCTCTCGGCGGAGGTCGCGCCCTACGCCGACAGCCTGCGGGAGGACGTGCAGCGGCTGGCGGAGCTGGATTTCATCTTCGCCAAGGCCGTGCTCTCCCGGCGGATGCGGGGCTGCCAGCCCAAGCTGAACGACGGCGGCGTCATCCGCATCCTGCGCGGGCGGCATCCGCTGATCCCGGACGAGACGGTGGTGCCCGTCACCCTCTGGCTCGGGCAGGATTTCAACGAGCTGATCATCACCGGCCCGAACACCGGCGGCAAGACGGTCACCCTCAAGACCGTGGGCCTCTTCTCGCTGATGGCGGCGGCCGGCCTGCAGGTGCCCGCGGACCTGGGCACGGAGCTGGCCGTCTTCGAGCAGGTCTTCGCCGATATCGGCGACGAGCAGTCCATCGAGCAGAGCCTCTCCACCTTCTCCGGCCACATGACCAACATCGTCACCATCATGCGGGAGGTCACCCCCCGCGACCTCGCCCTCTTCGACGAGCTGGGCGCGGGCACCGACCCGACCGAGGGCGCGGCCCTGGCCCAGGCGATCCTGAACCGGCTGAACGCGATCCGCGTCCGCACCATGGCCACCACCCACTACTCCGAGCTGAAGGCCTACGCCCTCTCCACCCCCGGGGTGGAGAACGCCTCGGTGGAGTTCGATATCGAGACCCTGCGCCCCACCTACCGCCTCTCCATCGGCGTCCCGGGCAAATCCAACGCCTTCGAGATCAGCCGCAAGCTGGGCCTGAGCGAGCAGCTCATCGAGGACGCGAAGACCCTGCTCTCCGGCGAGAACATCCGCTTCGAGGACGTCATCGCCAACGCGGAGTACCACCGGCAGGTGGCCGAGCGCGAGCGCGCCCTGGCCGAGGAGGCCTCCCGGGAGACCGTGAAGCTCCGCGACGAGGCCGAGAAGCTCCGCCAGGAGATGGAGGCCCGGCGGGAGGCCACCCAGCGCAAGTCCAAGGAGGAGGCCCGGCGCATCCTCGAGGACGCCCGGCGCGAGGCCGACGCCATGCTCCGGGAGCTGAAGCGCCTGAAGAAGGAGCGCCAGGACCCGGACGCGCAGCTGCAGGCCATGCGGAAGCAGATGGACGCCTCCATCGACGCCCTGGCCGAGGGCTTGCGGGAGACGGTGGACACCGGGCTGCCGCCGGAGAAGCTGAAGGTCGGCGACGAGGTCAAGGTGCTGACCCTGGGGACCAACGGCGTGGTGCTCACCCTGCCGGACGAGAAAAACGAGGTCATGATCCAGGCGGGCGTGATGAAGTTCAAGGCCAGCGTGAGCCAGCTCCGCCTCCTGCCCAAGCAGCCGGCGAAGAAGCCGAAGACCACCGTGAACACCAACAGCGGCGCGCTGAGCCGGGAGATCCACATGTCCTGCGACGTGCGCGGCATGGAGCTGCCGGAGGCGCTGGCGGAGGTGGACCGCTATCTGGACAGCGCCGTGCTCTCCGGCCTGGGCGAGGTGACCATCGTCCACGGCAAGGGCACCGGCGTGCTCCGCAGCGGCATCCAGAAGGAGCTCCGCCGCAACCCGCGGGTGAAGTCCTTCCGCCTCGGCGTCTACGGCGAGGGCGAGGACGGCGTGACCGTCGTCCAGCTGAAGTAAGGAGTCACGAAGATGAAAGAGAAGCTTTCCGTTCTGCTGGTGGACGACGATCCGAACATCGTCCGCCTCGTCAAGCTCTATCTGGAGCGGGAGGGCTACGAGGTGCGCACCGCCGCCCGCGGCGACGACGCGCTGACCGCCTTTCACCGCAGCGCGCCTGATCTGATCCTGCTGGACATCATGCTCCCCGGGCTGGACGGCATGGGCGTGCTCAAGGCGGTGCGCCGCACCAGCTCCGTCCCCGTCATCATGCTCACCGCCCGGGACGAGACCTTCGACAAGGTGCTCGGCCTCGAGCTGGGCGCGGACGACTACGTGACCAAGCCCTTCGACGCCAAGGAGCTCATCGCCCGGGTCAAGGCGGTGCTGCGCCGCACCGGCGGCGGGGACGAGGAGCAGGACGACACCCTCTCCTTCCCGGGGCTGAGCATCTCGCTGCGCCGGTATGAGGTGATCTTCGCCGGCCAGAAGATCGACATGCCGCCCAAGGAGCTGGAGTTGCTCTACTTCCTCGCCTCCCACGCGGGCGGGGTCTTCACCCGCGACCAGCTGCTCGAGCAGGTCTGGGGCTTCGACTTCGCCGGGGACTCCACCCGCACGGTGGACGTCCACGTCAAGCGCATCCGCGAGAAGCTTCCCGGCCGGGAGCAGTACGGCTGGGACATCGCCACCGTCTGGGGCGTCGGCTACAAGTTCGACGCCGACATCAAGGGCTGACCCCCCCTCCGACCTTCCCCGGAGAGGCCCCGCGGCCCCCATCTGTTTCTTCGTCTCCCCCTGGCGGGACCGCCGCCCCGGAGAGAAAGCCATCATATTTATACTAAGGAGGGTTCATCTCGTGAAAAAGCTTGTTTCCTGGCTGCTGATCGTCTCCCTGGCGCTCAGCGTGTGCGCCTTCGCCGGCGCGGACGCCCCGGCCGCCTCCGGTCTCCCCGCCGTCGGCGAGGTCGTCGAGGGGTTTGAGGTCAAGGAAATCCGGCCGTTCGGCCTCATCGGCGCCGACCTGGTCCTCTTTGAGCACCAGCAGACCGGCGCGAAGCTGCTCTATATCGCCAGCAGCGATACGAACCGCGCCTTCCAGCTGACCTTCCCCACCCGCATGAGCAACGACAAGGGCATCCCCCACGTCTTCGAGCACGGGACGCTCAGCGGCAGCGACAAGTATCCCTCCACCTCCCTGTGGATGAACGTCGCCAACCAGACCTACAACACCTACATGAACGCCTACACCACGGACGCCATGACCTGCTACCCTGTGTCCTCCCTCTCCGAGGCGCAGCTGCTCAAGCTTGCGGATCTGTACACCGATCTGTGCCTGAATCCGCGCATCATGACGGACGAGAGCATCTACCGCACCGAGGCCTGGCGCTATGAGATGGAGGACGCCAACGCGGACCTCACCTACAACGGCACCGTCTACTCCGAGATGCTGGGCTCCATCAACCTGGAGCGCGCCTCGCTGATGGCGGCCAACAAGAACACCTTCCCCAACGCCTCCGTCTCCTACCAGTACGGCGGCGACCCCGACGTGATCCCGGAGATGACCTGGGAGGAGCTGAAGGAGTACCACGACAAGTACTATCACCCCTCCAACTGCCTCGCGATCCTGTACGGCTCCTTCGAGGACTACACCGCCTTCCTGAAGCTGCTGAACACGGCCTTCGCGCCCTTCGAGCGGAAGGAGATCTCCTTCGAGGAGCCCGACTACGCCCCCATCACCGAGCCCGTCGTCTCCTCCTACGCCTACCCCGTCGCGGAGGGCACGGACACGGTCAACCAGTCCTCCATCTTCTACTATATTCTCTGCAAGGGTATGAAGGGCGATCTCGCGCAGGAGGATCTGATCGACCACGCCTGCTCGCTGCTCTCCGACGACGCCTCCCCCCTGATGCAGACGCTGAAGAAGACCTTCCCCGCCGGCTCCTTCAGCATCGGGCGTGAGCTCGCCGCCCCGGACGACGCGGTCATGATCTCCGCCTCCAACGTGGGCGAGAGCGACGCCGAGCTCTTCAAGCAGACCGTGGACGCTGCCCTGGCCGACGTGGCCCAGAACGGCTTCGCGCCGGAGCTGGTGGACAACATCACCACCATGCTCAAGTTCAACATGAAGCTGGCCCAGGAGAGCGGCAACCCGATCGAGGGTGTGATCTACAGCCTGGCCTACTACTACGCGGTCTCCGGCGACATCTTCTGCTATGTGGACAACTACGAGGCCCTGGACCGCATCGAGGAGGAGAACAACGGCGGTCTGCTCTCCGGCGCGGTTAAGCAGTGGCTCGTGGAGCCCTCCCTCTATACGCTGACTACCGGCTACCCGGCCCCCGGCCAGAAGGAGGTCCACGACGCGGAGCTGGCCGCGAAGCTGGCGGAGATCAAGGCCGGCATGAGCGACGAGGAGAAGCAGGCCATCATCGACGCCACCAACGCGGTCCCCGCGGAGGAGGACAACGCCGCGATGCTCGCCGACCTGACCGCCATCACCGTGTCGACCCTGCCCGAGGAAGTGAAGACCTACGAGCTGCGGGACGAGACCACCGAGGCGGGCGTCCGCCGGCTCGAGGCCGTTACCGGCGTGGACGGCATCTCCTACGTGATGCTGAACCTGGACGCCGCCGCCCTGCCCCAGGAGGACATCCACTATATGCGCCTCTTCACCCGCCTGCTGGGCAACCTGGACACGGACGCCCACTCCTGGGAGGAGCTGGCCGCGCTGAGATCCCGCTATCTCTACAACAGCACCTTCGGCGTGTTCGTCAGCGGCTGGAAGACCGCCTGCCACCCCTACCTGGTCGCCGAGTGGTACGCGCTGGACGAGGATCTGGAGGCGGGCTACCAGCTGGCCGAGGAGATCCTGTATCACACCCAGTTCACCGACACCCAGACCCTGATGGAGCGGATCCAGGCGCAGAAGGCCTCCGTTCGCGGCCAGATCAGCCAGAACGCGCCCAGCGTGCTGCTCTACCGGCAGCTGAGCCAGAGCAGCCCCTTCGCGCGGTATTACAGCTATCTGAACTTCGTGGACTACTACGAATTCCTCGAGAAGCTGGAGGAGACCATGCAGTCGAACCCGGCGGAGGTCGTGGCGCGCCTTGAGCAGGTGCGGCAGTTCTTCGCCAACCGCAGCGGCGCGGTGGCGGCCGTCGCCGGAAGCGAGGCCTCCCTGGCGCTGAACCGTCCGCTGACCGACGCCTTCTTCGCCAAGCTGGACGGCACCGCCCGCGAGAGCGCAGCCTACGACCTGCCCGTCGCCGCCCAGAAGGAGGGCCTGATCATCGACTCGAACATCCAGTTCAACATGATCGCCGCGCCCTGGGAGACCCTCGACCCGGAGGCGGACGGCACCGCCTACGCGGCCCTCGGCCAGCTGATCACCGACCAGCTGCTCTTCCCCGACCTGCGGGATCAGGGCGGCGCCTACGGCGCGTACTGCGCCTCCACCGAGGATGACCTGTACCTCTACACCTACCGCGATCCCAACGTCGCCTCCACTTTCGCCTACTTCGACGCCCTGCCGGACAAGGTGAGCGCCCTGTCCGTCAGCCAGGAGGCCGTGGACCGCTATATCATCAGCTCCTACTCCTCCCTGGCCCAGCCCGAGGGCGAGCTGACCGGCGCGGTGACGGCGCTGAACAACCGCATCAGCGGCAAGCCCGACGATCTCACCCTGCAGGCGATGCACATGCTGAAGACCGCCACCCCGGAGACGCTGAAAGCCTTCGCGGGCAACCTCGCGGATCTGCTGAACACCAACATCCGCGGCACCGCCGGCGGCGCGGCGGCCATCAACGCCAACGCCGACCTGTACGACGCCGTGCTCAACCCCTTCAACGCCGAGGATCTGAGCAGCGTCACGATCGAGGACGTGCCGGAGGACCACGAGCTCTACGCCGCGGTGACCAACGTCGTCGCCAACGGCCTCATGGGGCTGCAGGATGAGACGCACTTCGGCATCGGCGAGAACGCCACCGCCGGCGACTTCCTCGGCGGCCTGTACCCCCTGCTGGGCGGCCCCAACGCCGACGCCCAGGCCTGCCTGGAGCTGCTGGCGGCCAACGGCATCCTCCCCGCCGAGCAGGATCTGGCCGAGCCGCTGACCGAGGGCTTCGCCGTCGGGCTACTGAAGGCGGTGGGCGTGGAGCTCACCACCGAGACCCCGGATCTGGTCATGACCCGCGGCGATCTGGCGGAGCTGTTCAACATGTTCCTGCAGTGATCCGCTGACACACCCGGACGCCCGGACGGGACTGCTCCGCCCGGGCGCCTTTTTCCCCTTTTGATTGCACGATAGGTTGACACAAAGCATGAAAACATCTGATTTCGACTACGAGCTGCCGCCGGAGCGGATCGCGCAGACGCCCATCGAGCCGCGGGACCACAGCCGGCTGATGGTCGTGGACGCGGAGAGCGGCGCCGTCGCCCACCGCCGCTTCGACGACGTGCTGGAATACCTGCGCCCCGGCGACGCCCTGGTGCTCAACGAGACGCGGGTCATCCCGGCCCGGCTCATCGGCCAGAAGGCGGACACCGGCGTGCCCGTGGAGGTCCTGCTGCTCCGCCGGGAGAACGCCACCGACTGGGAAGCCCTCGTCCGGCCCGGGCGGCGGCTCAAGCCCGGCGCGGTCTGCGTCTTCGGCGACGGCGCCCTCTCCTGCGAGATCCTGGGGAACGTCCCCGAGACCGGCGGGCGGCGTGTCCGCTTCCGCTATGAGGGCGTCTTCGAGGAGCTGCTGGACCGGCTGGGCGAGATGCCCCTGCCCCCCTATATCCACGAGAAGCTCCAGGACCGGGAGCGGTACCAGACCGTCTACGCCAAAACCGACGGCTCCGCCGCCGCGCCCACCGCCGGGCTGCATTTCACCCCGGAGCTCCTGCGGCGCGTGGAGGAGAAGGGCGTCCGCATCGTCCGCGTGCTGCTGCACGTGGGCCTGGGCACCTTCCGCCCGGTGCAGGAGGAGAACATCGAGGACCACCCGATGCACAGCGAGTGGTACCAGGTGACCCGGGAGGCCGCGGACGCCCTCAACGAGACCCGCCGGGCCGGCGGGCGCATCGTCTGCGTCGGCACCACCTCCACCCGGACGCTGGAGACCGTCGCGGACAGTCAGGGCATCTTTCACCCCGGCAGCGGCGAGACCTCGATCTTCATCTATCCCGGCGTGCCGATCAAGGCGGTGGACTGCCTGATCACCAACTTCCACCTCCCCCAGTCCACCCTGCTGATGCTCGTCAGCGCCCTGCTGGGCCGGGAGCGGACCCTCGCGCTGTACCGCACGGCCGTCGCGGAGAACTACCGCTTCTTCTCCTTCGGCGACGCGATGCTGATCCTCGGCCACCGCGCCCCCTATGTGGTGGAGGAGGACGGCAGCTGGCGCGACCTGCGCGCCTGAGACAGAAGCCCCGATCTCTCTTCAGAAAGGCGGAACATCACCTTGCAGCAGACAAACAGACCCGGCGGAGGCGTCAAGCCGCTCCTGCGCCGTCTGGCGGCGCTGGCAGCGATCGGGGTCGCAGCCGTCGGCCTCGCGGCGGCAGCCCCCGGGACGCAGGTGCGCATCCGGGACGCGCGGCCCCACGTGACCCCCACCGCGACCCCGGAGCCCACCCCCGAGCCAACGCCAGAGCCCACCCCCGAGCCGACGCCCGAGCCGACCCCCACCCCCGAGCCCACGCCGGTGCCCACGGAGCCCACCGTCCGGATCCGCTACAAGAAGCAGCCCCGTCCCTTCATCGTGGTCGACGACTATGTGGAGTGGGCCGATCTGAAGGGCTACCGCTCCGGCGCGCTGACCCCGCAGGGCCCCTGGGGCATCGGGATGGACTATTTCCACACCCAGCCGGGCGATCCCGGCTACCGCTCCGGCCGCATCGTCATCGGCGACAGCCGCTGCTGTCAGCTGGGGATCTATCAGATGCGGGCCGAGGCGCGGGACTTCGCCACCTTCGCGGTGTGGGGCGGGCACTATACCGAGGGGCTGACGCCGCCGGTGCTGACCGCGTCGCGCTATCGGGAGATCGAGGCCTGCTTCCAGGAGCAGATCCGGGCGCGGGGCGTGTGCAAGGTGTTCGTGTTCGCCACCATCAACGACTATGACTTCGACGGGAACCGGAACGAGCCGCATATCCGCGCCGTCCTCCGCACGGCGGAGGCCCTCGCCTCCCTGTCCTACACCTATGAGGAGCAGGTCTACCACCCGCGGGTCTACCTTCTCGGCCTCGCCGGCGGCTGGGAGAAGGGCAGCATCGTCTCCATCCCCTACCGGCGCTTCAACCAGTTCTGCGACGACTACAACGCCAAGCTCCGTCTCGCCCTGAACGCCGCGCCGCTTCTCGAGGACACCGCGCCCCTCTACGCCACCATCGCGCAGATGGTGCAGGGGGAGATCGGCTTCATTGACGACGGACTCCATTACGACGACCCGACCCTTTCCAGCATCATCGCGTATCTGAAAACCCTGTAAGCGCAGCAAAGGAGGCGGAAACCGTGAGAGATGAATACGCCGTGGCGGAGGGAGAAGCCATTCTGTTTGCGACGGATGGCTTCCGCCCCGAGCGCGTGACCGAGACCGCCGCCCTCTCCGGGGGCAAGCGGCTGCTGATCTGCAGCCAGGACCGGGAGGCGCTGCGCACGCGCCTGGAGGAGGCGGAGAAGGCCATCGCGGCCAAGGACACGTTCCTGAGCAGCATGTCCCACGACATCCGCACGCCCATGAACGCCATCGTCGGCCTGACGCTGCTGGCCCGGATGCACCTGGACGAGACCGCCCGGGTCTCGGACGCCCTCTCGAAGATCGAGACGGCCAGCAGCCATCTGCTGAGCCTTATCAACGACGTGCTGGACATGTCCAGCATCAACTCCGGCAAGCTGCAGATCACGCTGGAGGCCTTCGCCCTGAACGACCTGATCCACGAGACGATGACCATCCTGCGCCCCCAGGCGGAGAAGAAGCACCACACCCTGCGCCTGGAGACGGAGAGCATCACCGCCGAGACGCTCCTGGGCGACGTGCTCCGCCTGCGGCAGATCTACGTCAACATCCTCAGCAACGCGATCAAATACACGCCCGAGGGGGGCCAGATCACCGTCCGCTTCTCCGAGGCGGCGCGGGGGGATCAGACCGAGCTGAGCTTCGCCTGCGAGGACAACGGCATCGGCATGAGCGCGGAGTTCCTCCAGCGCGTCTTCGAGCCCTTCGAACGCGTCCAGTCCTCCACCGTCTCGCGCGTCGAGGGCACCGGCCTGGGCATGAGCATCGTCAAGAAGCTCGTGGACGCCATGGCGGGCGAGATCACGGTCCGCTCGGCCCCGGGCGAGGGGACCCTGGTCACCGTCCGCGTCCCGCTGGCCTCCCGCCCGGAGGAGCTGCGCCCGGACGCCCTGCGGGGCCGCCGCGCCCTGATCCTGGAGGCGGACGAGGCGCTGCGCCGCGCCTACGCGGACGGCCTGTCGGACACCGGCATGGCCTTCGAGCTGACCGCCAGCGCCCAGGAGGCGCTGAGCGCGCTGGCCGACGCGGATATCCACCGCCAGCCCTTCGATCTGATCCTAATCGGGCAGGCCTGCGAGGGCAGCGAGGACAAGCTCGACATCGCCGCCTACCTGCACCGGTCCGCGCCCGACCTGCCGATGCTCCTGGTCAGCGAGGACAACTGGGAGCAGCTCCGCTACCGCGCCGAGCACAGCTGCATCTCCGCCTTCGTGCCGCTCCCCCTGTTCCGCCGGACGCTGATCCGGGCCCTCGCTGACGCCCTGGAGGGCGAGCCGGGCCGGGAGGCCGCCTCCGGCTATCCGGATCTCTCCGGCCGGCGCATCCTTCTGGTGGAGGACAACATGATCAACCGCGAGATCGCCCGGGAGATCCTCGGGGAGACCGGCGCGCAGATCGACATCGCCGAGGACGGCCGCCAGGCCGTGTCTATGTTCAGCGCGGAGCCGGCCGGCGCCTACTGCGTGATCCTGATGGACGTACAGATGCCGGTGATGGACGGCTACGAGGCCACCCGGGCGATCCGGGCGCTGCCCCGGGCCGACGCCCGGACCGTCCCGATCTACGCGATGACGGCGAACACCTTCGCGGAGGACATCGCCCGGGCGAAGGAGGCCGGCATGGACGGCCACATCGCCAAGCCCATCGACGTCAACACGCTGATGCAGGTGCTCCGGGAGCTGCCCGGATAAGAGAATTCCGCTATGGGAGGAGGTGAGCGAATGACCGGCTGGCAGGAAGCCTATCTGCGCAACGTCCGCGAGGTGGACCAGCTCCGGGCGCTGTTCAGCGCGGAGCGGGAGGACTTTGACACATGGTATCAGCGCCATCTGGAGCACGAGGCGCGTCTGCGGACGCTGAAAAAGGAGAACACCGCCCTGCTGAGCGGCGAGCTCTTCCCGCTGCTGGACCGGCTTCACGAGGCCTCGCCCGAGGAGATCGCCCAGCTCACGGACTTCGCGGGGCAGCTGGTGGACTGGAAAACCAATCTGGACTGCGGCGTTTTCATCGCGGTCCACGAGGCGCTGCTGAAGCTGTACCGCCACCGCCGGGACCGCAGCGGCGTCATCCGGGAGCTGTACCAGGTCGGCATGGGGCTGTTTTATCTCCAGCGCTCCCTGGTCAGCGTGGACTGCAAGGCCGCGGCCTCGCTGCGCTTCCGCAACGAGATGGTCTTCACCGAGGCCGCCTCCTTCTTCCGCTATTTTGAAACCCTGGACAGCGACGAGACCCGGGGCTATGTCATCCGCTCCATGGCCAACATCAGCATCAGCGCCGTGAACTACAAGCGCCGGATCGAAGCCAGCATGCGCACCATCCGCACCGCCCGGGATCCCGCCTACCGCGCCCTGGCGCCGGACCTCCCCTGGGACACCTATCTGCGCCGCGGCTACCAGCAGCTGAGCACCCTGCGCACCCAGCTCTCCGACCCCGCCATCACCCGGACGGAGGTTGCCGCGGTCATGGACGCCTGCTACGAGGTGTTCAAGCCCGAGACCCTCTCCGGGAACTCGAACCGCCGCTGGCTCTGGCCCTACTACGACATGGAGTACCACTGCGGCTACGTCAGCCTCGAGGTCACCCTGGAGCGGCTGGAGCGGCTGATCCGGGAGACCCGGCCCGACGAGTACGACATGTCCGGCCAGTACGCGAACCTGTTCCTGCCGATCGTCTACGGCCGCTTCCTGCGGGACCACGAGAAGCTGAACCGCGATCCGGACCGCCGCCGCTTCCTGGATCTGGCCAACCGGAAGATGCTGCAGTGCCTGATGTCGATCCCGCCGGAGGACCGCAACGCCGAGTTCATCTACAACGTCATCGTCATCGTGGCGGATTACCACGAGCTGCCGGAGTCCGTCTCCTACCGGGAGATCTCCACCCGGCTGATGCAGCGCTTCGCCGGGCGGCTGTACCTGCGCTCTCTCCAGACCGGGGAGCTGCTGCAGGCCATCTGCCGCTCGATCCTGGATCGGGATCCCGGCTATTTTGACCGCCTGCCCATCCTGGGCGGGCTGCAGACCGACGCGGACCGGCGGGAGGCGCTGCTCGCCTACGCCGCTGACTGCGGCCTGTTCCACGATTTCGGCCTGTTCAAGATGAACATGGAGCGCACCCTCCTGACCCGCACCCTCTTCCAGAACGAGTCGGAGATGTACCGGCTCCACCCCTTCTCCGGCTACGACGATCTGCGGCAGCGCGAGAGCACGGCCATCTTCGCGGATATCGCCCGCGGGCACCACACCCCCTACACCGGGGACGGCGAGGATCCCTCCGGCTACCGGCGCATGGACTCACCCTACCGTCAGATGACCGACCTGGTCGCCATGGTCTCCGACCTGCAGGAGCGTTGCGACGGCGCGGTGGACGTCTGGGTGCGGGAGCTGCTCGCCCCCGGCCAGCGCCGCTTCTCCCCCCGGGCGGCGGCCTTCATGGCCGACCCGGCGCTGCAGGCGGAGCTGAAGGCGATCCTGGCCGACGACCGCTCCCGGTGCCGCGTCGCCTACGACAATTACTACAACGTTTGATTCTGATCTCCAATCAACAGACCGACCCCTCTGTCGCTGCGGCGACATCTCCCCATCAGAGATGGGGAGATAGGGCTAAAGTGCAGTATCTGAAAACCTCCCCAGCTTGCTGGGGAGGGGGACCGCCGCCCGGCGGAGGGCGGCGGTGGAAGGGCTGGTCTTGGTATGACACATTTCAGTGCCAACGCTGCGGCTGTTTTTTCGCTGGCTATGCCGGAATATAGGTGGATTTTTTGGCCCGATGCGGTATAATGGCCGAAGAGACACACACCGGCAGGGCCGGATGAGGAGGATTGACACATGCAGTTTATCAACGACCACGGCGCGCTGGTCTGCCGCCGGCAGGGCGAGACCCTGCGCATCGAGCCCTGGGGC
Source organism: uncultured Clostridia bacterium (assembly GCA_947165425.1). Lineage (GTDB taxonomy): Bacteria > Bacillota > Clostridia > Christensenellales > Aristaeellaceae > RUG11272. Next base: position 14,917 of record CAMVAJ010000032.1, read on the forward strand.
AAGGATTCGCTCCGCGTCCGGGCGACCATGTTTCCCGCCCTCACGGGTGAAGCCTGGGCGCTGACGGAGACCCCCGCCCCCGCCTGTGCGGAGATCGTCTTCGGCACCGACGAATGGCGCGAGGGGGACGGCTCCATCAGCCGCTATCCCAACGCCGTCATCACCAACGGCCGCGTCAGCGTGAAGGTCAACCACACCGGCGTCCTGACCGTCTGCCGGGACGGCAAGCCCATCCTGCACGAGCAGTACCGCTACTACGACGGCATGGTCACCCGGGAGAGTCACTGCCAGAAGATCCTGGCCCGCGACTGGGTGCCCTACGTCGGCGGAGATTACAGGCTGACCGTCCGCTTCGAGCCCAACGACGGCGAGAAGCTCTTCGGCATGGGCACCTACCAGATGCCCTATCTCGACCTGAAGGGCTGCTCGCTGGAGCTGGCGCAGAAGAACAGCCAGACCACCGTCCCCTTCACGGTCTCCAGCCTCGGCTACGGCTTCCTCTGGAACAACCCGGCCGTGGGTCAGGTAACCTTCGGCAAGAACCGGACGGAGTGGGTCGCCGCCGCCTGCAAGGACATGGACTGGTGGGTCACCGTGGCCAACACCCCCAAGGCCATCCTCGAGAACTATACCGCCGTCACCGGGCGCGCCCCCATGATGCCCGAGGACGCCATGGGCTTCTGGCAGTGCAAGCTCCGCTACCGCACCCAGGAGGAGGTGCTCACCGTCGCCCGGCGCTATCGGGAGCTGGGCGTCAAGCTGGACGTGATCGTCATCGACTTCTTCCACTGGACGCTGCAGGGCGACTGGAAGTTCGACAAGACCTACTGGCCGGACCCCAAGGCCATGGTGGACGAGCTGCACAGCATGGGCATCAAGGTCATGGTCTCCGTCTGGCCCAGCGTGGACCGGCGCAGCGAAAACTTCGCCGAGATGGTGGAGCGCGGCCTGCTGATGCGCACCGAGCGCGGCGCCATGCAGACCTACGACTTCCAGGGCGACTGTGTCCAGCTGGATCCCTTCAACCCGGAGACCCGGGAGTACGTCTGGCGCAAGTGCCGGGAGCACTACGCCGATCTCGGCATCGATTATTTCTGGCTGGACAACTCCGAGCCGGACCTGACCAAGTACGACTTTGACAATTTCCGCTACTACGCCGGCCCGGCCCTGGAGGTCAGCAACCTCTACCCCCAGTGGTACAGCCGCATCTTCTACGACAACGAGACCGCGGCGGGCCATCCCGGCCCGGTGAACCTGCTCCGCTCCGGCTGGGCCGGCAGCCAGAAATACGGCAACGTCCTCTGGTCCGGCGACGTGCCCTCCTCCTGGGAGTCCCTGAAGGATCAGGTCATCGCGGGCCTGAACATGGGCCTGGCGGGCATCCCCTGGTGGAACACGGACATCGGCGGCTTCATGGAGGGCAACGTCTTCGACCCGGACTTCAAGGAGCTGCTCGTCCGCTGGTACGAGTGGGCGGTCTTCCAGCCGGTGATGCGGCTGCACGGCGACCGCGAGCCCTTCACGATCCCCGCGCTGGACGACCGCGACTGGGGCGGCGGCTATCTCCACACCGGCCAGGACAACGAGATGTGGTCCTACGGCGAGGAGATCTACGGCATCATGCGCCGGCACTATGAGCTGCGCCGCGAGCTCCTGCCCTATCTGAAGAAGATCTACGCCGAGGCCCACGAGAACGGCTCCCCGCTGCTGCGGGCCATGTTCTACGAGTTCCCGGAGGATGAGCGCTGCTGGGAGCTGGACGACCAGTACATGTTCGGCCCGGACTATCTGGTGGCCCCGGTCATGGTTTCCGGCGCGCGCGAGCGGCAGGTCTACCTGCCCGCGGGCGAGTGGGAGAACCTGCACACCGGCGAGCGCCTCTCCGGCGGCCGGACCGTCACCGCGGCCGCGCCCATCGAGTACATTCCCGTCTTCAAGCGGGTCTGAGGGGAGGGGCCGTCATGTCCATCTCCGCCCTGATCATGCGCCGGATGTTCGCCAAAGGGGACGCCCAGCGGGACGCCGGGCTGACCATCCCGGAGGACGTCACCTATGTGCGGGACCTGCGCTACGGCAGCCACCCCAGCTATCATCTGCTGGATCTGTGCTGGCCCCGGGACGCACAGGGGAAGCTCCCGGTGATTGTCTCTTTCCACGGCGGCGGCTATGTCTACGGCTCCAAGGAGGTCTACCAGTTCTACTGCGCGAGCCTCGCGCAGCGGGGCTTCGCCGTCGTGAATTTCAACTACCGCCTGGCGCCCAAGTTCAAGTTTCCCTCCCCGCTGGAGGATCTGGGCGCCGTGCTGGCCTGGCTTCTCGCACACCGGGACGAGTACCCGATTGACCCGGAGAACCTCTTCCTCGTCGGCGACTCCGCCGGGGCGCAGATGGCCAGCCAGTACGCCGCCATCTGGGCCAGCCCGGCCTATCAGCGCGTCATGGGCATCACGCCGCCCCCCGTCCGCCTGGCGGCGGTCGGGCTGAACTGCGGCATGTACGACATGGCCGCCCAGCGCCGGGACAGGGGGCTGGACGGGGTGAAGCGGGACTATTTCACCGCGCACCCGGAGCAATTCGGGGAGAAGCTGAACGTCCTGGCCTACATCGACGGGAACTATCCGCCGGTCTCCATCTTCTCCGCCGGCGGCGATTTCCTCCTCCCCCACTGCGAGCCCATGGCGGAGCTGCTGCGCTCCCGGGGCGTGGACTGCGACTGCCATATCTACGGCGACAAGAGCGTGGGACACGTCTTCCACTGCAACATGCGTCTGGACATCGGCCGGCAGGCCAACGACGACCAGACCGCCTTCTTCCGCCGCTATCTCCGCTGAACCCCCGCGAGGCCGCCCGGCATGGGCGGCCTCGTTTTTCTCCCTTGCGCATCCCCGGTTTTCGTGGCATAATAACGGCGAAAAAGCCAAGGAGGAACCGTTCGATGGGAAACACAGCCCTCTGGGTGCGCGTCATCGCCCACCACCGTACCGTCCGCCAGGTCACGCAGCCCTGCGAGCGGGACGACCCGGCTTCCGCCCTCTCCGAGGCCTGCCACGCCCTCGACCTCGCCAACCCCATGTGGCTGGACAAGAACCGGCGCGAATGGGCCGAGTTCGGCCAGACCCGTTTTCTCCCGGACGCCTTTATGGAGCACGTCGCCTTCGACCGGATCGAGATCGAGTTCATCGATCCCGACGCCAGAAAAAAGCGCTCCCAGGACCCCCGGAACGCATAAACATGAAAAAGAGGTAATCCACTGATGCTGAACAAAAAAGTCGAAGCTCTGATCGACAGCTATGCCGACGAATACAAATCCATGCTGCGCCGGTGGGTGCGGGTGCCCTCCGTCAAGGGGGAGCCGGAGGACGGCGCGCCCTTCGGCAGGGACGTGCGCCGGATGCTGGATATGGCCATGGTGGACTGCGAGACGATGGGCTTCCTGACCCACGTCTACGACGGCTACGCCTGCGACGCGACCCTGGGCGACGAGGACGCGGAGACCCTAGCCGTGCTGGCCCACCTGGACGTGGTGCCGGTGGGCGACGGCTGGAGCTATCCGCCCTTCGGCGCGACCGTCGTGGGCGACAAGGTCTACGGGCGGGGCACCAGCGACGACAAGGGGCCCGCGCTCTGCGCCATGTTCGCCATGCGCGCCCTCAAGGAGGCCGGCATCCCCCTGCGCCGCTCCATCCGCCTCATCCTCGGCTGCGACGAGGAGAGCGGCTGGGAGGACATGGACTGGTACTGCGACCACGCGAAGATGCCCGAGATGGGCTTCTCCCCCGACGCCTCCTTCCCGCTGATCAACACCGAGAAGGGCATGATCCACACCTTTGTCCGCGCGCCGCTGTCCCCCGACGGGCTGCAGGTGCTGCGGCTCTCCGTCGGCGAGCGCCTGAACGTCATTCCTGGCATCGCCGAGGCCCTCGTGCAGGGCGGCGCCGAGCTCGTGGAGAAGACGGCGGCCTACGCGACGCAGACCGGTCTCCCCTACACCGCTGAGCTGACGCCGGAGGGCGTGCTGCTCCGGGCCGAGGGCATCCCCGGCCACTCCGCCTACCCCGAGGCCTGCCGCAACGCCAACGGCATGCTGCTGCTCCTGCTGCGGGAACTGGGCGCGGAGGGCGCGCTGAGGACCCTGGCCGACGCCTACCCCATGGAGTACGACGGCGCGCACCTGGGCATCGCCTGCGCCGACGAGGTCTCCGGCGCATTGACCTGCAACATGGGCATCCTGCGGGTGGAGGCGGGCGAAGTCGCCGCCTCCCTGGACTGCCGCTGCCCTGTGAACGCCGACCTGGACGCGCTGACCGACGCCATCCGCGCCCACCTGCCCGGCTTTAAGCTGGAAGGGCTCTCCAACACGCCCGCCCACCATGTCCCGGCGGACAGCGAGCTGGTGAAGGCCCTGCTGGACGCCTACCACGAGGAGACCGGCCTCCCCGCCATCCCCGAGTCCACGGGCGGCGGAACCTACGCCAAGATCATGAAGCAGGGGGTCGCCTTCGGCGCAGCCTTCCCCGGCGACGAGGATCTCGCCCACCAGGCCAACGAGTACGTCGAAATCCCGAAGATGATCAGGGCGGCCAAGATTTACGCCAACGCGCTGATCCGGCTGTGCGGCGCGGACGCCTGAGCCGCGCGGCCCCTGCGCAACAGCGGGTTGCTTGACCTCCGGCGCGCCGCGGCGTATCATTCAGCCATGCTCTTCCAATTCATATTCACTCAGGAGGGATTACGGCATGGAGATAAAGGAAGTTCTGAAAAGCCTGCGCGAGCGGAACGGTCTGACCCAGGATCAGCTGGCGGAGCGCGTGCTGGTCACCCGGCAGGCGGTCAGCCGCTGGGAGACCGGCGAGACCCAGCCCAACACGGACACCCTGAAACTGCTCTCCCGCGAGTTCGGCGTGTCGATCAATACGCTCCTCGGCGCGCCGCGGAAGCTGGTCTGCCAGTGCTGCGGCATGCCGCTGACCGAGGACGGCATGCTCAGCCGCGAGCCGGACGGCAGCTTCAACGAGGACTACTGCAAGTGGTGCTACACCGACGGCCATTTTGTCTACCAGTCCAAGGACGCGCTGCTGGATTTCCTGCTCGCGCACACCCCGAACCCGGACAACCAGCCGGCCGCAGAGCGCCGCGTCCTGTACGACAGCTGCCTCTCCCAGCTCGCGCACTGGAAAAACTGAATGCCGTACTGCAAAGGGGCTGCCTCGTTTGAGACAGCCCCGTTTTGATGTGTTTGGTTCAGGCGTCCAGCACCACGTGCTTTTCCGTCACGCGGGAGAGGAGGAAAAGGCTCAGGGCCGTGAGCACCGCCGCGACGGCGAGGCTGCCGCCCAGCGCCGCCATGCCGCCATGCTTCCACAGGAAGATCGCCGGCAGGGCGCACAGGCCCATGAACGCCAGCCAGATCAGCATGCCGAAGACCTGGTTGAAGTTCTTTTTGATGGCCTCCATCTCGGAGTTCCACTTCAGCTGCGGCCGCAGGGCGTCCACCCACAGGGAGGCCGCCGCGGAGGCCACCGCCAGGAGCATCGCCAGCAGGAGCGCCAGCAGCATCCACTGCAGCGGGAGGCGCGTCAGATACCAGCAGACACCCATCACCATCAGAGAGCAGACCATGTTGATCTCGATGCCCACCGCCAGCTTCGCGGCGAAGCGGGTCTGCTGCCGCACGGGCAGCGTCAGGGCGAAGGGCCAGCGCCCGCCCTCACGGGAGATGGCGGTGGAGACGGCGGGGTTCACCATGCTGCCCATGGCCATCACCGCGGCGGTCACCAGCGCGACGTAGGCGGGGTCAAATTGCTTCCAGAGGCCTTGCAGCAGCTCGAGCCCCTCCCCGGCGCGGGAGAAGCCCGCGACGAAGCCGATGCCGATCATCAGCGGGAACATGACCACACCCAGCAGCGCGTTATACGCCCAGGCCGGCGTGCGCAGCAGCTCCCGCCACTCCAGGCTGTGCAGCGCGGCAAAGCGGCTGCCGGCGCGCCAGTTCGTCTCGCCCCGGACCCGCTTGCCGCGGGTCACGGTCTTCTCGCCGCTGGAGAGGGCCTGCGCCAGATAGCCCGGGCCGCACAGGCCGATGACCAGCGCCGCCGCGCCCACGGACACCGCCGCGGCCAGCAGGATCAGTGCCCAATCGCCCGTCAGGCCCTTCGCCAGCCAGAGGGCCGGCGGGAAGCGCTGCAGGAGCATGTTCATCATGCCGTCCTTCCGCATCAGCGCCTGCGCGAGGAAGACCGTATTCTCCTTATCGCCCGAGGAGGCGTTCATCATCGTGACGCCGATGGAGTAGGCCAGCGCCACCGCGACGCTCAGCCCCATCACGATGGCCTCGCGGTGCTTCGCGAAAAAGCTGATCCGCATCAGGAGGCTGGCGATCAGCGCCACGATGGCCAGCGGCAGCGCCGGTGTCAGCAGCACCACCGGGATGGCGGTCAGCGCCATGGGCAGGACCGCCTTCGTCCCGATGCAGTACATGACCACCGCCGGAAGGATGATCACCGCGTTCAGCGCCAGCTCGGAGACGTACAGCGAGGTCAGCCGGGCCGCGAAGATCTGCCGGGAGGTCAGGGGCAGCACCGCCAGGAAGGGCGAATCCTTCCCCTGGAAGAGCTCCGACAGCGTCTGAAACAGTCCCATGACCAGCGTCATCAGCATCGAGAGCAGGATGGCCATCGCCGGCAGCAGGATGGCCTGCCCCGCGTCCCTGAGCAGCGTAAAGATCTCATGCTCCAGGAAGATCACCGAGACCGCCGCCATCGCGAGGATCGCGATCATGCCGATCCCCCGCAGCGCGGACCGTCCCTTGCTCTTGGCCTGCTGCGAGGCCGCGAAGGGGTTCATGCCCGCGAGGGTGTTCTTCAGCATCAGGCGGGCCAAAATCCAATAGTTTTTCATCGTCCTGTCCTCGTCCCGTGTCACGCCTGCTCCTGGGAGGAGGCGGTCATCTCCAGGAAGACCTCCTCCAGCGAAGCGTCGCCCGTCTTGCCGAGCAGCTCCTCGGGCGTGCCCTCCATGATCAGCTTGCCCTTGTGGATGATGCCGACCCGGTCGCAGAGCTTCTCCGCCACCTCCAGCACATGGGTAGAGAAGAAGACCGTCGCGCCGGCGCTGGCCCGTGCCCGCATCTCCTCCTTGAGCAGGAAGGACGCCCGGGGATCGAGGCCCACCATCGGCTCGTCCAGCACCCAGACCGGCGGCTCGTGGATCAGGGCCCCGATGGCCGCCATCTTCTGCTTCATGCCGCGGGAGTAGCTGCCGATGCGGTCCCGCGCCGCCTCGGTCATGTCGAAGCGGGCCAGGTACTTCTCCGCCCGCTCCTTCCGGTCCGCCTCGGAGACGCCGAAGATGTCCGCCATGAAGTTCAGATACTCCACGCCCGTCAGGCGCTCGTACATCTCCTGGCTGTCCGGCACGAAGCCGATCATCCGCTTGGTCTCGATGGGCTTCTCCGCGACGGAGATCCCGTTGACGCGGATCTCACCCTCCGTGGGGCGAAGCGCGCCGGTCAGCAGGCGGATGGCCGTGGTCTTGCCCGCGCCGTTCGGGCCGAGAAAGCCGTAGACGCAGCCATCGCCGACCTTCAGGTTCAGATGGTCCAGCGCGTTGCGGTCCGAGCGGCCATATCGCTTGGTCGCCTGAATGAATTCGATCATTTTGCAAATCCCCTCCTGTTCGAGTTCCAAGGTTCATGCCGGATGATAGCACCCCCGCCGCGAGGCGTCAACCGGATCGCGCCAAATTGTCGCTCCGGCTGTCCAAAATGTCATTTATACGTCCAAATCCACCTTTCCAGTTCCTTCCAGACCTCCGAAACATCCAAAAATACAACAAAAAAACAATGTTTCCCATGCAACGTCCCATAGAATAAGCCCGCCCGATTTGACGAATCCGCGCGCGGAACTTGCAATCAGGAAAAAAATGCTGTATAATCGAAGGAACAGGAGCCGGCTGTCTGCAGACCGGAATCCAAGTTGGACGGTCGCAAACGCGTTTCGCCGTCCCGCCCAGCCGCCGCAGCGGCAATTGCTTTGATGATCAGGGGGCGACCCCTCGTCATAAAATACACCGAAAGGAATGATGCAAGATGAAAAAGCTTGCGAAGATCCTGTCTCTGGTTCTCGCGCTGGCCATGCTGTGCAGCGTGGCGCTGGCCGAGAATCCCCAGCTCGCCGCTGAGGCTCAGACCGAAGTGGACGTCGAGGCCTATGACGCCCAGTCCACCGAGATCTATGAGGCTGCTCTTGGTGAGTTCCACAGCATTTATCTGGCCGCCAAGGAATCCGGCCTGCCGATTCCGGAGCGTTACGCCAAGATGGCGATCGCCGAGGCCAAGCTGCTGGGCGCCGCCATCATGATCCCGCTGCAGAGCCGTGGCGGCAACTACGCCATCAGCCGGATCGCGCCCCGCTCTCAGAACTCCACCCTGTGGGGCAATGACGCGGACCGCGTGCACCAGATGATCATCGTCAAGGAAGGCATCCTCACCTCCGAGCAGGTGAAGTATCTGCGCGACCTGTGGAACGAAGTCCGCGGCACCGGCACCTATGATGCCAAAGCCAAGGAGTATCTGACCTCCCAGGGCTACGAGCTGACCGACGTGTACAATTACGCCTACAGCTCCGACCCCAACACCTGGGACGTGCTGGCCACCTCCAAGCAGGCGGACTCCCGCGCCATCATCAACACCTATGACGGTCTGTATGAGTATGACGAGGAGAACGTGCAGCAGCCCGCGCTGGCCACCAGCTACACCGTGAGCGAGGACGGCCTGAAATACACCTTCACCATCCGCGAGGGCGCCGTGTGGGTTGACAGCCAGGGCCGTAAGGTCGCCGACGTCAAGGCGGACGACTGGGTTGCCGGCATGCAGCACATGATGGACGCCGCCGAGGGTCTGGAGTACCTGGTTGGCCCCGATGGCTGCAACATCGCGGGCGCCGAGGCCTATATGAACGGCGAGACCAAGGACTTCTCCACCGTGGGTGTGAAGGCGCTGGACGATCTCACCCTGGAGTACACCCTGGCCGCTCCCTCCCCCTTCTTCACCACCATGCTGGGCTACGGTGTGT
>CAMVAJ010000033.1 GCA_947165425.1 uncultured Clostridia bacterium
TTTGCACATTGCTTGCTGGATGGCTCCGCCCCCAGTCCCCTGTAAGCCAGCGCAAAGCGCTGTGGTTGTGTAGAATACACGCGGGATGGTCCGCCTGCTATTGAGCGAAAAACAAAAAACGCCCTGCGCCGATCGTGTGGTCTGATAGACTAAGCACGACGGCGTAAGGCGTTAATCGTCTGGAACGAGAGACGGTCTGATCGCTTCTTTCCCCGAATAACCTCAGCGCGCAGCGTTGGCAGCCGGGGTTTGGGGGCGGAGCCCTCCAACAAGCTTTGTGCAAATGTCTGACATTTGCCCTGCTTGCAGCTTTTTCCTAAAACTCGGAATAACGATCAGCTGTTCAGAAGCAATGAACTTTGCTGGTGCTTCTGGTTCATGATATCATGTAGATTCTTGCCTCATAAGGATGAAGAATCTGTGTTTCATGATCCTGATAGTTGCACATTAACAATGCACCATTGGTTAAGCTCTTCAAATCTTCCGGGAACTCAACTTCCTGAGGCACAGCCTGGAAGTTGAAGATCATAAACCATTTTTCGCCTTCATAGGCCCGTGTGTAGGCGACAACATTCTCATACTGCTCCATAACAGGATGGTAATCACCATAAACCATGACGGGGTGATTCTTCCGAAGTGCGATGAGCTGCTTGTAGGTAAAAAGAATGGATGCAGGGTCGGCGATCGCGGATTGGACGTTGATCTCTGTATAGGTCGGATTCACCGAAAGCCAGGGCTCGCTTTCAGAAAAGCCGGCGAACTTTTCAGCCGTCCATTGCATGGGGGTCCGGACGTTGTCGCGGCTCATCATTTTCAGCTGCTCCAGCGCTTCCTTGGGATCTACGCCCTGCTCCACCATCGAATGATACTTTCCGACCGTATAGCGCTCATCATAGTACCAGCGGTGGAGTATGATGGAACAATCCTTTATGATTCCGTGGCTACAAATCACCGGTGTTCGCTTTTCAAGGGGAACAGAATGTGCTATGATGTCAGCACCGCAGTAATACCCCCTGCAGACATCCCCCAGAAAAGGAGCCCGCCATGTCCGATTTCTTCCACGAATACCTTCCCGGCGACCCCCGCGAGTGCATCAAGGATCTGCTGCTGGAGCGCAAGATCACCCAGACCCAGCTGGCGGAGACGATTGGCATCTCGGAGAGCACCCTCAACCGGTATCTGTCCGGGCAGACGGAAAAGATTCCTGTGGATCACATCGTAGCCATTGCCCGGTTCTTCAAGGTTAGCACGGATTTTCTGCTGGGCCTGACGGATGTTCCCTTCGTCACCAACTTCGATATTGAGAAGCTGGGACTGTCGGTGGGCGCGGCGAAGAAGCTGCTGCAGCGCAAGGTGGATCCGGCCCTGGTCAGCCAGCTGATCGAGATGCCCGCCTTCAACCTCCTGATTGTGCAGCTCGGCGCAGCCAAGCGCGGCACCTTCGATGCCGGGTATGACTATATGATGGAAGTGTTCGGCGCGGCCAATGAACTGCTGGCGGAGCACCTCCGGACCAATCACAGGGAGACCGGCAGGCAGCGAAGAACGCCATTGATGATATCCGGGCGCTGTCCATGAGCCCGAAGCAGATGGAGCTGCGCGGCATCGAGGAAGCCATGCGGCAGATTGTGGAAGAATTCAGGCAGGGCTCCGAAAAGTATCTGGAGGAGACGAGGGCACTTACCTCCGAAATCATGCGGAACATCACTGGCACGCTGCGCACACAGATGAACAACCCGATGAAGCTGCGGGGGATCACGCCGGAGATGATGGTGGACGCCGTTATGGGCAATCTGAAGAAGACCGGGCTGACGGAGGAACAGCTCGCCAAGCTGCGTGCCGCCATGCTTCCGCTTTTCACCCGGCCCCAGGAACCGGCTGCGAAGACCGGGGATCAGCCGAGGAGAGGCTTGCCTTCCGGAACAAAGCTGTAATGACATCACGGATGATGCCGCAGTGTGATGCCGGTTTGATGCCATGGCATCATGGTGATGCCACACGGGGCCGGAGAACGATCATGAAACCCGGACGGAACGGGAAGGCCGCTGGGGGAACGGTATCCCTTTGCTCCGGGATGGCCCAGGCTGCCGCCTTCTGCTGTGATCGCTCCGCCATCACAGCCCGCGTCCGCCTTCTTTTTCCCGTCCCGGCGGGCAAAACAAGCCGACCGCTGTCATCCCTTCGCAAAGGTATAACACACTAGACTTTGCGGGCAAAGTCGTGCGCCAAGGGGACGCTGTCCCCGTTGGATCCCCTGCCACGAAACCGTCGGTTTCTTTGGATTCTTCCGGGCAACAAGGGGCTGCGCCCCTGTTGGATGAACCCGCGCCAAAGGAGGAGATGCCCTCCTTTGGGATTCTGCCCGAAATGAAAACGGAATGTGCAGGCAACGCAGGTTTGCACATTCCGTCACGTTCGGGCTCAGCGGACAAAAGGCCAGGAGCCGTATGATCTTTGCCGTCCTGCCGTTTCTTATATGCTATATCGTTTGCGAACAGCCGGCAGCCGCCGAACCGAGGGAGGACAGACAGTATGCGCTTCATTGGGATTGCCGGAATCCAACTTGCTCTCCTTGTGGTTTTCGTCCTCGGCATGGTCGAGGAAGAACGTCTTCGAAAACGAAACGTGGCACTGAAGATCGTCAGGTTTTCCATAGTCGTGAAGATCATTGTGCTTGCCGGCTTTTGCTTTTTCTCGGCGGGAACGCTGCTGGTATGGAGGGATCTCGGAACGAAATACCATACTGCTTTGCTGGTCATCTATCTTTGTGTGGACGTTTTCTTCCTGATCGTTGTGCTGGAAAGCATCGCTTTCAGGGTCGTCTTTGAAGAGACAGAGGATTTCTTCTCCATCAGATCCTTGTTTCTGAAGGCGGTCATCCGGTATGAGGACTGCCTGTATCTCGACCGGGAAGGTAGGAATGGAACGTTGCTGATCTATCAAAGGACGATCAAGAAGGGACAGAAAGAGGCGAAAAAGAGAGGGAAGATTCGTTTCGCGGATCCGTTCCAGGTAGGCCTTCCTGATTTTGTGCTGGTGCTGAATCAACACAGAGTGAAGAATAAGCGAGGAAAGCACATCATGTAGAACCACACTGTATGCAAGGATCCCACCGGTGAAAATTCGCCGGGAGATGATAACCAGCATGCAGATAGTCCCCGTGACCACGAGAGGGAGAGGCTTTATGAAACCGTCTTCTCAGAACGTCAGCTTTTTTCCGTTCCTTTTCCATGCCTCCAGGGTGAAGCCTGCCTCACCTGAGATATATGGGTTCTTTTCACGCATCAGGTTTTTCAGCGTTCTCCTCGCCTTGAAAACATAGATCCCCAAGCCCAGGCAATGTGCGGCGGCGAGTTTTCGAAGCGCCAGGTTCTCATCCTCCAGCAACTGCAGAAAGAACGATGTGTCAATAGACGGATCCTGCTTCAACTGCCGCCAGATTTTTCCGAGGCTTTTCATAGCATGGTTATGCTCGTCGGATGCTGTTCCGAAATCATCGGTACACTGAGCCAGATGTGCCCCGTGCTGCCGGTATATGCTCAGGTAGTCTTCCTGTGACAGGTTCTCTGCCATACTGTCATCACGCATCCTTTTTCGCTGCCACCCTCGCCTCAAATAGCCTTTTCAGCCACTGTGGCTGTTCGTGTATCGTCTCCTGAAGCCTTGTCAGCGTCCGCGCCCCCAACCGTCGGTCAACCATGGCGAACATCCGGACAAAGGGGTTTTCGCTGTCCACGGATGCGCTGATGGGTTGGTTTCGGAGGTCTTCAGCGCCTCAGCGAATTCATCATCTGTGAATCTTCATCCCGCTCCAGGATCTTTCAATCATCAGACTATTCCTCCCGCAATTTGGCCCCGCCATTTTTCAAATGCCCGGTTCCCTCAATACCCCGAGGTCACAATCTCCCACCCCCCGTCCTCCGTTTTCAGGAGGATCCAGTTGTAGCAGCTATAGCTGCGACCGCTCTCAAAGCCGGTCCAGCCATCGTCGGTCATGGGTGCGTGGAAGGAGGACTCGAAGACGATCCCATCCACATAAGGCCGCCCTTGGTTGTCCCGGTAGTTGTATTTGATCCCATAGGTCTCGAATTCCCTTCGGGATTCCTCATCGGACGTATAGTGGATTTCGTGCAGGACATAGCCCACCCAGCCGCTGAGTCCAAAGTCCTGACCCGCCTCATGCCGTGCGCTGAAATCCGCCAGGATCACGGCGAGGGCTGCGTCCATGTCCTCGCGGGTGAAATGCGCCGAGGTTCCATAGTCAATGGCCGCATGGGTGATGTCCCCATAGGCAGGCATCAGCTCCATGTTCTGGATCTTCACATCCAGGGACGGGTCCACAATGACATAGAGATTGCAGCGCCAGCTGGGCACCCCGTCCTTGCAGAGCTCCAGGCGGACATAGGCGTCTCCTGGGGAAACACCCTCAAATCGGATTTCATACACAAAGACTGCATCCGGCGCGTCTTTCGGCTCGGACAGCGGGATCGGGGTGATGGTTACGCGGACAATCTCATCATCCAGTGAAACCGCCAAGATCTCCCAGTGGCTGCCGGTCCCGGTGAAGTCCGGGAGATACATTACTGCGCCGGGAGAGAAGTCCTCGACATAGGCCCACTCGCTTTCAAAGTCAAAGGATGACCTTGCTGCTGTTTCTCCAGAAGCTGCTCCCGCGCACCCTATCACCAGGCACAGGGCCAGCAGCAGAGCAAGAAGCTTCTTCATGAGAGGCACCTCCTGTCCTCGTTTATGCTTTACCATGCTCCTATTATAAAGCCGAACCGCATCATCCGCAAGACTCCTTGCAAGAGTTTACAGATCCGCCTCCCTATGCCGGATGCGGCAGCAGGCAAACCATCTTCCCGAATGTGAATCCGGGATGGTGCTTCAGTAGACCATTGTTTGATATTTGCCCTTGAGAGCCCTTTTCCGCCCGACAGATGACAAATCGTCCGTTTTTCTTGCTTTTCGGCGGCTCAGAATCGAAAATGGGCGTTTTCTATGCAGATAGACGAATATATGCAGAATTGATGCATGATTCTCTCAGACAACGCAAAAGCAGCTGACTGAAATGCTCTGATTGGCTGGATCTGAGATTTCACAAACAACACAGAATTCACCATATGCATGAGTATTCACCCAATCAAAGCCTACGGTTTTTCAGGGATTAATGATGGAGAACGTTCAGAGACAGAAGGGCTGCTCAACCCAGGAGATCACGACAGAACGAAAAAAGGGTTGATTATATGCGCTATATGGGTTATAATGGATATGAGAGCAGGAGGTGATGGCATGAAAGAGATCGGAAAGCGCCTGAGGATACTGAGGGACAGCATTCATGTCAGCCAGGATCGCTTGGCAAAAGAGCTCGGTATCACGCAATCCAGTGTCAATCGCTATGAAAACGGCCAATCTACCCCAACCATCGAGGTTTTCCGCAAGTATGCCGATTTCTTCGATGTCTCCATGGATTATATTTTCGCGAGAACCGACAATCCGGCAGGAAAAGCATATGGCATGCATGCAAAGCTGACACCGGAGAAGGAAGAAATGCGGCGCTTTATCGAAATGTGCTTTGAGCCCGGCACGCCGGCGGCAGCGAAGCTGAAGGAGAGTCTTTTCAGACTGATGGAGGAGGAGACATGAAAGCCGTCATCTATGCCCGCTATTCCTCCGACAATCAGCGGGAGGAGAGCATCGAGGGTCAGATCCGGGAGTGTACCGCCTTTGCGGAGAAGAACGGGATCACCATCCTCCGGCACTACATCGACCGGGCCTATTCCGCGAAGACCGACAACCGTCCGGAGTTTCAGCAGATGATCAGAGACAGCGGCCGCCATCTGTTCGACATGGTGATCGTGTGGAAGCTGGACCGCTTCTCCCGGAACCGGTATGACAGCGCACGGTATAAGAATCTGCTGAAGCGGAACGGTGTCAGGGTGGTGTCAGCCACAGAAGTCATATCCGAGGGCGCTGAAGGAATTATCCTCGAATCAGTACTGGAAGGGTTTGCAGAATACTTTTCTGCGGATCTGGCGGAGAAGGTTACGCGTGGTATGACCGAGAATGCCCTCAAATGTAAATTCAATGGTGGAAAGATCCCTCTGGGTTATGTGATCGATCAGGAGCAGCATTTCCAAATTGACCCTCTGATTGCCCCGCATGTGCTGGAATCCTTCAGGCGCTACTCAGAAGGCGCCACAATGAAAGAATTGGCATCTTACCTTGCTGAACATGGCATCCAAAGCGCATCTGGAAAGCCGTTGAGCCTCAATAGCATACAGCGAATGCTGAAAAACAGGCGATATATCGGTGAATACGCCTTCAGAGATACCGTAATTCCAGATGGCATTCCGGCCATCGTGCCGAAAGACCTGTTTGAAAGGGTTCAGGTCAAACTGGAACAGAACAAGAAAGCACCGGCAAGACATAAAGCCGAGGATGATTATCTGCTGACCACCAAACTGTTCTGTGGATACTGCGGAGCGTATCTGTGCGGGGAATGCGGCACCGCCCGGAATGGAACGGTCTATCACTACTACAAATGCGTGTCTGTCAAGAAAAAACGGGCAGCCTGTCATAAGAAACCAGTGAGGAAAAACTGGATAGAAGACATTGTCGTCTCGGAAACCATGGAGCTGCTGAATAATGACGCTGCCATCGAAGCAATCGTCTCCTTGCTGATGCGCATTCAGGATCAGGAAAACGTAAACCTTCCCCTCTATGAAAAAGAACTGCGTGAGACCAACATTGCCATTCAGAACCTGCTGAACGCCATTCAGCAGGGTATCCTGACGCGCTCAACAAAAGAAAGGCTGGAGCAGCTGGAAGCCGCGCGGGATGATCTCGAAAAGAAAATTGCTATGGAAAAGCTCGCAAAGCCCAGAATAAGCGAAGAGTTCATTACCTTCTGGCTGCACCGCTTCCGTAAGTTGGATGTCACGCAGAAATCCCACAGGAAGATGCTGATTGATACATTCATCAATGCCATCTTCCTGTATGATGACAAGCTGGAAATCACTTTCAATTTCAAAGAAGGAACCAAGACTGTCACCTTTGCTGAACTGCAGGAGGCTGTCGAAAAAGAAACAAGCGGTTCGGATATGCAATCGGTTGGTGTACCAGAATAACTCCTTGAGCCATCCGGTTCAAGGAGTTTTTTGCGTCCGTTTTTCCGCAGAAGGCTCCGCGCGGGAGCCACCGCTGTATATCCCGAAGCGAGGATGAAAGCTTCGGTCCCCGTTCCCACCCTCGCTCCGCGGTCCATATCCGGTATTAACAATGCGCTGTCGCCGTGCGTGTGTGCGCGATCGGGACATAACGATCCCTGGGGAGTCGAACCCCGGCGCTGTCCACGCGCCGCCCATGTGCAGCTGTGGGCCGCTGCCGCCTGATATGCGCCCCGCGGAGCTACCAGTCCGGCCTCCCGCCACGCGGGAGGCGCGTCAAAGCTCAATCAGCTTCGTTTTCCAGTTGGTCTCCTGCAGCAGGTTGTCCAGCCGGCGGATCTCCCCGGCCAGCTGGTCCGCCCGCTTCTGCAGCTCGGAGGCCTTCAGCAGCGCCTTGATCCGGATCTCCGTCCCCCGGGCGCGGTGGGTGCTCTGGCCGGCGGTGGAGACCAGGCTCCGGTACGCGGCGAGCTGCACGGTCAGCGCGTCCTTGCGGGCGATCAGCTGGGTCAGGGTCAGGCCGTCGGCCTTCGTCCGGCTGTTGGTCAGGTTGATGGACGCCATCAGCGTCGCCAGGCGCGCGGCGGCCTCGTCCAGCTCGCCGAGCAGCTCCGCCGGGTCCTCGGGCGGCTCCTCGCCCTCCTGCACCAGAATGCAGTTGTTCAGCCGCCTTCCGAGCTCGTCGATCTTACGGTTCAGGTCCGCGCGCTCCTGGAGCGCTTCCGCCAGTTTCATGATGAATCTGCCTCCTGTGGATAGATTTGGCCGCGGCGCGGGTCAGTCCTTGATCATGGCCAGCGCGCCGTAGATCACGGAGTCGTCCCCGAGGCCGGCCTGGGCGAGCTTGACGGTGGAGCGGATGGAGGGCATGCAGTAGCGGTCCACCTCGGCGGCGATCTTCTCCATGAAGACCGGGCCGACCGCCTCGATCACGCCGCCGCCGTAGACCACGACGTCCGGGCTGAAGGTGTTGATCATGTTGCCGGTGGCCACCGCCAGCCAGTGGCAGGCCCGGTCTACCGCCTCCATGGACACCGCGTCCCCGGCGTCCAGCGCCTTCTTCAGGGCGCGGCTCTTGAAGACGGAGCCGTCCAGCGCGTCGGCCATCAGGCTCTGGCGGCCCCGGCCCACCTGCTGGCGGATATAGGCGGCCATGCCCTGCTTGCTGGAGAAGGCCTCCAGGCAGCCCCGCTGGCCGCAGTTGCACAGGGGCCCCTCGGGGTCGAGGATCATGTGGCCGTACTCCGCGCCCTTGAACAGATGGCCCGTGTACAGCTTGTCCTCGAGGATGAGGCCGCCGCCCATGCCCGTGCCGACAAAGAAGCCCACCACATTGTGGAAGCCCCTGGCGGCGCCGTAGTGGTATTCGCCCAGCACGCCCACGTTCACGTCGTTGCCGATGTGGAAGGGCACGCCGAACTTCTTCTGGATGGGGGTGCGGATGTCGTAGTCCCGCCAGGGGAGGTTGGGGGAGAAGAGCACCACGCCCTGGTCCTGGTTGATGACGCCCGGCGCGCCGGCGGCGATGGCGGCGACGTCGCCGCGGCCGATGCCGCTCTCCTTCATCATCTCCTCGACGACGCTGATGATGACCTGCTCCACGTTCTCCGAGGAGTCGCCGCCGGACTTGGTCTTTTTCTTCAGCCGGTAGATGATTTTCTCCTTCTCGTCGAAGATGGCGCCCAGCACCTTGGTGCCGCCGATGTCCAGACAGATGTTGTAGGCTTTGCCCATATGCAGCTCCTCCTTTTTTGAACGCGGGTTCGGTTGTTGAAACCATTATACCAGCCTTCGGGGCGCATTTCCAGCCCCGCAGCGCGCTTTTTTACAGATAGCGCCCGGTGACGCTCTCAGGATGGACGCGCAGCTCCTCCGGCGTCCCCGCGGCGACGATCCGGCCGCCCTGATTCCCGCCGCCGGGACCCATGTCCACGAGGTAGTCCGCGCTGCGGATCACATCCAGATCGTGCTCGATCACGATGACGGTGGCGCCCCGGTCGATCAGGCGCTGGAAGACCTGCAGCAGCGTCCTGACGTCCAGCGGGTGCAGGCCGATGGTGGGCTCGTCGAAGACAAAGACGGCGTCCGCCTGGCCCCGGCCCATCTCGCTGGCCAGCTTCAGCCGCTGGGCCTCGCCGCCGGACAGGCTGGGCGTCTCCTCGCCGAGGGTCAGATAGCCCAGCCCCAGGTCGTGGAGCACCTGCAGCCGGTCGGTGACGGTCCGCAGATCGCCGCAGGCCCGGATGGCCTCGTCCACGCTGCAGGCCATGAGCCGGGGGAGGGAGAGGGCCTCGCCCCCGCGGCGGGCACGCCGGATCCGGTCGGCCTCCCGCCGGTAGCGGGAGCCGCCGCAGTCCGGGCAGGGCACGTCCACGTCGGGCAGGAACTGGACGTCGAGGCTGATGGTGCCCGTGCCGTCGCAGGTGGGGCAGCGGAGGGAGCCGGTGTTGTAGCTGAAATCGCCGGCGGTATAGCCCTGCTCCTTCGCGTCCTTCGTCCGGGCGTAGACCTTGCGCAGCTCGTCGTGGACGTTGGCGTAGGTGGCGACGGTGGAGCGGACGTTGATGCCGATGGGCGTGGCGTCGATGAGCTTGACCTGGGCGATGCCCTCCGCCGCCACGCGCCGCACGTGCGGGGGCAGCGGCCTGCCGCCGATCTGCGCCGCCAGGGCGGGGATCAGGCTCTCCAGCACCATGGTGGTCTTCCCGGAGCCGGAGACGCCGGTCACCACGGTCAGCCGCCCCTTCGGGAAGGAGACGCTCAGCGGCTTCACGGTGTGGATCGGGCCGGTCTCCAGGCGGATCTCGCCGAGGTCGAACAGATGCTCGCGCGCCGTGCGGGGGCGCGGGGCGGGGCGGGCGCGGCCGGCGAGGAAGGGCCCGATCAGGGAGGCGGGGTTGTCCGCGATGGCCTGTACCGTGCCCTCCGCCAGGATCCGGCCGCCGCCGGCGCCAGCCTCCGGCCCCAGCTCGATCAGCCAGTCGGCGTGGGAGAGCACCTGGGTGTCGTGGTCCACCAGCACGATGGAGTTGCCGTCCGCCACCAGGTCGTCCATCACCCCGGTCAGCCCCTCTAAGTTCGAGGGGTGCAGGCCGATGGAGGGCTCGTCCAGCACGTAGAGGACGCCCGTGGTGCGGTTGCGCACGGCCCGGGCCAGCTGCGTGCGCTGGCGCTCGCCGGTGGAGAGGGTGGAGGCGGCGCGGTCCAGGGACAGGTAGCTCAGCCCCAGGTCCACCAGCCGCCGGGCGGTGTGGAGGAAGGAGGCGCAGATGCTCTCCGCCATGGGCCGCATAGCCTCCGGGAGGGAGGCGGGCACGCCGCGCACCCAGTCGATCAGCTCCGAGAGGGGCCAGGTGCAGACGATGTCCAGCGACACGCCCCGCAGCTTCAGCGAGCGGGCGCGCCCGGACAGCCGGGTCCCGCCGCAGTCGGGGCAGACCTCCTCCTTCAGGAACTTCTCCACCCGCTTCATGCCCTTCTCGTCCTTGACCTTGTTCAGGGCGTTGAGCACGGTGGCGGTGGCGCTGTAGTAGGTGAAGTCCATCTCCCCGGCGGTGACGCTCTCCTTGCTCTTGGGCCGGTAGAAAATGTGCTTCTTGACCATCGGCCCGTCGTAGACGATGGCCTTCTCCTCCTCCGTCAGCTCCCGGAAGGGCACGTCGGTGCGCACGCCCATGGCGCGGCACACGTCGGTCATCAGCGACCACATCAGGCTGTTCCAGGGGGCGACGGCCCCGCCGTCGATGGTCAGGCTCTCGTCCGGCACGAGGGTGGCGCGGTCCACCGTGCGCACCGAGCCGGTGCCGCCGCACCGCTTGCAGGCGCCGCCGGAGTTGAAGGCCAGCTCCTCCGCGCCGATGACCGGCACCACCTCGCCGCACTGGGGGCAGCGCACCTCCTTCTCCGCCGCGAAGTCGAGGGTCGGCGGGACGGCGTGGCCGTTGGGGCAGGTGTAGCTGGAGAGGCGCGAGAACATGAGCCGCAGGCTGTTGAGCAGCTCCGTGGAGGTGCCGAAGGTGCTGCGGATGCCCGGCACGCCGGGACGCTGGTGCAGCGCGAGGGCGGCGGGCACATACCGCACGTCGTCCACCTGGGCGTGGCTGGCCTGGGTCATGCGCCGGCGGGTGTAGGTGGAGAGGGACTCCAGATACCGCCGGGAGCCCTCGGCGTAGAGCACGCCCAGGGCCAGGGAGGATTTGCCGGAGCCGGATACGCCCGCGATGCCCACGATCTGGTGCAGGGGGATATCGACGTCCACGTTCTTGAGGTTATGGACCTTCGCGCCCCGGATCTCGATCTGCCGGGGGAGATTGACAGGATTCGCCATCGGTTTGGATGCTCCATTCTCTGTTTTGCCTGATCAAAGCCACGGCCGGACTGCGAGGCGAAAAAAGGCGGCCCCGGGCGCCGGCGCGGGTTTCGATATCCAATCATAACATAACCGGGCGGGCCTGTCCAGCGGGGCTGGGCGCTGCGAAGCGCCGATGTTCTCCCCGAAACCGGCTTTCGTTTTGACGCCGTTATTTAATTGAATATTTTCCGGAATGCTGGTATAATCATTTGTGTGACGAAAGTGAGCCGCTTGTGGCAGGAACAACAAGCCGTTGAGTGCGGGGCGTACTCATTTGGCGCTTGCAAGCGCCAGATGAATGATCCGGGATGACGGCAAACCCATGGGAGCTGCTGCCTACAGGACATCCAAAGACATGTCGGAAGAACCGAGGAAAGCGCTGCCGGATATTGAAGATCTGAAAAAACGATTGAATCAGGAAAATGAAGGATGAAAGAAATCGAAATATCCGGTGCCAACCGTTATGACACCTTCACCAAAACCCGCGGGGGAAGCCGCGCGGTGATCATCCGGGATGGGATGATCCTGCTTTCCCATGAAACCGGATCGGGCTGGTGGCTTGTGCCCGGCGGCGGCATGGAAGAGGGCGAAACGCCCGAGATGTGCTGCAAAAGAGAGGTGGAAGAGGAAACCGGCTATCTTGTTCAGCCTTTGAGACAATTCCTGACGCTGTACGAGTATTACGAGGAATATCGCTATATCAGCCACTATTTTCTCTGTAGTGTCACAGGCCGGGGGAGAATGAACCTGACGGCCGCGGAGAAAAAGCGCGGGCTGGAACCGCAATGGATTTCCTTGCGGGATGCGATCGACCTGTTTTCGCATCATCAGGACTTTGCGGATGTCTGTGAGGAGCAGCGCGGTGCCTATCTGCGGGAATACACCGCATTGCGGGAATACATGAGACAGGCACAGTCAGCCGATTGAGCCGGCAGACCATGCCGCGGCTTGCAGCTCCCGGCGGTTCAGACAGATAACGTGACACAGACGTGTGCAAAAAGGCCCTGCGCACCTGGAGGGGAAAGGGACAGAATAAATGAAGAGAAGCCTGATCATCCTGGGAAACGCGCTGATCGTGCTGGCGATCCTGGTGCTGGTGACGGCCTATGTCGGCGGCGAGCAGCGGCGGGCGCTCACGGCGCAGACCGAGGCCTTTGAGAACCTGACGGTCGCCATGGAGACCGTGACCACCAACTACTTAGTGGCGGAGCAGCGGGTCTGCAGCAGCTGGGCGAACTATATCAACGCGCGGGGCATGACCGCGCAGGAGGCCATCGCCTTCGTCCGCGATTCCATCACCTCCCCGGAGATCATGGCCCATCTCCTGTATACGGGGGACGGCGGGCTGAAGGGCCTGTCCACCGCGGCGCGATCCCAGGGGGCGGGGGACACCACGGTCTCCTACGAGAACGTTGCGCTGTTCCAGCACGGCCTGGAGGCGGTCCTGCGCGGGGGCGGCGCGGTGAACGTGACCCGGAGCTATACCAACCCGGTGAACGCGATCCAGTCCATCGCCTTCTGCAGCCCCGTCACGCTGCGGGACGACGAGACGGGGGAAGCGCGGACGGCGGTCCTGCTGCGGCTGGTGCCCACGTCGGTCTTCGAGAGCAAGTGGGCCTTCCCGACGGAGGAGTACCGCAACGCGCAGCTCGCGCTGATCGACACGGCCGGCGACTACATCGTCAGGGGCCACGACTTCAAGAACGCCAACTTCTACGAGTTCTACCAGTCCTACAACAGCCCCGGCCCCGCCGAGCTGGAGGCGCTGGTCGGGCGCGTCACGGGCGAGCACGGGGTCGAGGCGCTGCGGAATGCCGCGGGCGAGGAGTGTCTGGCCGCCCACGCCCGCGTCAGCTCCACGGACGACTGGGTCATCCTGGCCATGATCCCCCGGGCGGAGCTGGGCCGCGCCGCGACCAACTGGACGCTGGTGGGCATCGTGACCGCCGGGCTCCTGCTGCTGCTGGCCTTCAACCTGCTGGTGGCGGCGAGGTTCAACCGCCGGCTGAAGGCGGCGGTGGCGGAGGCGGACCGGGCGAACCGGGCGAAGACCGAGTTCCTCTCCACCATGTCCCACGACATCCGGACGCCCATGAACGCCATCATCGGCCTGACCACGATCGCGGGCAGGCATCTCGAGGACACGGAGGCCGTGCGCGAAAACCTCCGCAAGATCAACCTGGCGGGCAACCACCTGCTGACGCTGATCAACGACATCCTGGATATCTCCAAGGTGGAGAGCGGCCGGCTGAACCTGAGCCCGGTCAGCTTCTCCATCGTGGAGTGCGCGGAGAACCTGGTGAACATCTCCCAGCCGATGGTGCGGGAGAAGAACATCGACTTCAACTTCCGCGTCAGCCGCTTCGAGCACGAGCATCTCTACGCGGACCAGCTGCGGCTGAATCAGATCTTCATCAATCTCCTCTCCAACGCCATCAAGTACACCGAGCCGGGCGGCCGGGTGGACGTGGAGATGCGCGAGGAGCCGGGGGCGGCGGAGGGGCAGGTCCGGCTCATCTACGTGGTCGCGGACACCGGCATCGGCATGACGCCGGAGTTCATGGCCAGGATGTACCAGCCCTTCTCCCGGCAGACCGACAGCCGGGTCAACGTGATCCAGGGGACCGGGCTGGGCCTGGCCATCACCAAGCAGATGATCGACCTGATGCACGGCGAGATCGACTGCCATAGCGAGGTGGGGAAGGGCACCACCTTCACCGTGACGCTGGACGTGCCGATCGCGCCCAAGCCGGAGGGGGAGCTGACGCTGCCCCCGATGAAGGTGCTGCTGGCCGACGACGACGCGGTGCTGCTGGAGACCGCCGCGGACACCCTGCGCTCCCTCGGCGCGCAGGCCGACACCGTCCACAGCGGCGCGGAGGCGGTGGAGCGCATCTCGCCGCAGACGGACTACCGGGCGGTGATCCTGGACTGGAAGATGCCGGACATGGACGGCGTCGAGGCCGCGCGGCGGATCCGCGCCCGGGTGGGCGAGTCCGTGCCGATCCTGCTGATCTCCGCCTACGACTGGTCCGACCTGGAGGACGCCGCCCGGGAGGCGGGGGTCAACGGCTTTGTCAGCAAGCCGCTGTTCCGCTCCACGCTCTACGACAAGCTCAGCGAGCTGACCGGAAACGAGACCGCCCCGAGCGAGCGGGACGACGAGGACGCGGACATCGCGGGCATGCGCATCCTCGTCGCCGAGGACAACGACATCAACTGGGAGATCATCTCCATGCTCCTGCAGATGCACGGCGTGGAGAGCGAGCGCGCCGCGAACGGCCGGCTGGCGCTGGAGCGCATGGCCCGGGCGCGGGAGGGCGAGTTCGACCTGATCTTCATGGACGTGCAGATGCCGGAGATGAACGGCCTGGAGGCCACCCGGGCGATCCGGGCGCTGGACAGCCCCTGGGCGTCGCGGATCCCCATCATCGCCATGACGGCGGACGCCTTCTCCGAGAACGTCGCGGAGTGCCTGGCGGCCGGCATGAACGGCCATATCGCCAAGCCCGTCGACATGAAGCTGGTGCTCAAGGAGATCAAGCGAATCAAGGAGGAAAAAAGATGAGAGAGCATGGGAAAATGATGGCGGCCTGCGCCCTGCTGCTGGCCCTGGCGCTGTGCCTGACCGCCTGCGGGAGCCAGGAGACGCCCAAGGCCCAGGAGACGGAAAAGGGCTTTGTCCCGAGGCTTGACCCCCAGATCAGCGGCTCGGTCACGGTCGCGGGGCATTACAGCAACTTCGAGGCCCTGGAGGCGGAGTTCAACCGCTTCGCCCAGTACTATCCCAACGTGCAGCTGACCTACACCTACATGGACGGCTACTCCAAGAGCGGCAGCGGGATCCTCTCCACCGCCCTGGCGAGCGGCGAGGCGCCGGACATCTTCTTCACCTATCCCTATATGGACAGCTGGCCGGACGGCGCGGAGATCCTCGCCGCGTCCGAGGATCTGGCGGACCCCGCGCTGGGCCTCGACCTGGGCTGCATCCGCCCCGAGCTGCTGAAAAAGGACGCGGAGGGCAGGGTGTTCAGCGTGCCCTTCTACACCACGACCTACGGCATGCTGGTCAACGAGGATCTGTTCGCGAAAGAAAACATCGCGGTCCCGCAGACCTACGAGGAGCTGGTCGCGGCCTGCGAGGCGCTGCAGAAGGCCGGCTACGCCAGCCCCGTCATGGGCTACAGCCGGAGCGAGGCTCTGCTCTATCCGCTGTACTACCCCTATTTCTGCGGGCAGATCAAGGGGGACGCGGAGGCGCTGGCGGCGCTGAATGGCATGGGCGACGGGGCGGCGGAGCGCGCGCGCGGCGCGCTGGCGCTGACGGCGGACTTCGCGGGCCGCGGCTTCATCCGCTTGCCGGACTGCGACGCGCTGGAGAACAATTACGAGGCGGTCATCCTGCGCTTCTTCGAGGGCGACGTGCCGATGATGCTGGCCACCGGCAACACGGTCTCCGGCACCGAGAAGCGGGAGGTCAAATCGGAGGCGTTCACGGCCCACCCCTTCAGGTACAGCTTCCACCCCGTCCCCTCCACGGCCGAGGGCGGCTACTTCATCAACACCATCTCCGCCGGCTTCGGCGTCAACCGCAACAGCGCGAACCTGGCGCTGGCCAACGAGTTCATGCGCTTCCTCGTGCGCGCGGAGGAGCTGAACCTGATGGCCAAGGCGAAGCGCATGGTGACGCCCTGCGCGGACATGTCGCTGGACAGCGTGTACGCCCCGTTCCAGAAGGTGAGCGCGCAGCGCTTCATCAACCTCTCGGATCTGGGCCTCACGGACGCGCCCATCACCCAGCTCGATCGCGCGGCCTGGCGGCTCACGACCGGTCAGATGACGCTGGAGGAGGCGGTCGCCGCCTTCGGCACGCTCGAGTGAGCCGGTCCCGCCCGACGAGGCGGGAGTACAAAAAAGAAACGCGCCTTTCTCCCCGTAATATCCATAATACTTATCTCAGATTATTATGCTTCATCTGCCAGACCAGCCCTTCCACCGCCGCCCCGCGGAGGGCGGCGGTCCCCCTCCCCAGCAAGCTGGGGAGGTTTTTAGATACTTGACTTTAGCCCTATCTCCCCATCTGTGATGGGGAGATGTCGCCGCAGCGACAGAGGGGCCGGTTTCTTGCAATATAGCAGGCTTATTTGAGATATGTATAAAACGAAAATACTTCGTTTTTCATAGCAACAGAGGAGAAAGGCGTTTTTCTTCACGGCGTTCCGGACAGCACCGCGTCCACGTGGAGCTCCAGATAGCGGCCCCGGACCCGGATGAGGCCCATCTCCGCCATCGTCTGCTCGAGCTCGGAGGCGATCTCCTCCGAGAGGGCGACGAGCCGGTCCTTGTAGTTCAGCCGGTTCGGATGGTAGCGCGTGCCCTCCCAGGCCTCGCGGCGGAGGGGCTCTCCGGCGAGCTCAAGGATCTTCCCGGCGAAGACGCCCTCCGGGTCCAGCTCCGTCAGCGCCCGGTAGGTCCACTTGTAGTAGGGCGGGTACTCCCGGCGCAGGAGGAAGAACAGCTCCATCGCCGCGGCGAGCCCCCGGGCCCGGCACAGCTCCGCGGCCACCAGATCCCCCCGCGTCATGCAGCGGGCGTAGTTGACCTGCAGGGCGGAGGCGTACTCGTGCAGCTGCTCCGCGATCCGGGTCCGCCAGACGCGGTCCGGGTAGTAGCCCAGCAGATAGCGCCGGAAGGCGGTGAAGACGCCGGGATCGTCGCGGAAGACCTCCCCGTTGGTGGCGGTCTTCAGGCAGGCGTGATCCAGGCGCAGCCATTCGGCCTCCGTGAGACAGCCCTTCTCGGCGTCGCAGTCCGCCCGGAGAACGCCGGAGTAGAAATCCCGGATCGTCATCACGCCCCGGCGCTCGCGGAGGCGCTGGGTATAGTAGGCGCGCTCGACGCTGTCGACGAGCTCGTTGTAGGCGATGGAGAGCGCGTAGCCGAAGCGCGCCATGTCCGCGTCCGTGAGCCACAGGCAGACGCCCGTCCCGAAATCGTGGTCCCGGGAGAGCTCGTCGTCATAGCCGAAGCAGTCCGAGCCCTCCCCGGCGATGCCGACCGCGATCCGGTCCTCGTATTCGCCGAACTGGCTGCGGATCATCTCCGCGACATACTGGTCATAGAAGCGCCGGTTTTTCTCAAGTACGTGCTGCATTGATTTTCCTGTCCTCCCGTGTCCGCCGGCCTTTCATCCGGCGGTCGGCTGCCTATACTATGCCACAAGGACCGGCGGACGTCAAGCGGCGGGCCGGGGCGTCTCCCGGCGGCGAAAAGTTGTTCTTTGTTTGTTTTCCCGCCCCCGGCGGCGCGGCGGGGCGGGGTGGGAGGCTTTACATTTTTCTTTTTGTGGCGTATGATGATTTTTAGCCTGTCGATGCGGCGGCCAACGCCGGGAGAGGAGGGGAGCGCATGGACTGGGGATTTATCGGCAGCCACGTGATGGATTTCGTGGCGGGCGCCTGGGTGACGCTGCGGTTCGGCCTCTACGGCGTCGGGTGCTCCCTGGTGCTGGGGCTGCTCTGCTGCCTGGCGCGCTACTTCCGGGTGCCGGTGCTGCGGAGCGTGGCCCACGGGTATATCGAGCTGGCCCGGAACACGCCCCTGCTGGTGCAGCTGTTTTTCCTGTATGCGGGGCTGCCCCGGGTGGGCGTGCGGCTCAGCGCGGAGGCCTGCGCGGTCATCGGCCTGACCTTCCTGGGCGGCGCCTACATGTCCGAGGCCTTCCGGAGCGGGCTGGAGTCCGTGGAGAAGAGCCAGCGGGAGGCCGGGGAGTGCCTCGGCCTGACCCGGGCGCAGAACATCCGCTATGTCCTGCTGCCCCAGGCGCTGGCCACGGCCGCGCCGGCGCTTTTCGCCAACGTCATTTTTTTGATTAAGGAGACGAGCATGTTCTCCGTGCTGGCGATGATGGATCTGATGAACGTGGCGGACACGCTGCGCACCAGCGGCGGGCGCACCGTGGAGGTGCTGTTCATGCTGGTGGTGGCCTATCTAGCGCTGCTGCTGCCGGTCTCCCTGGCGGCGACCTTCACGGAGAGGAGGCTGCGGTATGCAGGATTTGGGAATCAGCATTCTGTTTAAGGGCGTCAATTTCCAGCGCCTGCTGCTGGGCCTGTGGGTGACGCTGCGGATCGCGCTGATCACGATCGGGATCTCCACGGCGCTGGGCCTGCTCTTCGGCCTGCTGATGATGAGCCGGAGCCGGGCGGCCCGGGGCTTCTGCCGGGTTTGGCTGGAGATCGTGCGGTTCATGCCCCAGCTGGTGCTGCTCTATCTGGTCTATTTCGGCTTCGCGCGGCTCTTCGGGTGGAACCTGGAGGGGGAGACCAGCGCGATCCTGGTGTTCTCCTTCTGGGGGACGGCGGAGATGGGCGATCTGTTCCGCGGCGCGCTGACCTCCATCCCCCGCCACCAGCGGGAGAGCGCGGCGGCCCTGGGCCTGACCAAGGCGCAGATCAACCGGTATATCCTGCTGCCCCAGACGGCGCGGCGTCTGCTCCCGCAGGCGATCAACCTCTCCACCCGCATCATCAAGACCACGGCGCTGGTGAAGATGATCAACGTGACCGAGGTGCTGAAGGTGGGGCAGCAGATCATCGGGCAGTTTTACCGGGAGCCCTCCGTGGCCTTCTGGGTCTACGCGACGGTGTTTCTGATGTACTTCCTGATCTGCTGGCCGATTTCCCTGCTGGCGGGCAGGCTTGAGACGAGATGGAGCGCGGGCTGACGGACGGCCCGGCGGCGCTCCGGGGAGAAAAGCGAGGCATCACATGATGGAACCGATTCTGCGGGTGAAGGACATCCACAAGGCCTTCGACGGCTCGGGCGTGCTCAAGGGCGTCAGCCTGGACATCCACGAGGGCGAGGTCGTCGTCATCATCGGCCCGAGCGGCTGCGGAAAGAGCACGCTCCTGCGCTGCATCAACGGCCTGGAACGGGTGGACCAGGGCGAGATCTGGCTCCGGGATCAGCTGATCTCCGGGCTGAAGGACATGCACCTGGTGCGGCAGAAAATCGGCATGGTGTTCCAGAGCTACGACCTCTTCCCCCATATGAAGGTGATGGACAATCTGCTCCTAGGCCCCATGAAGGCGCTGCGGAAGCCCCGGGAGGCCGTGGAGGCGGAGGCGATGGAGATGCTCCGGCGCGTCGGCCTGGCGGAGAAGGCCCAGGCCCTGCCGCGCACCCTCTCCGGCGGACAGAAGCAGCGCGTGGCGCTGGTGCGCGCGATGCTGATGCACCCGGAGCTGCTGCTGCTGGACGAGATCACGGCGGCGCTGGACCCGGAGATGGTCTCCGAGGTGCTCAACGTGGTCATCGACCTGGCGGAGCAGGGCATGACCATGGCCATCGTGACCCACGAGATGCGCTTCGCGGAGGCGGTGGCGGACCGGGTCCTCTTCATGGAGCAGGGTGTCATCGCGGAGGAGGGGGCCCCCGCCTCCTTCTTCCGGGAGCCGAAGACGGAGCGGGCGCGCCAGTTCCTGCAGAGCTTCACCTACGCCTCGACCCGGAAGAAGGCGCAGGAGACGCAGGCCGCGGATGTGGGGCTGGCCTGAGGCCGTCCATCCAAAAAACAGCGATAGTACAATGACAGGGATTGACTTATCCCTGCCCTGCGCTTATAATCCAACCAACCCGTCGGACAGGCGGGAAATCGAGAGGAGGCGGAGCCGGATGCGTACACGGAAGATGGCCATGTGTATGTGTTGTTCAGTGCGTCCGTCTCTGTCGGAGGCTTGTTTGCGCTGATTCAACCGCAGACAGGAGAAGAGGAACCGAGGAGCCGGACCAGCAATGGGGAGGGCTCCTTTTGTTTGTATCCGGAGAGGAGGATGGACATGCTGAACCGTTACATCAGCGCCCGGGACCGATGCCGGAGCGGGCTGGATTTCCGAATGCGATCCGGCGCGGCGGACAGACGGTCTCCGTGGCCATCGAATCATTTTAACATCAAACAACTCAATCAAACAAAAAACAGAAAAGGAAGGTAACGAAAAATGAAGCGCATTGTGAGCATCGCAGCCCTGGTTCTGGCCCTGACCCTTATTCTCTCCGCCACCGCGCTGGCGGACGGCTTCCGCACCCTGGACGAGATCAAGGAGAGCGGCAAGATCACGATCGGCCTCTTCCACGACAAGAAGCCCTTCGGCTATGTGGACGAGAACGGCGAGTTCCAGGGGTATGACGTCTATCTGGCCCGCCGCCTGGCGGAGGATCTGGGCGTGGAGCTTGAGATTGTCGCCGTGGACGCGCCGAACCGGATCGAGTTCCTGCAGAGCTTCAAGGTGGACGTGATCCTCGCGAACTTCACCTACACCGCCGAGCGGGCCGAGCAGGTGGACTTCGCCCTGCCCTACATGAAGGTGGCGCTGGGCGTGGTGAGCCCCGACGGCGCGCTGATCACGGACGTGGAGCAGCTGAAGGGCAAGAAGCTGATCGTCTCCAAGGGGACCACCGCCGAGACCTTCTTCGAGCAGAACTATCCTGAGGTCCAGCTGGTGAAGTACGACTCCTACACCGACGCCTATCTGGGCCTGCTGGATGGCCGCGGCGACGCCCTCTCGACGGACAACACCGAGGTGCTGGCCTGGGCGATCGAGAACCCCGGCTTCACCGTGGGCATCGAGTCCCTGGGAAGCCTCGATACCATCAACCCCGCCGTCTCCAAGGGCAACGAGACGCTGCTCAGCTGGATCAACGAGGAGCTGGTGAAGCTGGGCGAGGAGAACTTCTTCCACGCGGACTATGAGGCCACCCTGCGGGAGACCTACGGCGAGAACGCCGACGCGGACGCCCTGGTGGTCGAGGGCGGCGTGGTGTAAGACACGCAGCATACCGCATCGAAGGCTTTCTGACAAAGCTCCCCTCCCCGGCCCGCCGGGGAGGGCTTTTGAAACTTCCCTCTCGCCAAAGTCCGGCTTTTGCGCTATAATATCAGAATGCTCCGGGTGAAAACCGGATCGTTCCGAAGGGAGAATCCATGATGAGCAATGCGAAGCCTGTCTCTGAGACGCCGGAAATGAACCGCGATCAGGTGATCGTCCGGACCAGCGTCATCGGTATTTTGGCCAACGTGATGCTGGTGGCCTTCAAGATGGTGGTCGGCGTCGTGTCCAACTCCATCGCCGTCATCCTAGACGCGGTCAACAACCTCTCCGACGCCCTCTCCTCGATCATCACGATCGTGGGGACCAAGCTGGCGGGGAAGAAGCCGGACAAGAAGCACCCTCTCGGCTACGGGCGGATCGAGTACCTGAGCGCCATGATCGTCTCCGGCATTGTGCTCTACGCCGGCATCACCTCCGCGGTGGAGTCCGTGAAAAAGAGCATCCACCCGGAGACGCCGGACTACAGCGTCGTGTCGCTGGTGATCATCGCGGTGGCCGTGGCCGTCAAGATCCTCCTGGGCCGCTATGTCAAGGCGCAGGGGCGGAAGGTCAACTCCGGCTCGCTGATCGCCTCCGGCTCGGACGCGATGTTCGACGCGATCCTCTCCGGCTCGGTGCTGGCCTGCGCGGTGATCTTCATGCTCAGCGGCGTCTCGCTGGAGGCCTATGTGGGCGTCGTGATCTCGGCGTTCATCATCAAATCCGGCATCGAGATGATGATCGAGACCCTCAACGAGATCCTCGGCGCGCGGGCGGACAAGGAGATCACGGACCGGGTGAAGGCCCTGCTGACCGAGGAGCCGGAGGTGCGCGGCGCCTACGACCTGTACATGTACAACTATGGGCCGGACAAGAACTACGCCTCGGTCCACATCGAGCTGCCGGACACCATGACGGTCCGGGAGGTGGACCGCCTGACCCGGAGGCTGGAGACCCGGGTCTACCGGGAGACGGGCGTGATCCTGACGGGCGTCGGGCTCTACTCCTACAACACCGGCGACAGCGAGGCCGTGCGGATCCAGAACGACGTGCGCGGGCGGGTGCTGGCCCACGACTGGGCCGTTCAGCTCCACGGCTTTTATCTGGACATGGAGACGAAGGAGATGCGCTTCGACGTCGTCATGAGCTTTGACATCGATGTGAAGGAGGGCCTCGAAACCCTCTGCCGCGAGCTGCGGGAGGCCTATCCGGGCTATCAGATCAGCATCGCGCCGGATGTGGATGTCTCGGTGACGGAGTGAGATAAGTGAATCACGAAAAGAGCTGCCCTGACGCACGGCAAAGTGCGTCGGGGCAGCTCTTTTTCAGCAGGCTTTACCAGACCGTGCGCTCGGCCGCCGCGTCGGCGAAGGGGCCGGGCAGGGTGTCCAGGCCGCGGTGCGCGCCCGCGTAGTCCGAATCGAAGAGGATGGCCGTGCCGTCGGGGTTCTCGAAGCGCTGCTCGGGCTCGAAGGCGCAGCCGAGAATGTCGCTGTGGATGAGGCCCACCCGGAAGTCCTTCAGCAGCTCATAGACGTTGGTGCGCAGCACCCAGCGCCCGTCCTCCTCCGCCAGCTCCACGCGGACGGGATGCGCCGTGTCCACGAGGTGCTTCCGCTCGTGCTTGCAGACGCTGGCGCCGTTGAAGTAGGCATTGCCCTCCACCCAGACGGGCAGGTGGCCGAAGTGGTAGGTCGCCAGCTCGTGCATGTTCGGCTCCTGCCCCATCTGGAAATGGCTGATCCACTCCTCGTAGGTGGGGAAGATGTCGAAGGGCGCGGTGCCGACGATCTGGTGGTCGGCGGAGGTGGGCGGGATGGAGGCGTCCGTCACCGGCGTCCGCTGGACGAAAATGTTGTTGTAGATCCGGTCGTCGCCGTGGAGGATGGTCATGAAGCCCGCGACCTCGGTGCGGTGGCGGATATGGTAGGGGGTATAGCGGGGCTCCCGCTGGCCGTTGACGACGCTGTCCACGCCGCTGTTGATCAGGCCGAAGGCGCCGCACATGAGGTTGTGGACGCAGGCGACGCCCTCGCTGGGCAGGACGGCGGAGGTCTTCGACAGCATCACGTTGTGGTCGATCAGGGTCGGGCCGTGGCCCACCTCGATGAACACGTCGTTGTTGAACATCGCGCCCTTGGCCTGGGGGATGCCCTCGGGCCGCTGGTTGTCGTGGAGCAGGTTCTGGGTGATCCGCGCGCCCTGCGCCTCCCAGTCGAGCCAGACGCCCATGATGCAGTGGTGGATGTGGTTGCGGCGGATCGTGACGTCGATGGCGGCGTGCAGCTTGATGCCCGCGGTCTCCGCGCCGCCGAGCTGCTGGCTGTTGCAGACGTGGTGGATGTGGCAGTCCTCGATGGTGGAGAAGACCGCGCCCATGCGGCCGACGATGCCGGCCTGCTCGCAGTGGTGGACGTGGCAGCGGCGGATGAGGTGGCCGCCCACCTTCTCCTTCAGCCAGCCGTGGTACTGGCCGCGGCAGACGGCGTCGCGCTCCATTTGCGTGGGGGACTTGACATGCCTGGTGTAGAAATACATGTCGTTCTCGGGGTCGCGGTACTTGCCCAGGGAGATGCCGCAGCACTTGC
>CAMVAJ010000034.1 GCA_947165425.1 uncultured Clostridia bacterium
CCAGCACCGCCACGAAGGGACGGTCGGCGTTCTCCAGGGCCTTGCCCATGATGGAGAGCTCTTTGCCGATCAGATAGCCCGCGACATTGGGGGAGGTGAACTTGGTCACGCCCTCAGTGGAGCAGTGCGCCCGGTGGCAGGAGCCGAAGGCATCGTCCACATAGCAGTCCGCCAGGGAGGCCAGCTCCTTGGAGAAGTCCTCGACGTTCTTGGTCTCCTCCTTGCGGAAGCGGGTGTTCTGCAGCAGCACCACGTCGCCGTTCTTCATCGCGGCGACCGCGGCCTTGGCGTTCTCGCCCACGACATTGTCGTCATCGGCGAAGACGACCTTCTTGCCCAGGAGCTCGGAGAGGCGGTCCGCCACGGGCGCGAGAGAGAACTTGGCCTCGGGGCCGTTCTTCGGCTTGCCCAGGTGAGAGCAGAGGATGACCTTGCCGCCGTCGGCAATCAGCTTCTGGATGGTGGGCAGGGCCGCCACGATGCGCTTATCGTTGGTGATCTTGCCGTCCTTCATGGGCACGTTGAAATCGCAGCGCACCAGTACGCGCTTGCCGGTTACCTGAATGTCGTCCACCGTTTTCTTGGCCATGGGAAAACACGCTCCTTATCTTGATAATCTGCTTCTTGTGCCGGGGTTGGCTCCCCGACGGGCCTATCATACCACAAGTCGGGATGGTTTGCAATTCATCCATCCCGCTTTTTTACCCCCGCTCAGTCAGCCGCGGGGGCCTCCTCGGGCGCTGCCTCCGTCGCCGCGTCGGGCGTCCCGGCGGCCTCCGTCTGGGCGGCCGCGGCCATCTGCGCGAACAGCGCGATAAACGTGCGCAGCTCCTCCGGGTCCGCGTCGGGGTTGTGCTCCATCAGCTGCGCCACGACGGCGTCCACGTCCAGCTCCCCGTCCCCGGCGGCGGTCACCGCGTCGGAGATAATCTGCATCACTTCCCCGAACTCGCCCCAGCCGTCGTCCTCCGGCGCGGTATAGGTGCCGTCGGCCTGATAGTCCAGGTTCGCGGCGTTGCCGGAGAGGCCGACATAGCTCGCGCTCTTCACCGTCATCTCCCCGAGGGTGTCGTTATCCTGCCGCTCCGAGTACTCATCGCCGGTCCCGTTCACGACGCAGTCGTAGAGATAGAACCCGTACTCCATCGTGAAGACGGGATCCTGATCCCCCGCGAAGCCGCTCCCGCCGTAGACGTAGCCCTCCGCCTCCAGGTCGGCGATGCGCTTGCCCGCCAGGGCGTCCAGCTCCGCCTGCTCCTTCGGGACGGCTGTGAGCTCCTCGGTATAGCTAACCGGCAGCGACTTCAGCTTCGCCAGCAGGACTTCCCGGGCCGCGTCGTAATCCTCCGCCTCGAACATCTCGTCCCGCAGGCGCAGGGTCTCCTCGTCCAGGTCCGCCACCGCGCGGACCGGGGCGGCTCCCTCCCGCGCCACGACCACCACATAGTGGCTGTCGTCCCCGCCGGTGATGTCGGTGTAGCCGGGATCCGCCATCGCGTCGCCGAGGGTGGCGAAGAGGGGCTCGGCGGCCGCGGCCTCCTCGGCCGCCTCGTCCGGCAGGCGCTCAAAGCGCAGGCCCTCGCCGGCGTTCTCCTTCGCGTCGGCCCAGAGCACATACCCCTCCCCGTCCAGGGAGAAGGTGGCCTCGCCGTCGTCATAGACCTCGGTGGCGGAGACGACCTCCCCCGCCTCGTCATAGACGAAGTCCGTGCGGAGGCCAAAGGGCAGGGAGGTCATCGTCCTGCTGTTCTCGTCGTAGTAGCAGCTGTACTCCCAGCGCGACTGCTCCCAGGCGCTGCTGCCCCACTCGATCAGGACCTTGTAGCCCACCTGCTCCCAGTCAATCTCCATCGTCGCCCGGTCACAGACCCAGTTCCCGGAGTACAGGTCCGGCGTCGGGGGATCCTGCTCGTCCAGTCCGTCCTCCGCCATCGCGGCGCCCATCGCCAGCACCAGCAGCGCCAGCAGAATCCCGCAGTATCTCGCAAATCTGTGCATCTTGTTTCCTCCCCGTACTTTGTTCTGTCCGTTCTGTCCCGCCGAATGGGTCCCTGTCGTCCCGGGCGCGGCCCTGCGCCGCCTACTCGTCCTGCACCAGTCCCGCGTACATCATGTAGGCGTACTGGGCGTCCATGAAGTCGTCCACCAGGGAGGCCACCTTCACCGCCTGCTCCGGATCGAGACCGTTGTTCGCAGCCAGCCTCTCCACGATGTACTCGAAGGCGTCGTCCTCCTCGTAGTAGCTGTCGCCCCCGAGGCCGTCCGGGCCGATGACCCCGGTCTCCGCCATAAAGTCCAGATCCGCGTCGATGGCCTGGGCCACCAGCTCCCCGAGCCGGTCCGCCAGCGCCGGGTGATCCTGGGGGTGGATGCGCCTGAGGATGAAGGCATGCGCTTCCTTCTTATCGTAGCCTACCATGTCTCTCTCCTCACACGTTGAAGCGGAACAGCACCACGTCGCCGTCCTGCATCACGTAGTCCTTGCCCTCGGAGCGGACGAGCCCCTTCTCCTTGCAGGCGGCCATGGAGCCGAGGGAGGAGAGGGTCTCGAAGGGCACGATCTCCGCGCGGATGAAGCCGCGCTCGAAGTCGGTGTGGATCTTGCCGGCGGCCTGCGGGGCCTTCGTCCCCCGGGTGATGGTCCAGGCGCGGCACTCGTCCTCGCCGCAGGTCAGGAAGGAGATCAGGCCCAGCAGATGGTAGCAGGCGGTGATCATCCGCTCCATACCGGAGGAGCCGATGCCCAGCTCCTCCAGGAACTCGGCCTTCTCCTCCGCGTCCATCTGGGAGATCTCCTCCTCGATGGCGGCGGAGATCACCAGCACCTCCGCCCCCTCGGCGGCGGCGATGGCCTTCACCTTGTCCAGATCCTTCACCTGGTCCTCAGGCTTGCCCAGGTCCTCCTCGGCGATGTTGGCCGCGTAGATCACGGGCTTGGTGGTCAGCAGGAACCAGCTGGCGACGATGGCCTTCTCGTCCGCGTCCACGGGCAGGGTGCGGCCCGGCTTGCCCTCGGAGAGGTGGGCGATCATCCGCTCGCACAGCTCCGCCTCCCGGGCAGCGCTCTTGTCGCCGCCGTTCTTCTGGCGGGCCGCCTTGTCCCGGCGGCGCTGCACGGTCTCCAGGTCGGCGAAGATCAGCTCGAGGTTCACCGTCTCGATGTCGCTGACCGGGTCGGAGGAGCAGTCGGCGCGGATGATGTTGTCGTCGTCAAAGCAGCGCACGACGTGGACGATGGCGTCCACCTCGCGGATGTGGGAGAGGAACTTGTTCCCCAGGCCCTCGCCGTGGCTCGCGCCCTTGACCAGCCCCGCGATGTCCACGAACTCCACCGTGGTGGGCGTCGTCTTCTTGGGATGGTACATCTCCGTCAGCCGGTCCAGCCGCTTGTCCGGCACCATCACCATGCCCGTGTTCGGCTCGATGGTGCAGAAGGGGAAGTTGGCCGCCTGGGCGTTGCTGGTCTGGGTGATGGCGTTGAAAAGGGTGCTCTTGCCCACGTTGGGCAGCCCCACGACTCCGAGTTTCATTGCTGTATATACTCCTTTGCTTGGATTACTTGGTTACCATTTTGACATTGTCCGCGCCGTAGGCCTCACAGAGCGCCCCCAGGCACTTCTCCCCGCCGTCGCACCAGGCGGAGCGGGGGGCCAGCAGGGTGGCCTTGTCCTCCGGGATGTGGAGATAGACCGGGATCTCGCCCGGGTACTTTCCGGTCAGGGCGGCACAGGCGTCGCGCTGCGCCCGCGCGATGCGGACAAACAGCTTGCGCGGGCTCCGCTGGGCGAGCTGCGCGTCGGTGACCACCGGGGCCTGCGGCGGCGGGATCTGCGGGGCGCGGCGCTTCTTCCACTCCTCCATCGGCACCACCCGGTCCACCAGCAGCTTCGGGCTCTCCTCCTCGCGGATGGAGAGCTTGCCGGAGAGGACGACGATGTCGTCCGCGCTGAGCATCCCCTGGTAGCGCTCGAACACCTTCGGGAAAACCAGGCACTCGATCTGCCCCGAGAGATCCTCCAGGGTCAGGAAGCCCATGTAGGCTCCCTTCTTGGTGGCCTTGCCCTTCACCTCGGTGAGGATGCCGCCCATATCCACCGCCCGGCCGTCCAAGGACATGCCGCCGTCCGGCCGCTCGGCGAGGTCGATCAGGTCCGCGGTGGAGAAGCCCAGATGGGAGAGCGCCTCCCGCTCGTCGTCCAGGGGGTGGCCGGTGATATAGACGCCCGTCATCTCCTTCTCCTGGGCGAGGCGGTAGCGGGCGGGCCAGTCCTTGAGGTCGGGGAGCTCGCGGCGCGTGTCGATAAGGGCCTCCCCGTCCTCGCCCGCCAGGTCGAAGAGGGACATCTGGCCGGAGACCGTGGCCTTGTGCGCCTTGGCGCTCAGGTCCATCTCGCCCTCGTAGACCGCCAGCTGCTGCGGGCGGCTGGCCCCGAAGCAGTCGAAGGCGCCCGCGCGGATCAGGCTCTCCACCACGCGCTTGCCGACCTGCGAGGGGTCGATCCGGGCGCAGAAGTCGAACACGTCCCGGAAGGGGCCCTTGCGCTCCCGCTCGGTCACGATGGCCTGCACCGCGCCCTCGCCGACGGATTTCACCGCCCCGAGGCCGAAGAGGATCGCCAGCGTGCCGTCCGCCTGCCGCTCCACGGAGAACTTCCAGCCGGAGCGGTTGACGTCCGGCGGCAGCACCGGGATGCCGTTGGCCCGGCAGTACTGCACGTAGGCGGAGATCTTGTCGCTGTTGCCGTAGACGGAGTTGATGATCGCCGCCATGAAGGAAGCCGGATGGTGGCACTTGAGCCAGCCGGTCTGGGCGGCGACCACGGCGTAGGCCGCGGCGTGGGATTTGTTGAAGGCGTAGGAGGCGAAGGAGATCATCTCGTCGTAGATCTGGTTCGCCACCTTCTCCGGCACGCCGTTGCGGATGCAGCCGGGGATCAGGATGTTCCCGTCCGCGTCGGTCTGGCCGTAGACGAAATTCTGCCGCTCCTCCTCCATGACCTTGTGCTTTTTCTTCGCCATCGCGCGGCGCACCAGGTCCGACCGGCCGTAGGAGTAGCCCGCCAGGTCTCGCACGATCTGCATGACCTGCTCCTGGTAGACCATGCAGCCGTAGGTGACGTCGAGGATGGGGCGCAGCTTCTCGGTGGAGTAGGAGACGCTGGCCGCGTTCTGCTTCCCGGCGATGTAGCGGGGGATGGACTCCATCGGCCCGGGCCGGTACAGGGAGATGGCGGCGATGATGTCCTCGAAGCTCCCGGGCTTCATCTGCATCAGGAAGGTGCGCATGCCGCTGCCCTCCAGCTGGAAGACGCCGTCCGTCTCCCCGGCGGAGATCATGGCGTAGACCTCCGGGTCGTCCAGCGGGATCTCCTCCGGCGTGAGGTCGATCCCCTCCTCCCGGCGCATCATGTCCAGGGCGTCGCGGATCACAGTCAGGGTCCGCAGGCCCAGGAAGTCCATCTTCAAAAGGCCCAGATGCTCGATCGTGTCCTTGGGGAACTGGGTCGTGATCACGTCGTCGTTGCGCTGCAGGGGGACGTAGTCGGTGACCGGCCGGTCGGTGATCAGCACGCCTGCCGCGTGGGTGGAGGCGTTGCGGGGCATGCCCTCCAGGGTCCGGGCCATGGCGAGGAGGTTGTGCACCTTCTCGTCCTGCTCGTCCATGCTGTGCAGCTGGGGGCTGAGGCGCAGGGCCTGCTCGAGGGTGATGCCCAGCTCGAAGGGCACTGCCTTGGCCACCGTGTCCGTCTCCTGATAGCTCATGCCCAGCACCCGGCCCACGTCGCGCACCACCGCCCGCGCCGCCATGGTGCCGAAGGTGATGATCTGGCTGACGTGGTCCGCGCCGTATTTGCGCACGACGTAGTCGATGACCTCCTGCCGCCGCTCGTAGCAGAAGTCCACGTCGATATCCGGCATGGAGACCCGCTCCGGGTTCAGGAAGCGCTCGAAGAGCAGCTGATACTTCAGCGGGTCGAGGGTCGTGATCCCGAGGGCGTAGGAGACGATGGAGCCGGCGGCGCTGCCGCGGCCCGGGCCGAC
This sequence comes from uncultured Clostridia bacterium, assembly GCA_947165425.1. GTDB lineage: Bacteria > Bacillota > Clostridia > Christensenellales > Aristaeellaceae > RUG11272. Next base: position 6,043 of record CAMVAJ010000034.1, read on the forward strand.
CATGATGCCGTTGGACTTGGCGTAGTTGATGAAATCCCAGACGATGAGGAAGTAGTCCACAAAGCCCATGCCCGCGATGGTGTCCAGTTCGTAGCGCAGGCGGCGGTAGGGCTCGTCCTCCTCCCCCGCGCCGGGGTAGCGGCGGCGCAGGCCCTCCCGGCAGAGGCGGGTGAGCATCTCCAGGCTGGTCTCCCCCGTCTCGATGGGGAAGACCGGGATCTTCCGCTCGCCGAAGGTGAAGTCCAGATTGCACCGCTGCGCGATCCGGACCGTGTTGTCCACCGCCTCCGGCACCGCGCGGAACAGCTCCCGCATCTCCGCCTCGGAGCGGACGTAGAGCTTGGTGGTGTCGTGCCGCATGTGGGTCGGATCCTCCAGCGTCTTGCCGGTCTGGATGCACATGAGGATCTCCTGGGCGGCGGCCTCCTCCTCCAGGATGTAATGGCAGTCGTTGGTCGCCGCCAGCGGCACGTCCAGCTCCCGCGCCAGGGAGATGAGCCGGGGCAGCACGGTTTTCTCCTCCCGGATGCCGTGGTCCATCAGCTCGATATAGAAGTTTTCCTTTCCGAAAATGTCCTGCATCATCCGGACGTAGGCGGCCGCGTCGTCGTAGCGGCCGGCCAGCAGGAGCTTCGGCAGGTCGCCGGAGAGGCAGGCGGAGAGGGCGATCAGCCCCTCGTGGTGCTCCCGGAGCATCTGATAGTCCATGCGGGGCCGGTAGTAGTAGCCGTGGACGAAGGCCTCCGAATCCAGCCAGCAGAGGTTCCGCCAGCCCGTCTCGTTCTCGCACAGGAGGATCAGGTGGCTCATCTCGCGCCCGGCGGGGCTCTTGTCCAGATGGTCGTGGCAGACATAGGCCTCGCAGCCGATGATGGGCTTGAGTCCCTCGGCCTTCATCGCCTCGTAGAAGTCCACCACGCCGTAGAGCACGCCGTGGTCCGTGATGGCGCAGCTGTCCATCCCCAGCTCCTTCAGGCGCTTGACCAGGCGCGGGATGCGGCAGGCGCCGTCCAGCAGGCTGTATTCCGTGTGCAGATGCAGATGCGTAAAGGCCATCGCGGCGCTCCTCCCTTCGCCTGTTTTCTCAGCTTCATGATAGCACACAACCGCCCCCCGCGCAAGCAAAAACCCCGCCGCAGCGGGGTGTGGGCTTCGCGGGTTACTCCACCGGGGTGAAGGCGTCCTTGCCCAGGCCGCAGACCGGGCAGACCCAATCCTCGGGGACGTCCTCCCAGGCGGTGCCGGGCGCGATGCCGCCCTCGGGATCGCCGATCTCCGGGTCATAGATGTAGCTGCAGGGGCACTCGTACTTCATGGGTTTTTCCTCCTTCGGCGCGGAGACGGCCCGCGCCGCTCCGCAGTATGATGATTTATTCTAATTCGACATGCGGCCGCCGATTCCTGCCTGTGCCCTGGTGAAAAAACACCGGGTACTTTTTTTGCGGCCGCTCGGTTGCCGTAGGCCGCTTTTTTTGGTATAATCCTCCCCAGAACCGGAGAAATCCGAAAAGCAGACTGAAACGCGCCGTCAGGCGGACGGGGAGAGATATTATGCTGAAGAGTCACGAGCGTTTTTATGCCTCCAACGGCAAACGGCTGATCCTGATCGCGGACGACGAGATGATCAACCGCGAGCTGCTCCGGGCGGCGCTGGAGAACGAGTTCGAGATCCTCATCGCCGAGGACGGCGAGGAGGCGCTGCGCCTGGCGCAGGAGAAGCGGCAGACCCTCTCGCTCCTGCTGCTGGATCTGATCATGCCCCGTCTCACCGGGCAGGAGGTCCTGCGGCAGCTGAAGGCCGACCCGGAGACCGCCCGCATCCCGGTGATCGTGCTCACCGCCGACCAGGGGGCGGAGGTGGAGTGCCTGAAGCTGGGCGCCATCGACTTCATCCCCAAGCCCTACCCGCAGATGCGGGTCATCCAGGCGCGGGTCCAGCGCACCATCGAGCTCTCCGAGGACCGGCAGATCCTCCAGTCCACCGAGCGCGACCCGCTGACCGGGCTGTACAACCCCGAGTTTTTCTACCGCTACGCCGAGCAGTACGACCAGTTCCACCCGGAGCAGCCGATGGACGCGCTGGTGCTGGATATCTGCCATTTCCGGATCCTGAACGAGCGCTACGGCAAGGCCTTCGGCGACGGGGTGCTCCGCCGCATGGGCGGCGCGCTGCGGCAGATGGCGCAGGCGTCGGGCGGCATCGTCTGCCGCCGGGAGGCGGACACCTTCATGGCCTATCTCCCCCACCAGGCGGACCCCCAGGCGCTGGCGTCCCAGGCCGCCGAGGGCGTCCAGGGCGACCCCGGCGAGAACCACATCCGGCTGCGCATGGGCATCTATCCCCTGGTGGACAAGGGGATCGACGTGGAGCGCCGCTTCGACCGGGCCAAGAGCGCGGCGGACACCGTGCGGCAGAGCTACGGCAAGGCCATCGGCTTCTACGACGACGAGCTGCACCGGCGGGAGCTCTACGCCGAGCAGCTTTTGGAGGACTTCCACCGCGCCATTCGGGAGGAGCAGTTCGTCGTCTACTACCAGCCCAAGTTCGACATCCGGCCCGAGGCCCCGGTGCTGACCAGCGCCGAAGCCCTCGTGCGCTGGCAGCACCCGACCCAGGGGCTCATCAGCCCGGGCATCTTCATCCCGCTCTTTGAGGAGAACGGCCTGATCCACGAGCTGGACACCTATGTCTGGAACCGCGCCGCGGCCCAGATCCGCCTCTGGCGCGAGCAGCTCGGCTTCGCGGTGCCGGTCTCGGTGAACGTCTCCCGGATCGACCTGTACAACCCGACCCTGGTCGGGCAGCTGCAGGCGCTGGTCGAGGCCCACGGCATCGAGCCCCGCGAGCTCCTCCTGGAGATCACCGAGAGCGCCTACACCGGGGACTCCGCCCAGATCATCGAGACCGTCCGCCGCCTGCGGGCGCTGGGCTTCCGTGTCGAGATGGACGATTTCGGCACGGGCTACTCCAGCCTCAACATGATCTCCGCCCTGCCCATCGACGCCCTCAAGCTGGACATGCGCTTCATCCGCGAGGCCTTCAAGGGCGAGCGGGACACCCGTCTCATCGAGGTCATCATCGACATCGCGGACTACCTGCGCGTGCCGGTGGTGGCCGAGGGCGTGGAGACCGCCGAGCAGCTGACCTCCCTCCGGGAGCTGGGCTGCGCCCTGGTGCAGGGCTACTACTTCTCCAAGCCGATCCCGGCGGACGCGTTCACCGCCTTCGCCCGGGAAAACCGCAGATGGCGCGAGACGATCCACGGGCTGTCCGGCGCGGCCTCCGTCCCGGGCAGCCTGAGCGAGCGGGCTGCCACCTTCACCGCCATCGCCCGCGCCCTTGCCTCGGACTACTTCTGCGTCTACGACGTGGACACCCGCACCGGCCGCTTTGTCGAGTACGCCTCCGACAACGCCTACGCGGAGCTGGACATCGAGCGCGGGGACGAGGACTTCTTCGAGCTGACGCAGCGCAACATCGGCCTGGTGGTGCACCCCGACGACCAGGAGCAGACCCGGGCCGCCCTGACGAAGGAGAACATCCTGCGCGAGCTGGAGCACAGCGGCAGCTTCACCCTCACCTACCGCCTCATGCTCGGCGGCAAGCCCACCTACGTCAACCTGAAGGCCACCCGGATGATGGACGACCGGGACCCCCACATCGTCATCGGCGTCAGCAACATCGACGCGCAGATCGCCCGCGAGCGCGAGCTGGCCCACGTCCGCGAGCTGGCCAACCGCGACCAGCTCACCGGCGTGAAGAGCAAGCACGCCTACTCCAGCCGGGAGCAGGAGCTCAACGCGCAGATCGCCGACGGGGCCGCCCCGCCCTTCGCGGTGGCGATGTGCGACCTCAACTACCTCAAGGAGACCAACGACCGCCACGGCCACGAGGCCGGTGACGCCCTCATCAAGGACGCCGCCATGGAAATCTGCGCCGTCTTCGACCACAGCCCGGTCTTCCGCTACGGCGGCGACGAGTTCGTCGTCATCATGACGGGCCGGGACTACGCGGCGCGGCACGAGAAGCTGGCCGCCATGGCGGCCCTCAACGAGGAGCAGCTGCCCCTCGCCGCCGGCACGATCGTCGCCTGCGGCCTCGCGGACTTCGACCCCGCCGCGGACCGGGAGCTCGCCGACGTCTTCCGCCGCGCGGACGAGCAGATGTACCGCGACAAAGCCCGGCTGAAGAAGGCCCGCGCGGCGCTGGGCATCAGCGCGCCTTGACCCCGCCCGCCGTCCATGCCGCCTCGAGCCGCCGCCGCCCGAACCGGGCGCGGCGGTTTTTGCGCGCCTTCTTTGTCATGCTTTCACTTTTTTCGCAAGTTTTCGCAATCGCAGGCAGGAAAAAGGAAAGGGATGTGGAATTAACAAAACTTGGCTTAGATGTGGGATTTTCACCCCGCTGAGTCCTCAAGTCTGTTTCAGATCGAACGATACGGAGGGAGTACAGACATGGCAAACGCACAGGAGCTACGGCTCGCCGTGACCCAGGGAGACCCGGAGCGGCAGGCCAGACAGCGCGCCGCCGGCAAGCTCACCGCCCGGGAGCGGGTGGAGCGGCTGGTGGATCCCGGCAGCTTTGTGGAGACGGACACCCTGCTGAGCAGGGACGGCGACTTCGCCGGCGTGGTCACCGGCTGCGCCACGGTGCAGGATCGCCCGGTATGCCTTTTCGCCCAGGACTTCACCGTCCACGGCGGCGCGATGGGCCGTCAGCAGGCGCAGAAGATCGTGAAGGTGCTGGAGCTGGCCCGCAAGACCGGCTGCCCGGTCCTCGCCCTGTGCGACAGCGCGGGCGTCCGGGTGGACGAGGGCGCGGAGGCGATGAACGCCTACGCGCAGGTTTACGCGAAGATGGCCCGCCTGAGCGGCGTGGTGCCCATGATCGCCCTGGTGCTGGGCCCGGTGGTGGGCGGAGCCGCCCTCATCGCCCAGCTGGCGGACGTCTCCATCCAGGCCGCCGACGTGGGCGAGCTGATGGTCTACGGGCCGCTGGTCGTCAGCGCCATGACCGGCCGCAGCCTCGACGCCAAGAAGCTCGGCGGCGCGGACGCCATGGCCGCCCAGGGCGGCGTCGCCCTGACCGCCGCGAACGAGGCGGAGGCCATCGCCCTCGCGCAGAAACTGATCGACCTGCTGCCCGGCAGCAACTTGGAGGACGCGGAGCTGCAGGACACCGACGACCTGAACCGTCTCCTGACTGTCTCCGACCCCGCGGACAGCGAGGGCCTCCTGCGGGAGATGGCCGACGGCGGCAGCTTCCTCGAGCTCTACCCCGCCTGGGGGCAGGAGCTGCGCATCGCCCTGGCCCGCATGGGCGGCCGCACGGTTGGCCTCGTGGCCGGCAACGCGCAGGTCAACGACGGCATGGTCACCCCCGCCGCCGCCGCCAAGGCCGCGCGCTTCATCCGCTTCTGCGACTGCTACTCCCTCCCGGTGGTGTCCCTGATCAACAGCCGGGGCATCCAGGTGCCGGAGGAGAAGAACCAGGCCTGGACCATGACCGCCGCGGCGAAGCTCCTCTACGCCTACGCCGAGGCGACCACCCCCAAGGTCGCGGTCGTGGTGGGCAGCGCCATCGGCCAGGCCTACGTGGCCATGGGCGGCCAGGAGAACGCGGACCTCACCTACGCCTGGCCAGGGAGCGTGATCTCCGCCCTGACGCCGGAGGCCGCCGTGCAGGTCCTCTACCAGAAGGAGCTGAAGGCCGGCTCCGCCGCGGACCCGCTGGCCGACCGCAAGGCCCTCGAGGCGCGCTTCGCCGCGGAGGTGGCCGACGCCGCCAGCGCCGCGGCCAAGGGCATGGTGGACGACGTGATCCCGCCGGAGCAGACCCGGCAGTACGTCCTCGCCGCCCTGGAGCTGCTCTCCTCCAAGCAGGACAGCAACCCGCCGAAGAAGCACGGCAATCTGCCGATGTAACGGGAGGAGGGTCAGCATGAATACCTCTCTGGACCTGGGCAACAGCCTGCTGGTCATGCTCATCGGCATCGTCATCGTCTTCTTCGGTCTGACGGTGCTGATCCTGCTGATCACCCTGCTGGTGAAGGTCACCCAGAACCTGGGCGGCGGGAAGAAAGCCGCCCCCGCGCCGCAGTCCGCCCCCGCGCCGCAGTCCGCCCCCGCGCCCGAGGAAGTCCCGGAGCCCGAGGCGGACGAGGGCGAGCTGATCGCCGCCATCACCGCGGCCCTCGCCGTCGTGATGGGCGAAACCCCCAACGGCTTTGTGGTGCGGCATGTCCGGCGCATCCACAACGCCCCCGCCTTCAGCCGAGCCGGCCGCGAGGCGCAGATGAACGCCCGCTTCTGATCGCACACAATACAGGAGGAAATCAATATGCGCAAGTTTGTCGTCACCGTCAACGGTACTTCCTATGAGGTCGAGGTGGAGGAGCTGGGCGCCGACGCCGCAGCCGCCGCCGCGCCCGCCCCCGCCGCCACCCCCAAGGCCACCCCGAAGGCGGCCCCCGCCGCGCCCAAGGCTGCCCCCAAGGCCGCCGGCGCCGGCGATCCCATCAAGGCCCCCATGCCCGGCAACATCCTGGCCGTGAAGGCCAAGGTGGGTGACAAGGTCAAGACCGGCGATCCCGTCGTGATCCTGGAGGCCATGAAGATGGAGAACCCCATCCCCGCCCCCAGGGACGGAACCATCACCTCCATCCTCGTGGACAAGGGCGCGACCGTGGAGAGCGGGACGGTGCTCGCCACCATCGCCTGAGCGGCGGACACAGACCCCATGAAAGAGAGTTGAGAGAATGTCCATTGATGTCGGCAAGGCCTTTGCGGATCTGTGGGCCACGTCCGGACTCGCGATGTTCATCCGGGATCCGCTGGCCCTGGTGATGGTGGCCGTCGCCTGCGTGCTGCTGTATCTGGCCATCGTCAAACAGTTTGAACCTTTGCTGCTTCTCCCCATCGCCTTCGGCATGCTGCTGACCAACCTCTTAGGGAGCGAGGTCTACCATGAGGTGCTCTTCGCCGGCGGCCACGCCAACTGGTCCCTGTTCGGCGGGGCCGTGCTGGTGGACGCGCAGAACCTGCTCGAGAGCGCGTCCCTCACGGTCAACGCGGGCGGCGCGGTGCTGAATGCCGCCGGGAACGTCGTCGCGCAGATTGTCGGCGCGACGGGCGTGACGGGGAGCGACCTCGTCCCGCTGCAGAGCGTAATGGATTTCATGGCGGGCAACGGCACCGCCTGCACCATGGTGCTCAAGGACGCCTTCATCTCCGGCGGCACCGTGTTCACCGCCGCGGGTCAGGCCTTCGCCACCGCCGGCCAGGTCATCACGCCGGGCCTGCTGGACTACCTGTACCTGGGCGTGAAGCTGGGCATCTACCCCTGCCTGATCTTCCTGGGCGTGGGCGCGACCACGGACTTCGGTCCCCTGATCGCCAACCCCAAGACCCTGCTGATGGGCGCGGCCGCCCAGCTGGGCATCTTCGCCGCCTTCATCATCGCCTCCCTCCTGGGCATGACCCCCGCCGAGTCCGCCTCCGTGGGCATCATCGGCGGCGCGGACGGCCCCACCGCCATCTGGCTGACCTCCAAGCTGGCCCCGCACCTGCTGGGCCCCATCGCCGTGGCAGCCTACAGCTACATGGCGCTGGTCCCCGTCATCCAGCCCCCGATCATGAAGGCCCTGACCACCAAGAAGGAGCGCGGCATCGTGATGGAGCAGCTCCGCCCGGTGAGCAAGACGCAGAAGATCCTCTTCCCCATCATCGTCACGATCCTGGTCGCCCTGCTGCTGCCCTCCGCCGTGCCGCTGGTGGGCTGCCTGATGCTCGGCAACCTGTTCAAGGAGTGCGGCGTGGTGGAGCGCCTGAACAAGACGGCCCAGAACGAGCTGATGAACATCGTCACCATCTTCCTGGGCGTCACCGTCGGCGCCACCGCCACCGCGAAGACCTTCCTGACCCTGGATACCCTGAAGATCGTCGCCACCGGCATCTTCGCCTTCGGCTGCGGCACGGCGGGCGGCGTCCTGCTGGCCAAGCTGATGAACAAGCTCTCCGGCGGCAAGATCAATCCGCTGATCGGCTCCGCCGGCGTCTCCGCCGTGCCGATGGCGGCCCGCGTCTCCCAGAAGGTCGGCCAGGAGGAGAACCCCGGCAACTTCCTGCTGATGCACGCCATGGGCCCGAACGTGGCCGGCGTCATCGGCTCGGCCATCGCGGCGGGCGTCCTGCTGTCGCTCTTCGGTTAAGTTAGGAGGAATAGACAAGCCATGGCGAAAGTTCGCATTACCGATACCATTTTGCGCGACGGCCACCAGAGCCAGGCGGCCACCCGCATGAAGACCAGCGAGATGCTCCCCGCCTGCGAGAAGCTGGACAAGGTGGGCTACTTCTCCCTGGAGTGCTGGGGCGGCGCGACCTACGACTCCTGCATCCGCTTCCTCAACGAGGATCCCTGGGAGCGGCTGCGCCAGCTGCGCAAGGCCCTGCCCAACACCAAGACGCAGATGCTCCTGCGCGGCCAGAACCTGCTGGGCTACCGCCCCTACTCCGACGACGTGGTGGACTACTTCGTCAAGAAGGCGGTGGAGAACGGCATCGACATCATCCGCTGCTTCGACGCGCTCAACGACCTGCGCAACATGAAGAAGGCCGTCGAGGCCACCAAGAAGTACGGCGGCACCGCCGAGATCGCCCTCTCCTACACCAAGTCCCCCGTCCACTCCGAGGACTATTTCGTCAAGCTCGCCGAGGAGATCCAGGCCATGGGCGCCGATCTCATCTGCATCAAGGACATGGCGAACCTCCTCCTGCCCTACGACGCCTACAGCCTGGTCAAGCGTCTGAAGGCCGCGACGGATCTGCCCATCGTCCTGCACACCCACAACACCACCGGCACCGGCGCGATGGTGCTGCTCAAGGCGGCGGAGGCCGGCTGCGACGTGCTCGACACCTGCCTCTCCCCCCTGGCCGGCGGCACCTCCCAGCCCGCCACCGAGTCCATGGTGGCCACCTTCCGCGGCACGGAGTACGACACGGGCCTCGACCTGGGTCTGCTGGCGGAGCTGGCGAACTACTTCCGCGGCGTGGCGGACCGGTTGACCAAGGACGGCTTCCGCGACCCCGGCCGCGTCCTCTCCGTGGACGTGAAGACCCTGCAGTACCAGGTGCCCGGCGGCATGCTCTCCAACCTGATCGGCCAGCTCAAGGCCGCCAACGCCATGGACAAGTACTACGACGTGCTGGCGGAGGTCCCGCGCGTGCGCGCGGACTTCGGCTATCCGCCGCTGGTGACCCCCACCTCCCAGATCGTCGGCACCCAGGCCGTGATGAACGTGCTCACGGGCGAGCGCTACAAGATGGTGCCCACCGAGAGCAAGGATCTGCTCTCCGGCCACTACGGCAAGCTGCCCGGCAAGGTCAACGAGGAGATCCGCAAAAAGTGCATCGGCGACACCAAGGTCATCACCTGCCGCTTCGCGGACACGCTGCCCCCGGAGCTGGACAAGCTGCGCGACGAGATGCGCCAGTGGTACCAGACCGAGGAGGACGTGCTGACCTACGCCATGTTCCCCAAGGTCGCCCCGAAGTTCTTCGAGTACCGCGCCGCCCAGCAGCTCAAGGTGGACGTCTCCTCCTTCGACGAGAAGGACCGGACGATGGCGGTGTAAGCTTTCTCCCGTATCCGGAGCACGGACCCAAGGCCCGTGCTCCTTTTTCGCGCCCGGCCCGCGCGCGGCCTGTCAAAAATCCCCTTGCGCCCCGCGAACCTTACGCGTATAATAAGACCAGTTCGCCGGCGACGGGGCCCTGTTTTGGGCGCGGCGGCATTTCACCATGAAAGGGGACGGTCCGCATCAAGCTCCTGTTGATTTCCGATGTGGAATGTCCCGCGCTCTGGGACTATTATCAGCCGGACCGGGTGGCCGGCATCGACGCCATCATCTCCTGCGGCGATCTCAAGCGGGAGTATCTGGAGTTTCTCGTCACCATGACCGGCAAGCCCCTGCTCTACGTCCCCGGGAACCACGATACCCGCTACGAGAAGAACCCGCCCGAGGGCTGCGAGTCCATCGACGGGCGCGTGGTCACCCTGGGCGGCCTGCGCTTCGCGGGGCTGGGGGGCTGCAAAAAGTACAACGATTCCCCCTTCCAGTACACCGAGAAGGAGATGGCCAAGCGCGTCCGCAAGCTCCACCGGCAGATCCGCAAGGCCGGCGGCATCGACGTCTTCATCTCCCACGCCAGCATGACCGGCTACGGCGACGCGGAGGACGCCGCCCACCGCGGCTTCGAGTGCTTCCACGACCTGGCGGACCGCTGGCGGCCGCAGGTCATGTGCCACGGCCACGTCCACCAGTCCTACGGCTGGAGCATCCCCCGGCAGCTGGACTACAACGGCATCCCCGTCATCAACGTCTACGAGCGCTTTGTCCTCGAGCTCCCCGCGCGCGGCGCGTGAGGAGACCGACCCAGCGGCAGGAGGGATCCGCATGAGAACCATCGGCATTATCGGCATCGGCAGCATGGGCGGCGCCATCGCCCGGGGCCTGCTGGAGACGGGCGAGCTCCGCCCGGAGGAGGTCGCCCTGTGCGACCGGGAGATGGACCGCCTGGAGCCCTTCGCCACCCGCTGGCCCGCCCTGGCCTGCTATGACCAGCCGGACCTGATGGCGGAGGAGTGCGGCATGATCATCCTGGCCGTCAAGCCCTACGTCCTGGCCGGGGTCGTGGAGGCCTGCGGCGAGAGCCTGGAGGACAAGGCGGTCATCTCCATCGCGGCGGGCTGGACCGTCCCGATGCTGCGCCATCTCCTGGAGCGCACGGGGGCCCGCTGGCTCCGGGTGATGCCCAACACGCCCGCCATGGTGGGCGAGGGCATGACCGCCCTGTGCGAGGACACCAGCTTCACCCAGAAGGAGCTGGGCCTCGCCCGCCGGGTCTTCAACGCCCTCGGGCGCACGGTGACGCTGCCGGAGCGCCTCTTCGACGGCGTGACGGCCCTCTCCGGCTCCTCCCCCGCCTACATCTATATGCTCATCGAGGCCATGATCGACGCGGGCATCCGGGAGGGCATCCCCGCCCCCGCCGCCCGCGAGCTGGCCGCCCAGTCGGTGCTGGGCACCGCGCTGATGGTGCTCTCCTCGGACAAGCACCCGGCGGAGCTGCGCACCGCGGTCTGCTCCCCCGGCGGCACCACCATCGACGCGGTGGCCGTCCTGGAGGAGAAGGGCTTCCGCCACGCCGTGCAGGAGGCCGTCCGCGTCTGCGCGGAGAAGTCGCGCCGCATGTCGGAGCAGAACCAGCATTAATCTCTGATTGGGAGGCATACCGTGTCGGAAGCACAGCGCAAACAGGTGATCATCTATACCGACGGGGCCTGCTCCGGCAACCCCGGGCCCGGGGGCTGGGGCGCGGTGCTCCAGTACGGCGCTCACCGCAAGGAGATGAGCGGCTACATGGCCGGCACCACCAACAACCGGATGGAGCTCTTCGCGGCCATCAGCGCCCTCGGCGCGCTGAAGGAGCCCTGCGACGTGACCCTCTACTCCGACTCGTCCTACCTCGTCAAGGCCTTCAACGACCGGTGGCTGGAGGGCTGGCAGCGCAAGGGCTGGAAGACCGCCTCCGGCGCGCCGGTGGAAAACCAGGATCTCTGGTTCATTCTCCTGGCCCAGAGCAAAAAGCACCGCGTCCGCTTCGTGTGGGTCAAGGGGCACGCCGACAACCCCGGCAACAACCGCTGCGACGAGCTCGCCCGGGCCGCGATCGAGGAGTACCGCCACCTGAACACAAAACCGGAGGATACGAAATGAAAAGACTGCTTGCCCTGGCCCTGGCGCTTCTGCTGTGCATCTCCCTCCTCCCCGCCGCGGCGGAGACGACGGGCGGCGGCGGCGGGGGCGTGGACACCGCCGCGCTGGACGCCGCCTTCAGCAAGATGTTCAAGACCTACAAGACCTCCGGCGGCGCGCTGATGATCGCCAAGGGGGACGAGGTCGTCTACACCCTCTACTACGGCATGATGAACAAGAAGGCGAAGAAGCCGGTGGACGAGAACACCGTCTTCAAGATCGCCTCCGTCACCAAGTTCGTCACCGGCATCCACGTCATGCAGCTGGTGGAGCAGGGGCTGCTGGACCTGGACGAGGACATCTCCACCTACCTGGGCTACAAGGTGCAGAACCCCTACAAGCCCAAGAATCCGCTCACCCTGCGGATGCTGATGACCCACACCTCCTCCCTGGACCCCCACTCTGGCTACTCCAACCTGAAATACGGCCTGCGCTTCCTCATCTCCGCCGACCGCAAGGCCCGCGGCAACTACTACAACGAGGTGCCCGGCAGCAAATACCGCTACTCCAACTTCGGCGCGGGCATCATGGGGAGCCTCATCGAGTCCGTCACCGGCAAGAACCTCAACACCTCCGTCACGGAGGGGGTCTTCGAGCCCATGGGCATCCAGGCGGGCTACGCCGCCTCCCTGATCGAGAACGCGGAGGACGTCTCCGCCATCTACAAGAAAAACGGCGCCCTCTACCAGTCCGCCGACCGCAACATCCGCGCCGGCTGGGACGACTCGGTGGACCCGGACAAACACTACCGCATCACCGTGGGGAGCCTCTGGATCCGCCCCCGCGACCTGATGCGTCTGGCCATGCTCATGTGCCACCAGGGCACGCAGGACGGCGTGACCCTCCTGCAGCCCGAGACCGTCGCCGAGATGATGAGCGAGCAGCAGGGCAAGGGCGCCGTCACCGCCGAGACGCCCTACGGCCTGTGCGTCCACCACGAGACCTCCCTCGTCAAGGGCAAAACCTTCTACGGCCACCAGGGCATGTTCCAGGACGTGCTCTGCGACGTCTACTACGACCCGGAGACCGACTTCACCTTCCTGCTGGTGACCAACGGCGGCAACAACAGCATGAACGACCACGTCACCTCCCTGTGCCGCAAGACCTTCGCCCTGGCGTGGGAGACCTTCGGCGGCTGAGCCGCCGCCTCCCGCCCGCCGGGCGGGGCTTTTGTTTTTCCGTTGTTCATCACATTGACACCCTTTTGGCCCTTTGCTATAATGTCATCGTGATCAAGACAGCGAAGGAGTGTCTCCCGCTATGTGCCGATTCTCGACCTCGATGCCGGTACGACTGCGCAGGGCTGCGCTGCGACTTACCGTCGCGCGTCAGCCTGTTTGTCATACCTGCACGGAAGCCTGAAGCGGTTCGCGGGGAGGTCTCTTCCTCTTTTATTCGCGGCACGCGAAGTCCAACGCCTGCAAGTCTGACAAATCAGCTTGCAGGCGTTTTCACAAGATCATGAAAACCGCGGCGGCGGCCGGCCCCGCGGACACACACAAGGGGGACGAGCACAGTATGCAGATGACCGGCGCCAGAATCCTGCTGGAATGCCTGCGGGAGCAGCAAGTGGACACCGTCTTCGGCTATCCGGGCGGCACCATTCTCAACGTCTACGACGAGCTGTTCAACTATCAGGACAGCATCCGTCACATCCTGACCGCCCACGAGCAGGGGGCCTGCCACGCGGCGGACGGCTATGCCCGGGCCACGGGCAAGGTCGGCGTCTGCTTCGCCACCTCCGGCCCCGGCGCCACCAACCTGGTGACCGGCATCGCCACGGCCTATCTGGACTCCTCCCCGATCGTCTGCGTCACCTGCAACGTCGGCCAGCCCCTGCTGGGCAAGGACTCCTTCCAGGAGGTGGACATCACCGGCGTCACCATGCCGATCACCAAGTGCAACTACCAGGTGCACGACGTGAACCACTTGGCGGACACGGTGCGCGAGGCCTTCGCCATCGCCCGCTCCGGCCGCCCCGGCCCGGTGCTGATCGACATCGTGAAGAACGTCACCGCCGAGACCGCGGACTACGAGCCCCTCGACCGCGCCGACCACGCCGGCTACGGCAAGCTCCACGAGCTGATGAAGCGCTGGGATTTCAAGGCCCCGGAGCCGGACATGAACGACATCGACCTCCTCTGCCAGATGATCCAGGCCAGCCGGAAGCCCTTCGTCATCTGCGGCGGCGGCGTGGTGCGCTCCCGGGCGGACCACGAGTTCACCTCCTTCGTCCACCGCATCGACGCCCCGACGGCGGTCACCGTCATGGGCGCGGGCGGCATCCGCGGCCGGGATCCCCTGACCACCGGCATGATCGGCATGCACGGCTCCCAGGCCTCCAACCGCGCCGTGGACAACTGCGACCTGCTGATCGCCATCGGCTGCCGCTTCTCCGACCGCGTGGCCCTCAAGCCCTCCACCTTCGCCCGCAACGCGAAGATCGTGCAGATCGACATCGACCGCGCCGAGATCAACAAGAACGTCATGACCGACCACCACATCGTCGGCGACGCCCGGCGCGTGCTGGAGCTCCTGCTGGAGCGCCTGCCCGAGCAGCACCACGAGGACTGGAAGGAGGAGGTCTTCGCCTTCCCGACCGAGACCCACTACGACGAGCACCCCGGCAGCCTCACCCCGGGGCAGGTGCTCTCCGCCATCGCCGCGCTCTGCCCGCAGGATACCATCGTCTCCACCGACGTGGGCCAGCACCAGATGTGGGCGATCCAGCATTTCCACTTCGACTATCCCGGCCAGCTGCTGACCTCCGGCGGCTTCGGCACGATGGGCTTCGGCCTGGGCGCGGCCATCGGGGCGAAGACCGGCCGGCCGGACAAGTGCGTCCTGCACGTCACCGGCGACGGCGGCTTCCGCATGAACTGCAACGAGCTGGCCACCGAGAGCTACTACCGCCTGCCCATCATCACCGTCATCTTCAACAACGGCTGCCTGGGCATGGTGCGCCAGTGGCAGCACCTGATCTACAACGAGCACTACAGCCAGACCACCCTGGACCGGGCGCCGGACTTCGTCAAGCTCGCGGAGGCCTACGACCTCAACGGCTTCCGCGCCAGCAGTCTGGAGCAGTTCGAGGCCGCCCTGCGCGCGGCCCTCGCCAGCGACCGGGGCTCCGTCATCGACGTCGTCATCGACATCGACGAGATGGTGCGGCCCATGGTGGGCGGCGGCAGCCACATCACCGACTTTATGGTCAACTGAGGGGAGGGAGAAGCATGAACAGACAGCGCTATACCCTCGCCATCCTGGTGGACAACGAGGCGGGCGTCCTCTCCCGCGTCGTGCGCCTCTTCTCCGGCAAGGGCTACAACATCGAGTCCCTGGCCGTGGGCACCACCGACGACCCGGCCATCTCCCGCATCACCGTGGAGGTCATCACCACGCAGGCCCAGGTGGAGCTCCTCTCCAACCAGCTGCGGAAGCTCATCTGCGTCCACTCGGTCAAGACGCTCAAGCCGGAGCAGTCCATCCGCCGCGAGCTGGTGCTGATCAAGGTGCTGGCCGACCAGTCGGAGCGCCGCAACGAGATCATCCAGATCGCCAACATTTTCCGGGCGTCGATCATCGACGTCTCCAAGGCCTCCCTGACCCTGGCCCTCATCGGCGATGAGAGCAAGGCTGAAGCGATCCAAAACCTCCTGGCGGAGTTTGGAATCCTCGAGCTGGTGCGCACCGGCATGGTGGCACTGGAGCGCGGACAATACACGATCGACGAACAGACCAAAGAAAAAGGAGAGTTTGACTATGGCAAAAATGTACTATGAGAAGGACTGCGACCTCAGCTTCCTGGACGGCAAGAAGATCGCCATCATCGGCTACGGCTCCCAGGGCCACGCCCACGCTCAGAACCTGCGCGACTCCGGCTGCGACGTGATCGTCGGCCTGCGCCAGGGCAATTCCTGGAAGAAGGCCACCGCCGACGGCTTCACCGTGATGAGCGTCGCCGACGCCACCAAGGCCGCGGACATCATCATGATGCTGGTCAACGACGAGCGGGCCGCGGACATCTACCACGCCTCCGTGGAGCCGAACCTGACCGCCGGCAAGGCCATCGCCTTCGCCCACGGCTTCAACATCCGCTATCAGCAGATCGTGCCCCCGGCGGACGTGGACGTGTTCATGGCCGCCCCGAAGGGCCCGGGCCACACCGTCCGCTCCCAGTATGTCGCCGGCAAGGGCGTGCCCTGCCTGGTGGCCGTGGAGCAGGACGCCACCGGCAAGTGCAAGGACATCGCCCTGGCCTACATCGCCGGCATCGGCGGCGCGCGCGCGGGCATCATGGAGACCACCATGCACGACGAGACCGAGACCGACCTCTTCGGCGAGCAGACCGTCCTGTGCGGCGGCGTGGTCGACCTGATGCAGTGCGGCTTCGAGGTGCTCTGCGAGGCCGGCTATGCCCCCGAGAACGCCTACTTCGAGTGCATCCACGAGATGAAGCTGATCGTCGACCTGATCAACAAGGGCGGCGTCGCGGCCATGAACTACTCCATCTCCGACACCGCCGAGTACGGCGAGTACGTCTCCGGCCCCCGCATCCTGCCCCACGACCAGATCAAGGCCAACATGCGCGCCGTCCTCTCCGACATCCAGGACGGCACCTTCGCCGGCAAGTGGATCGCCGAGAACAAGAACGGCCGCACCTTCTTCAACTCCAAGCGCGCCCAGCTGGCCAAGCACCCGATGGAGCTGATCGGCAAGGAGCTGCGCGAGAACATGCTCTGGAAGGACTCCGCCGAGGGCGACAAGGGGCTGGACGCGGCGAGCAACTAAACATTCCAAGCCCCTCCGCCCTCCGGCGGAGGGGCGCCATCTCCATCCGTCTCACCGACTGTACCGATAAGGAGGCAACTCATCTATGCAATCCGATCAGATCAAACGCGGCGTGGAGCGCGCGCCGAACCGCTCCCTGCTGTACGCCCTCGGGCTGACCGAGGAGGAGATGAACCGGCCGCTGATCGGCGTGGTCGCCTCCTACAACGAGATCGTCCCCGGCCACATGAACATCGACAAGATCGCCGAGGCGGTCAAGGCCGGCGTCTACGCCGCGGGCGGGACCCCCGTCGTCTTCCCGGCCATCGCGGTCTGCGACGGCATCGCCATGGGCCATGTGGGCATGAAGTACTCCCTCGTCACCCGGGATCTGATCGCCGACTCCACCGAGGCCATGGCCATCGCCCACCAGTTCGACGGCCTGGTGATGATCCCCAACTGCGACAAGAACGTCCCCGGCCTGCTGATGGCCGCGGCGCGGGTCAACGTGCCGACGATTTTCGTCTCCGGCGGGCCGATGCTGGCCGGACACCTCAAGGATGGCCGCCGCACCTGCCTGAGCCACATGTTCGAGGCCGTGGGCGCCTACAAGGCCGGCACCCTCGACGAGCAGGGCGTACAGGACTATGAGGAGAACGCCTGCCCCTCCTGCGGCTCCTGCTCCGGCATGTACACCGCCAACTCCATGAACTGCCTTACCGAGGCCATCGGCATGGCCCTCCACGGCAACGGCACCATTCCCGCGCCCCTCTCCGCCCGCCTGCGCCTGGCGAAGAAGGCCGGCATGCAGGTGATGGAGCTGGTGCGGCGGAACATCCGCCCCCGGGACATCATGACGCCCGCCACCTTCCACAACGCGGAGACCGTGGACATGGCCCTGGGCTGCTCGACGAACACCATGCTGCACCTGCCCGCCATCGCCCATGAGGCGGGCGTGGAGATCAGCCTGGACGCGGCCAGCGCGATCTCGGCCCGCCCGCCGATCCTGTGCCACCTCGCGCCGGCGGGCGACACCTTCATGGAGGATCTC
>CAMVAJ010000035.1 GCA_947165425.1 uncultured Clostridia bacterium
ATTTCCTTTTGCCACACTGAAAACCCAGGTTGTCCTTGACAAGGGGTACACTTTACGGCATCCTTGATTTTAATGCCGGAGGAGTTGCTCATTTCGATATTGAAACGTTGATGCTGCAGCGGAGAAAGCGGATCCATCCGCAAATTGATCAGATTGATAATATTGATTTCTTTTTTCAGGTAGCGCAGCTCGGGCTTGATGGGGGCATGCCCGGGGAATCGCATCTCTGCTTCTACGCTGATGGCAGACAGGGACGAATTGCTGACGGCATGGCTGACTTTTGCGTCAACTTTGGCCATACCGACCGAAGACCCTTCGGAGGTGTTCATGGCGCTGGACGTAAAAGACTTGTTTCGCTCTTTATAAGTCACTTTGAAATGTTTGGCTCCGAGCGACTGCGCTATGCGCTGCAGCTCTGCAACGCGCTGCATTTTCATGTAGGAAAAATACTCGTCCAGTGAAATATAATGATCTCTGTCACAGGAATCGACATAGTATACGCCGTGATCAAGTTCGGGATAGAAAGAAAGACCAAGTTCGTTGATGTAGCTTGGATAGACGGTTATAACAGACAGATCATCCAAAACCGTATTGAAACCAACGGACCCATTGCAGATGTCGCTCTCAGCATGCGGCTTGTCCATTTCATCTATACGGATCATTTTCGGCATGACAAATTCAGCACGCTCAAAGTCACCAGGGAATAATGGCTTTAGACGTTCACAATCTGCTTTTTGACGGGCTGCCGCGATGTCCGCATTGAATTTGTCTGAAATCACTTGAATATCCGCAAAATCAAGTTTGCCGTCTCCGTTTTGATCAATGGCCGCCGTAATATCTTTGCTCGCCTTGTCAACGAACTCCGTGACTCCCTTTGCGGCGTCGGCGAACAGCATTCCGATGTCGATCCCCATGTGATCACTCCCCTAAAAGTTAGGTTTATAAAGGGCCCCGTAAGGATAAATCTATTATAACCCTATTCTTTTGAAATGACAAGCAAAAAGCCCCGCCCCCCCAAACCGGGGGACAGGGCTCTGAAAAAAGCTTTCAGATGAATTACTTCATCATCGCGGCGATCTCGCCGGCCAGGTCGTCCTTGCGCTTCTCGATGCCCTCGCCGCGCTCGAAGCGGGCGAAGCGGACCACGTCCAGGGGCGCGCCGACGGCCTTGGAGACCTCGGCCATCAGGCCCTTGATGGTCTTGTCGGGATCCTTGACGAAGGCCTGATCCAGCAGGCAGACTTCCTTGTAGTACTTCTCGATCTGACCCTCGACGATGCGGTCGACGATCTTCTCGGGCTTGCCGGCCTCGAGAGCCTTGGCGCGCTGAATCTCGCGCTCCTTCTCCAGCTTCTCGGTGTCCACTTCCTCGCGGCGGACAGCCTCGGGCTTGGCGGCGGCGATCTGCAGAGCCAGGTCATGGGCGAACTGCTTCACTTCCGCGGACTCCTTGCCCTTCTCGTCGGTGGCGACCTCCACCAGGACGCCAACCTTGCCGCCCATGTGGATGTAGGCGTCCACGACGCCCTCGGTCTGATAGCGGACAAAGCGGCGGACGGAGATCTTCTCGCCGATGGCCACGGTGGCCTCGGAGACCAGATCCTCGATGGTCTTGCTCTCGTCGTCGACGAACTTCTGGGCCATCAGGGCGTCCACGTCGGCCGGATCAGCCTTGGCGATGTGCTTGGCCACATTGTTGGCGAAGGCCATGAAGTTGTCGGTCTTGGCGACGAAGTCAGTCTCGCAGTTGACCTCGACGATGACGCCGGTGCAGCCGCAGGGGGTCAGATACTTGGTGACCACGCCCTCGGCGGCGATGCGGCTGGCCTTCTTGGCGGCCTGGGCGAGGCCCTTCTCGCGCAGCCAGTCGATGGCCTTGTCCATATCGCCCTCGGAGGCGACCAGGGCCTTTTTGCAGTCCATCATGCCCGCGTTGGTGCGCTCGCGGAGCTCCTTAACCAGAGCGGCGGTAATCTCAGCCATGGGAATCCTTCCTCTCTATATCCTTGATCCTGTTTCTTGCTTGAGTTCTTCTGAAAAGCGCAGACGCATTGATTCGCGCTCAATCCGCCTGCGCTGTATGGGGCTGAGCGCTTACGCCTCGGGCTTCTCGGCGGGGGCGGCGTCGGGCTCGGCCTGCTCGCCCTGCTTGCCCTCGAGGACGGCGTCGGCCATCTTGGAGGCGATCAGCTTGACGGCGCGGATGGCGTCGTCGTTGCCGGGGATGACGTAGTCGATCTCATCGGGATCGCAGTTGGTGTCCACGATGCCGACGATCGGGATGCCCAGACGGCGGGCCTCCGCCACGGCGATGTGCTCCTTGCGGGGATCCACCACGAACATCGCGCCGGGGAGACGCTTCATCTCACGGATGCCGCCCAGGTTGTCCTGCAGCTTCTCGCGCTCGCCCAGGAGCTTGGCGACTTCCTTCTTGGGCAGCACGTCGAACTGGCCGGAGGTCTCCATCTTGTCGATCTGGTTGAGACGCTCGACCCGGGTGCGGATGGTGTGGAAGTTGGTCAGCATGCCGCCCAGCCAGCGGTTGTTGACATAGAACATGTTGCAGCGCTCGGCCTCGGACTTGATGGACTCCTGGGCCTGCTTCTTGGTGCCGACGAAGAGCACGCTCTTGCCGCTCATCGCGACGTCGCGCACGAAGGCATAGGCCTCGTCAACCTTCTTGACGGTCTTCTGCAGGTCGATGATGTAGATGCCGTTGCGCTCGGTGAAGATGTACTGCGCCATCTTCGGGTTCCAGCGGCGGGTCTGGTGGCCGAAGTGAACACCGGCCTCCAGCAGCTGCTTCATGGAAATGACTGCCATAGGTTTCTTCCTCCTTGTTGTGCCACCCCCCGGCCTTTTCGCGGAGTCGCCACCGGCGCGGTGCCGGCACAAGCGCTCATTGGCCAAGGGTGCGTTTTACCGATGAATCATAGCATATTTCAGGGGGGAATGCAAGGGAAAAATCAAGGGTTTACAAGATAAAAATGCGTTTGATAGACCGGCCCTTCCACCGCCGCCCCGCGGAGGGCGGCGGTCCCCCTCCCCAGCGAGCTGGGGAGGTTTTCAGACACTGCACTTTAGCTCTATCTCCCCAGCTTGCTGGGGAGATGTCGCCGCAGCGACAGAGGGGCTGGTCTTTTGCAGTATAGCAGGCTTTTATGAGCATGGGAAAAAACCGCCCAGACTGGCCTGCCAAAAAAGAAATCAGCCGGGCGCGGGGGAGAACCCCGGTCCGGCTGATCTCTTGTGCTGTTGGGTCAAGCCATCCGAAGCCGATAGCCCATCTTGTAGACGGTCTCGATGGAGCCCGCGCCGAGCTTGCGGCGGAGGCGCTGTACGTGCACGTCCACGGTGCGGGTGATGCCCTTGCCCTGATAGCCCCAGGCGGTGCGGAGCAGTTCGTCCCGGGAGACCGCCTGGTTCGGGGAGCGCATCAGCGCCTGCAGGAGCTCGAATTCCTGGGTCGTTAGCTCCAGCGTCTTGTCGTTGACGGTCACGACGCGGGTTTCCACATCCATGCGGAGCCCGCCGAGGGTGAGCGTCTTCTCGCTGTTCTGCATCAGCTCCTTGACCGCGAGCAGCAGGTCCATCGGCTCGAAGGGCGCCAGCAGCACGGCACAGTCGGAGCGGTACATGGCCTTCAGATGTTCGACGTTGCCGGGGTCCTTGGTCAGGAACAGCACCGGCAGGCCCCGCGCGGCCAGAGCGCACATGAAGTCATAGCTCTGGGTGAAGGGAAGCTGCGCGTTGAGGATGGTCATCATCCGTCCATCCCGCAGCCTCTCCCGCGCCTGGGGGACATTCAGGGCCGCGAAGGTCTGGTGACCAGCCCTGGTCAGGGTCTCGCACATCATCTGGTTTTCAGCCATGTCCGGCTCCAGAACGAGGATATCTGCCAACCGATCACCTCCTTGTCTTTACAGGTCGTTTGAAAAGCGATTGCGTTCCATGCGTCTCCATGGGTTTACGCCTTCTGTTCGTCGTCCCCGGCGATGTGGCGGCGGCGACGGGGCGCGTTTTCATCGCTCTCCGCCTCCTCGGGCTGGGGATTCTCTTCCGGCTTCGCGTCCACGAAGGTGCTGTCCGTGTTCCCGGCGGGGGACTCGTAGTCCCGGGCGGCGCTGCGCTGCAGGTGGTCCATGGCGGCGTGGCTCTCCACGGCGCGCTTGCCGCGGCCGATGAGGCCGATCAGCACCAGCAGCAGACCGATCGCCACAGGGATCAGCAGGCCCAGGCCGACGGTGCGCAGGGTCTTGGCGGCCTCGCCGTAGCTCTCGGGGAGATCGTCGGTCTGCGGGATCGGCTCAAAGTTGGGCGCCGGGGGCGTGATGATGGGCGCGTCGGTGGGCGGGGAGGTGGGGCGGGCGTAGCGGATATAGATGGTGT
The DNA here is from genome assembly GCA_947165425.1 of uncultured Clostridia bacterium. Lineage (GTDB taxonomy): Bacteria > Bacillota > Clostridia > Christensenellales > Aristaeellaceae > RUG11272. Next base: position 4,390 of record CAMVAJ010000035.1, read on the forward strand.
TGCTCTCGAAGCTGGTGTTCTCGCCCAGCTGGTTCCTGGCGCGGGCGACAAACTGGTAGGTACCGGCCATGGAGACATCGATCTCGCGGGTGAACTCCCGGGTCTCCCCGGCCAGGATGGACGGGAAGGAATAGACCTGAACGCCGGTGGCGGTCACGGCCACGTCCTTCCACTCGGTGGCGGAGTTGTTGGTGACATAGACGGTGAAGCGCACCGTGCCCGGCAGCTCGTAGACGGTATCGCGGTCCGCCTCGGCGCGGACGGTGAGGTCGAGCACCTCGGCGGGGTCGATGGCGGTGAGCTTCAGCGAGTCCGTGGCGGTCTCCACGTCCACGCCGGAGGTGGACTTGGCGGAGACGGAGAACTGGTAATCCCGGGTCTCGTCGATGGTGAGCTCCTTCTCCAAGGTGACGGTCTCGCCGACGGGCACGCTGACGCCGCTGAACACCTCGCCCAGGGTCGGATCGGTGACGGTGACCGTCTCGAAGTCCTCCTTGCCGGTGTTCTTCAGCACCAGGCTCAGCTTGGCCGTCTCGCCGACCAGGCCGCCCTTCTTGTCCGAGGAGAGGGAAGCGCTCAGCTGGATCTCGCCGTAACGGATGGTGGCGCTCTCCTGCTGGATGCTGGAGGTCTTGCCATCCACTTTATAGGTGACGGAGCCGGAGGAGGTCAGGTCCTTCGTGCCCATCTTGACCTTGAAGGTGTAGCTGCCCTTCTCGCCGGCGGGGATCGAGGCGATCTTGCCCGTGGAGGTGGAGATGGAGCGGTTCTCGGTGATCCGCACGTCGGTGATGTCCGCGGTGCCCGTGTTCACCACGTCGTAGGTGATGGTGACCTCCTGGCCCTTGCTGGCCACGGTGGGCGTGATGGCGCGGTTGACCTCCACGGCGGTGACGGGGGACTGATAGATGAGGCGCTTGGAGAAGTTCTTCCGCTTCTGCACCGGATTCCCCTCGTCGTCGATGATCGTGTAGAGCGCGGAGAAGGTGATCCTCCCATCCTCGAGCTGCTTCTGGGTCACGGTCCACTTGCCCGTCCAGGACTGGGACGCGCCCACGGTCAGCACGGGCTCGCCAAACTCCTCCACCTTCTTGCCGTTGGGGTAGAGCAGGGTCACCGGACCGGGCATATCGTCCTCGCCGCTGTTGGAAATCTGGATCGATACGGTGATGGTGCGCGGCTCGGTGAACTTGTTGGAGGAGAGCTCCATCGCCACCTTCAGCGGATCAAACTCCGCCGCGGCGGTGTCCACCAGCAGCGCGACCGCCAGGACAGCGAGCGCCAGGACAATCCATCTGCGTTTCATATCGCGTGTGCGGACAGCAAAAGCGCCGTCCTTCCTCCTTTCGCCGTGAAAGCGAATTGGTCGGAAAAGGCTGTTGCGTATTTCCGTCATTATTGTAAACGAAAGTATGTCATTTTGTCAAGCGATATTGCGAAGAAATTACGGAATTGTAAAATATTTTTTTGAAATATATGTAACAAATATGTCAAAATGGAAATAAATCTGGCTGAATCCGCCATCCTGACATGCCAAATGCCTGTGTCAGCGTGCTTTGTCGGCCAGACCGGCCCTTCCACCCCCTCCCCAGCAAGCTGGGAAGTTCTCAGATACGGCACGCAGAGCACCATCTCTCCCCATCTCTGATGGGGAGATGTCGCCGCAGCGACAGAGGGGCCGGTCCGATATAAAAACCCCGTCCGCGGGCGCGGACGGGGCCAAGAACAGGGGAGCTCAGGCGAAGAGCGCAGCGGTCTGCCGCATGCGGTCGGCGACCGGGACGCCGAAGGGGCAGCGGCTCTCGCAGCCCCGGCAGCCGATGCACTCGTCGGCGCGGTGGGCGAGGGAGAGGTAGTGCTCCCGCAGGGAGGCGGGCACCTCGGGCTGCATGACCGCGAGGTCGTACAGCTTGTTCACCATCGCGATGTCGATGTCCGCGGGGCAGGGCTTGCAGTGGCCGCAGTAGGTGCACTCCCCGCCGGTGAAGGTGTGCTTCGGGGCGCTGGCCAGGACGCTCGCGTAGTCCTTCTCCTCGTCGGAGGCGGTCTCGTAGGCGACGGCGGCGTCCACCTGCGCGGGGGTGTCATAGCCGCAGAGGACGGAGACCACGCCGGGCTTGGTCAGGGCGTAGTGGATGCACTGCACCGGCGTCAGCGCCACACCGAAGGGCGAGCGCCCGGCGTCGAAGAGGCGGCCGCCCGCGAAGGGCTTCATGCAGGTGATGCCCACGTCGTGCTGGGCGCAGACCTTGTACATTTCCACGCGCACGGGGTCGACGCCGCCCAGCTCCTCCGCGTAGGTCTCCGCGAAGTAGTTGTCCAGGTTGTCGGTGGGGGGCATTAGGTCGAAGGCGGGGTTGACGCTGAAGAGGATCATCTCCACCAGGCCGCTGGCTGCCGCCTTGCGGGCGATCTCCGGGTTGTGGGTGGAGAGGCCGATGTGGCGGATCTTCCCCTCGGCCTTCAACTGCATGACGTAGTCCTGGTAGGGGCCGGGGTGCGAGACGAGCTCCCAGTCGCGCTCCAGGTCCACATAGTGGATCATGCCCAGATCGATATAGTCCGTCTGCAGCCGGGTCAGCAGATCCTCGAAGGCGATGCGGCACTGCCCGACGTCGCGGGTGCGGGTGTACTGGCCGTTCTGATAGGTGGAGCCGATGTGGCCCTGGACGTACCAGCCGGCGCGGTCCTCCCGGATCGCCTGGCCGATGATGTCGCGGGACTTCGGGTCCGGCATCCAGCAGTCGAGGATGTTGATCCCAAGGCTGTGGGCGTATTTCAGCAGGGCGACGGACTCCTCCGCCGGGTGGCGTTCCAGCCACTCGCCGCCGAAGCCCACCTCGCTGACCATGAGATTGGTTTTGCCAAGACGTCTGTATTGCATGCTGCGCTGCCTCCTGTACCCGTTGGGTTTCTGTCATGGAGTGTAGCGCAGAAGGCGGACAAAAGCAATGGCTTTTCCGGTCAGACCGGGCGTCAGCCGCCCGCCTGCTATACAAACCCGGCAGATTGTCAAGTCTTTTTTTCCCAGCGGCGACTCGGCTGAAGCGAAAAAAGCAGCGAAATCGCTGCTTTTGAGGATTGGTCGCATCAGTCGCTGATATCCGAATCCAGGGTGATCTGAACACGCCAGTCCGGGTAGGCGTCCTGGACCTCGCGCAGGATCTGCGCGTAGGTTCCGTCGCGGTCGGGCAGGGCAAAGTCGAGCACGATGTCGAAGCGCATGAGCTTCTCCGCCGTGTCCAGGTAGAAGCCGTGAACCTGCAGTACGCCCTCGTGGCCCGCGGCGATCCGGCGAACCTGCCGCTGGATCAGCCCGGCCTCGGTTTCCGAGTCGCTCTGCGCGTAGATGCCGACGGCGGTCAGGACCACGCCGTGCTCGGCGATGCATTTCTCCTCGATGCGGCGGGCGAGCGCGTCGATCTCCCGGGCGGACATCGTATCGGGGACTTCCACATGGACGCTCCCCAGCAGGCGGTCCGGGCCGTAGTCGGTGAGAAAGAGGTCGTAGACGCCCTGCACGCCCTCCACCGAGAGGATGGTCTCCTTGAGGCCCCTGGAGAGGCGGCTGTCCGCGCGCTTGCCGAGCAGCTCGCTCAGGGTATCCCGGAGCATGTCCACCCCGGATTTTATAATGAAGAGCGAGATCAGCGCGCCGAGCCAGGCCTCGGTCTGCCAGCCGAAGAGCAGAAACAGGGCGGCGGAGAGCAGCGTGCCGGCGGAGATCACCGCGTCCATGGTGGCGTCGGAGCCGGAGTTGGAGAGGGCGTTCGAGTGGGTCTCCCGCCCGATCCTCCTGAAATAGGCCCCCAGCAGGAGCTTCACCGCCACGGCCACGGCGATGATCAGGAGGGACAGCGGCGCGTAATCCGGGGTCTCCGGGGCGAGGATCTTTTTCACGGACTCGATCAGCGCGGTGATGCCGGCGTAGAGCACCAGCATCGCGATCAGCTCCGAGGCGAAATACTCGATCCGCCCGTGGCCGAAGGGGTGCTCCCGGTCGGCGGGCTTGGCGGAGTAGCGCGCGCCCAGGATCGTGATCACCGAGGAGAGGGCGTCCGTCAGGTTGTTCACCGCGTCCAGCACGATGGCAATGGAGTGGGAGAGCAGACCGATCAGCGCCTTGAAGCCGGCCAGCGCGAAGTTCGCGCCGATGCCGATCAGGCTCGTGCGGATGATGGTTTTCGCGCGTCCCTGGGGTGTCATGATGATGCGGCCTCCTTGCGTGCCTGCTCCTCGCTGCAGGCGTCCTCCGCGGCGAGCAGCCGGTAGAGCAGGCGATAAAGTGTCATCGCGTCCTGGGGGTCCAGCGGAAGGCAGGCCCCGATCTGCCCGGGGATCTCCACGGCCCGCTCCCGGAGGGCCCAGCCCTCCGGGGTCAGGCTGACGCGGACCACGCGCTCGTCCGCAGGGTCCCGCTGGCGGCGGATCAGGCCGTCCGCGGAGAGGTGCTTGAGCACCGGCGTCAGCGTGCCGCAGTCCAGCCGCAGCAGGCGGCAGATGTCGCCCACGCTCTGGTCGCCGTACTCCCAGAGGGCGAGCAGCGTCAGATACTGGGTGTAGGTCAGGCCCAGCGGCTTGAGGTAGGGCGTGTAGAGGCCGACCACCCGGCGCGCCGCCGCGTAGAGCGGGAAGCAGAGCTGGTTTTCCAGCTTCAGGGGGTCAAAATCGGGCTGAGATGTGTTCACGGGTTTGTCTCCTCCTCTCCGGCGGGCTGGGCTGCGGCGCGGGCGATCAGATCAGCTTCTCCACGCAGGCGGCCAGATCCTTCATGCTGTCGGTGGGCTCGAAGCGGGCGACGACCTCGCCGCTGCGGTTCACGACGAACTTGGTGAAGTTCCACTTGATGTCGGGGTTGTTCTTGTAGTCGGGGTCGATCTTCTTGAGCATGGCGCTCATGGCGATGCCCATCGCGCCCTTGAAGCCGCCGAAGCCCTTCTGGCTCTTCAGATAGGTGAAGAGGGGCAGGGCGTTCTCGCCGTTGACGTCGCTCTTCTTCATCTGGGGGAACTGGGTGTTGTACTTCAGCTGGCAGAACTGGTGGATCTCCTCGTCGGTGCCGGGAGTCTGGCCCGCGAACTGGTTGCAGGGCACGTCCACGATCTCCAGACCCTGATTGTGGAAGCGCTCGTAGATCGCCTCCAGGTCCTTGTAGTGGGGGGTGAAGCCGCAGCCGGTGGCGGTGTTGACCACCACGACCACCTTGCCCTCGTAGTCGCGCATGGAGATCTCTTTGCCGTCGGGGGTCGGGACAGAATAATCGTAGAAGCTCATGGGAAATCCTCCTTTTGCGTGTCGGTCATTTGACGGTTTCGGAAACCGGTGTGATGTCGATCTTTGTGTGATGTCCCACATTCCTTGGAACAATAATATTGTATCAAATATAATATGATTCGTCAATCCCTTTTTCCGATCATTTTGGAAATGATTTGAATCTAATTCTGTTAGACAGGCGGACAGCGCCCGGAAAAGGCGCGCAAAAACCGAAAGAATACATTCAAGGCTTTACTTTCACGCCTTAAAGTGTTAAAATAACCCTATCATCAACCTTCGAGAGGGGGAGTGAGCATGGCGAAGGCTGCAAAGCGCGAGCGCAGCCAGGCGATGTACGAGGCGATCCTCAGCCTGAAGGACGTGGACGAGTGCCAGCGATTCTTCGACGATCTGTGCACGCCCACCGAGCTGAGAAGCATGGAGCAGCGCTTTGACGTGGCGGTCTATCTGCTCCAGTCCCACGTCTACGCGGAGATCCTGACGATGACGGGGGCGAGCAGCGCGACGATCAGCCGGGTGCGGCGGAACATCCTGGAGAACGACCGGGGTGGCGCGATGCGGGACCTGATTCTGCGCCTGGGCCTGGCGGAGGAGCCGGAGGAGAGCTGAGGCCGGGCCCCCTGCGCGAGACCCAAACCGAGAGAAAAAGAGGGATAAAGGAAAATGAAAAGACTGATGCTGGGCAACGCCGCCGCGGCGCGCGGCTTGTACGAGGCGGGCTGCGCGGTGGCCTCCTCCTATCCGGGGACCCCGAGTACGGAGATCACCGAGGAGGCCGCGAAATTCGAGGAGATCTACTGCGAGTGGGCCCCCAACGAGAAGGTGGCCATGGAGACGGCCTTCGGCGCGTCGCTGGCGGGCAAGCGCTCCTTCTGCGGCATGAAGCACGTGGGTCTGAACGTGGCGGCGGACCCGCTGTTCACCGTGTCCTACACGGGCGTGAACGCGGGCATGGTCATCGCCGTGGCGGACGACCCGGGGATGCACTCCTCCCAGAACGAGCAGGACTCCCGGCACTACGCCGAGGCGGCCAAGATCCCGATGCTGGAGCCCTCCGACTCCGCCGAGGCCCTGGCCTTCGCCAAGCTGGCCTACGAGCTGTCGGAGCAGTTCGACACGCCGGTGCTGTACAAGATGTGCACCCGGGTGGCCCACTCCCAGTCGGCGGTGGAGACCTCGCCCCGGGCGGACATCCCTGTGCGGCCCTATGAGAAGAACATCGCCAAATATGTGATGATGCCCGGCAACGCGATCCGCCGCCATCCCGTGGTGGAGGAGCGCACCCGGAAGCTGGTGGCCTGGGCGGAGACGGCGGAGATCAACCGCCTCGAGTCGGGCCAGGACCGGAGCGTGGGCATCGTGACCTCCTCCACCTGCTACCAGTATGTCAAGGAGGTCTGCGGGGACCGCTACCCGGTGCTGAAGCTGGGCATGATCTGGCCGATGCCGGAGGAGAAGCTCCGCGCTTTCGCCGCCTCGGTGGAGAAGCTGGTGGTGGTGGAGGAGCTGGACCCCTTCATCGAGAACCACTGCCGCGTGCTGGGGCTGAAGCCGGTGGGGAAGGAGCTCTTCCCGCTGCTGGGCGAGTTCAGCCAGAACCTCGTCGCGGAGAAGCTGGGCTTCGCGCCCAAGGCGATCAGGTCGCTGGACGAGACCGTGCCTGGCCGCCCGCCGGTGATGTGCGCGGGCTGCCCGCACCGGGGCATGTTCTACACCCTGGCGAAGAACAAGGTGACGGTCCTGGGCGACATCGGCTGCTACACCCTGGGCGCGGTCGCGCCCCTCTCCGCCATTGAGATGACGCTGTGCATGGGCGCCTCCATCTCAGGGCTCCACGGCTTCAACAAGGCGCTGGGCGCTCAGAGCGAGCAGAAGACCGTGGCGGTCATCGGCGACTCCACCTTCATGCACTCCGGCATGACGGGCCTGGCGAACATCGCCTACAACCAGTCCAACTCGACGGTCATCATCCTGGACAACTCCATCACCGGCATGACCGGCCACCAGCAGAACCCGACCACCGGCTACAACATCAAGGGCGACCCGGCGGGCAAGATCGATCTGGAGGCCCTCTGCCGGGCCATGGGCTTCAACCGTGTGCGCGTCGTCGATCCCTACGACCTGGCCGCCTGCGACCGGGCGGTGAAGGAGGAGCTGGCCGCGGCGGAGCCGTCGGTCATCATCTCCCGCAGGCCTTGCGCGCTGCTGAAATACGTCAAGCACAAGGCGCCTCTGCGGGTGAATACGGCCAAGTGCGTGGGCTGCAAGAGCTGCATGCGCGTCGGCTGCCCGGCCATCTCCATCAAGGAGGGCAAGGCGCGGGTGGACGAGACCCTGTGCGTGGGCTGCGGCGTGTGCAGCCAGCTGTGCCGGGTGGATGCCTTTGAATCCACCGGGAAGGAGGGCTGAGCCATGGAGACGAAGAACATCATGATCGTGGGCGTCGGCGGGCAGGGAAGCCTGCTGGCGAGCAAGCTCCTGGGGCAGCTGCTGCTCTCCCAGGGCTGGGACGTGAAGGTCAGCGAGGTGCACGGCATGAGCCAGCGGGGCGGAAGCGTCGTGACCTACGTCCGCTATGGCGATAAGGTCTACTCGCCCGTCATCGACAAGGGGGAGGCGGACTTCATCGTCTCCTTCGAGCAGCTGGAGGCCGCCCGGTGGCTGAGCTACCTGAAGCCCGAGGGGCAGATCGTCACCTCCACCCAGCAGATGGACCCGATGCCGGTGGTGATCGGCGCGGCGTCCTACCCGGAGAACCTGATCGAGAAGATGAGGGCCGCCGGCGTGAAGGTGGACGCCCTGGACTGCCTGTCCCTGGCCCGGGAGGCCGGGAGCGTCAAGGCGGTGAACATCGTGCTGATGGGCCGCCTGAGCCACTATTTCGACCTGCCGGAGGAGGCCTGGATGGCCGCGCTGGAGTCCGTCGTGCCGCCGAAGTTCCTGGAGCTGAACAAAAAGGCCTTCGCCCTGGGCAGGAACGCCTGAGAAAAACAGCGAAAAACCAGCCAAAATACATCGTTAGAACAGCATAACACCCTGGAATGCGGTATGATACATCCATAGCCGCGGCGCTGCGAGAGGTTGGCGTTTCCACGCGCTCAACCACGCGCGCCGCGCTTTTTGCGGAGATTGATACAGAGACGACAGGAAAGGAAAGACGTCGATGGAACGCTATTATCAACCGGAGATCGAGACCGCCTCGCCGGAGCAGATCAAGGCGTGGCAGGATGAAAAGCTGGTTAAGCAGGTCAGGCATGTGTGGGACTGCGTCCCCTACTACCGGAAGCTGATGGAGGAGAAGGGGCTGACCCCAAACGACATCAAGGGCCGGGATGACCTGCACAAGCTCCCCTTCCTGAGCAAGTACGACCTGCGCGAGGCCTACCCCTACGGCCTGATGGGCGCGCCGCTGAAGGACTGCGTGCGCATCCAGTCCACCTCCGGCACGACGGGCAAGCGCGTCGTGGCCTTCTACACCCAGCACGATATCGACCTGTGGGAGGACTGCTGCGCCCGGGCGATCACCGCGGCGGGCGGCACCAACGAGGACGTCTGCCAGATCTCCTACGGCTACGGCCTGTTCACCGGCGGCCCCGGCCTCAACGGCGGCAGCCACAAGGTGGGGTGCCTGACGATTCCTACCTCCTCCGGCAACACGGAGCGGCAGATCATGTTCATCATGGACCTCTCCGCCACGATCCTCTGCTGCACCCCCTCCTACGCCGCCTACCTCGGCGAGACGATGAAGGAGATGGGCCTGACCCCGGACCAGATCCCGCTGAAGGCGGGCATCTTCGGCGCGGAGGCCTGGTCGGAGGAGATGCGCCAGTCCATCCAGGAGACGCTGGGCATCAAGGCCTACGACATCTACGGCCTGACGGAGCTTTCCGGCCCCGGCGTGGCCTTCGAGTGCTCGGCCCAGAACGGCATGCACATCAACGAGGACCACTTCATCGCCGAGATCATCGACCCGGAGACCGGCGAGGTGCTGCCCGACGGCACCCAGGGCGAGCTGGTCTTCACCTCCCTGGACAAGGAGGCCTTCCCCCTGCTGCGCTACCGCACCCGCGACGTCTGTGTGCTCAGCCATGAGAAGTGCTCCTGCGGGCGCACCCACGTCAAGATGTGCAAGCCGCGCGGCCGCACGGACGACATGCTGATCATCCGCGGCGTGAATGTCTTCCCCTCCCAGATCGAGACCGTGCTGCTCAACCAGGGCTATCCCGCGAACTACCAGATCATTGTGGACCGCGTGAACAACACCGACACCCTCGACGTGCAGGTGGAGATGACGCCCGAGATGTTCACCGACAACCTGGGCGAGATCACCTCCCGCCAGCGCGAGCTGGTGGACGGCCTGCGCTCCATGCTGGGGCTCACCGCGAAGGTGACGCTGGTCGCGCCCAAGTCCATCACCCGCTCCGAGGGCAAGGCGGTCCGCGTGATCGACCGGCGGAAGATTTGACATTCTCCCGTTTTGATGCTAAACTGAGGACAGTACGAAAAACACAGGAGATGTAACGTCATGAGCGTGAAACAGATTTCCGTGTTCCTGGAGAACAAACCCGGCTCGCTGCTGAAGATGACCCAGGCGCTGGCGGCGCATCAGATCGACATGCGGGCCTTCTCCCTGGCGGAGACCAGCGACTTTGGCATTGCCCGGCTGCTGGTGGACGACGTGATCGCCACCTCCACGGTGCTCTCCGACGCGGGCTTTGTGTCGAGCCTCACGCCCGTGGTGGCGGTGGAGGTGCCCGACGTGCCCGGCGGCCTGAACCAGGTGCTGGAGAGCCTCGCCGAGGACGGCGTGAACGTGGAGTATATGTACGCCTTCGTCGGCAAGGGCGCGGGCGCCTATATGGTGTTCCGCGTCGCGGACACCTACCGCGCCACGGCGACGCTGACCGCCAGGGGCATCAAGCTGGTGGATCAGGAGCAGCTGGAGCAGCTGTAAAGACAGAATTTCCCCTTCAAGTGCCGCGCTTTTTCAAAAAAAGAGCGCAAAGCAAAAGCCCGCGCAGCGGGCTTTTGCTTTGCGGAAGAATCATTCCGCTGCCTGGAAGACAAAGGCGGCTTCGGGATCCAGCGTGATCTCTCCGCCATCGCTGACGAGCCAGCTGACTCCGGTTGCCGGGTGGAGGGCTTTCAGCTCGGCGGTGTCTCCGTCCACCCAGACGGACAGCGCGGCGGGGAGCAGATCGGCGCAGCAGGCGGCGGAATGCAGCAGCAGGGCGTCCCACGGATTGTGGTCGAGACCGTCGGCAGGGCTCAGCCAGGCGGTGCGCTGGCTGCCGTCCGCATAGGCGTAATAGCGGCCCTCGCGGCTCAGGGGGAAGCGGGTCAGATAGGCGGTGGCGGCGGGGGAGGGGATCAGCGCCTGACCCGCCAGCGCGAGCCCCTGCGCCGTCGGCGTATACAGTGCATGCGCTGTCTCCACGGTTCCGCCATAGCGCGACCACCCATCGCGGCTGGTGAGCTGGAAGCTGACCAGCCCGGCCTCCGTCAGGGCGTCCGCGATGGCGTCCGCGGCGTAGGCGTTCCGCATCCAGGAGAAATCCAGATACCGGGTGAGGCCCTGCTCCAGGGCGAAGGCGCGGTAGTCGTCCGAGACCCGAAGGCAGACGCGGCTGTCGTCCAGCAGCTCCAGGGTGATGTGCGCCGGATCCTGAATATAGGACAGAACCTGCGCGGTGAACGCCGCGGTGTCCGCGTTCAGCCGGGGGTCGCAGGCAGCCGCCTCGACGTCGCTTTGGCTGGCGAAGAGGGCGTCCGCGTTCTCATACAGCGGCCCGAGGTAGAGGTGCCGGCCGCCGGCCAGGCTGCTGCTCAGAGCCCGGTAGAGCAGCGGCTCCACGGGAACCTCCGTGTTGGGGTGGGCGTTCAGCCACCAGATGTTGACGGTCTCCTCCACCGGACTGTCCGGGGTGAAGAGCTGCCAGGCGCGGGCGGCGGCCCGGGTGAAGGCGGCGATGGCGCCGCGCCGGTCGCCCCCGGGATCGCGGCCGCCCGCCCCAAGATCGACCCGCAGCACAAACTCGTTGGCGCAGCTGAGCCCGCCGCTGCCGTCCGCCTCGATGACGGTCCAGCCCGGGTCGGCGGAGAGCAGTCCGCGCACACCGAAAGCGAAAGCCCCGACGGCGACCGCCAGGGCAAGGAGAAACAGGATGACGCGCCGCGTCAGCTTCGCCCCCCGCAGATCGGGAAGCGAAGCCGACAGCGGCTCTCTGGCTTTTTTCATTTGGGCCCCCTGTGGGAGAAGATCAGATCACGGCCAGACCAAGCAGGATAAAGAAGATCAGGATGATGATCCCCAGCACCGCGAAGCCGGCGATGGTGCCCTTCTTGCACATCTTGTAATTGCGGAAGTGGCGGAATTTTTTGAACAGGAGCGTGCCCACCAGACCCAGCAGCGGCAGGAGGAAGGAGAGCACCATCAGCCAGATGCTGCCGGTATCGTGGGGCGGCGTCTGCAGGAAGTCCTCGTCCAGCTGCACGTTCTGGGCGACGCTGGAGGCGATTTCCTGGTCCTCGGGAAGGATGGTGATGGACTTCAGCGGCTCGCCCTGCTCGCGGATCTTCTTGTACTCCTCGATCTCGGACGGACTGCCGTAGACGAAATGGTTGTGGCCGATGTCGGTCAGCTCCGGCTTCTCCTCAGAGTAGTCGTGGATGGAGGGATCGTAGGTAAAGAGGACCTTGTGCTTCTCCAGCTTCGGATCCGGGATCGGGATGGCGGAGATCAGGGAGCGCGTGTAGGGGTGGAGAGGATAGTCGAACAGCTCGCTTGTCTCTGCGATCTCCACGATATCGCCCTTGTAGATGACGGCAATGCGGTCGGAGATGAAGCGGACGATGGATAGGTCGTGAGCGATGAAGAGATAGGTGATGCCGCGCTCGCGCTGGAACTTCTTCAGCAGATTCAGCACCTGGGCGCGGATGGACACGTCAAGCGCCGAGATAGGCTCGTCGGCGATGACCAGCTCCGGCTCCATGACCATGGCCCGGGCCAGACCGATGCGCTGGCGCTGGCCGCCGGAGAACTCGTGGGGGTAGCGCGTCAGGTGCTCCGGCAGCAGGCCGACCTCGTTGATCATGGTCTCCACCTTGCGAACCCGGTCTGCTTCGTTCTCGTAGAGGTGGAAGTTATACAGGCCCTCGGAGATGATGTAGTCCACGGTGGCGCGCTCGTTCAGGGAGGCGGCGGGGTCCTGGAACACCATCTGGATGTTGCGGATGACCTCCCGGTCCAGGGAGCGCGGAATCTTGCCGGAGATCCGGACACCCTTGTAGAGAATCTCGCCGGCGGCGCAGGGGTTGACCCGGATGACGGCGCGGCCGATGGTGGTCTTGCCGGATCCGGACTCGCCCACCAGGGAGAAGGTCTCGCCCTTGAAAATGTCGAAAGATGCGTTTTTGACGGCCTTGACGGCGTTCTCGTCCTTGCCGAAGGTGATGTCCACGTTGCGCAGAGAGAGGAGAACCTCGCGGCCATCGGGATTGATGGGCCCATGCTCGGGGAGATGGGCTTGAACGGTCTGTTTGTCAGCCACGGCGGTTCCTCCTAAATGTTAAATGCTTCAATCAGCTTCTCGTGGATGTTCTCGATGATCTCCGGCTTCTTTACCTTCGGAGCCCGCGGGTCCTCCAGCCAGGTCTTGGCGAAGTGGGTCGGGCTGACCTGGAACATGGGGGGCTCCTTCAGAGTGTCGATGGTCATGCAGTAGGGATTGCGGGGTGCGAAGGGATCGCCGGTGATCTTGTTGTACAGCGATGGCGGCGTGCCGGTGATGGAGTAGAGCTCCGTGTTCTTTTGCGCCAGCTGGGGGAGGGAGGACAGCAGCGCCCAGGTGTAGGGGTGCCGCGGGTCGTAGAAGATCTCCTCCACCGTGCCCACCTCGATGATCTGGCCGGCGTACATCACGGCGACGCGGTCGGCCATGTTGGCGACCACGCCCAGGTCGTGGGTGATGAAGACGATGGTGTAGTTGAATTCCTTCTGCAGATCCTTGAGAAGCTTGAGAATCTGTGCCTGGATCGTCACATCCAGGGCGGTGGTCGGCTCGTCGCAGATCAGGATCTTCGGCTGGCAGGACAGGGCGATGGCGATGACAATGCGCTGCCGCATGCCGCCGGAATACTGGAAGGGATAGTCGTCGAAGCGCTTCTCCGCGTTCGGGATGCCCACCTTGATCATCAGCTCCAGGGCGCGCTTGCGAGCCTCCAGCTCGGAGCACTGCTGGTGCTTGAGAATGACGGAGGTGATCTGCTTGCCGATGGTGATGATGGGGTTCAGGCTGGTCATGGGGTCCTGGAAGACCGTCGCGATACGGGTGCCGCGGATCTTGGTCCAGTCGCTGGGATCCTGCACCTTCGCAAGATTGAGGATACAGGTGCCGTGGAGGCGCTGGGGGGACTCGCTGAGGAACTTGACCCGGAAGGTGACCGGGTCAAAGACGGAATTCAGCGTGGCCTCATCCGTCAGATCCACGCCGCGCTGCATCGCCTTCTTCAGCTCTTGCAGCAGCCGGCGGTGGGCCTTGGCACGCTTCACCGGCGTATAGCGGCCGATGGACAGGGCGACCTCCTTGGCCAGCACCTTGTTGCGCGCCTGGGTCTCCGGGCTGATGTCGTGGTTGACGGACTCTTCGTAGCGGGCCTTCAGGGCGGCGAGCTTGTCCTCATAGTCCTTCGAGGCGGCGGTGTCCGCCTTGGCCTGGGCCTTGCGGGACTGGATCCGGGCCTGCTTGCCGGCCTGCTTCTGCTTGATCTGGGCGTCCAGCTCATCGATTCTGCGGGCCGTCTCCTTGATCTTGAGTTTTTCCTTGCCGGTGTCCAGGGTCTGCTTGAGGTTGAACAGCTCGGTCCGCTGGAAGACGAGCTCGCGCAGCTCGTCCTCGAGGGCCTGCTCCTCCTCGGGGGAGAGGCTGAAGCGCTCGGCCTCCTTGCGCTTGAGGTCCTCCATCAGCAGGAAGATCTCGGAGCCTTTCTCCAGCTTGGCATATTCGTTCAGCTTCTCCTCGGTCTTGACGAGGATGCGGCGGATGGCGGGGGTGAGGGCGACGTCCGTGTCGGCCAGGCTGGGATCGTCAAAGATGATGTCTCCCTGCTCGATGAAGCCGTTGGTGTCCAGCATGCCGGCGAAGGTCTTGGTGAAAACGGACTTGCCAGAGCCGGACTCACCCACGATGGCGATGCACTCGTCCTGATAGATATCTAGGTCGATGCCCCGGATGGCGGTCAGAATTCGGCCGCGCACCCGGAATTTGACCACCAGGTCCTTGACGGACAAGATGGTATTCTGATCTTTTGTGTAATCCATGCCGCACCTCACATATGTGTTCTTGGGTCGGAGGCGTCGCCCAGATTCTGGCCTACCACATACAGCACGATCGTGATGATGGAGGCCACGGCGACAGGCGACCAGAACTCAAACTGCCAGCCAGGCGTCAGCATGGCGTTCTCCGCCTGGTAGATCAGGCGGCCCAGGGACATGTCCGACATACCCATGCCGATGTAGGAAAGAAACACCTCGTAGGAGATATAGGAGGGGATCTCCGTTGCGGCTAAGGTCACGATGACGGAGGTCATGAAGGGCAGAATGTTCTTCACGGCGATGCGGGTGATGGGGGTGCCCAGGCAGCGGGAGGCGAGGTTGTACTCGCGGTCCCGGATGATGATGACCTGCGTGCGGATGAAGTAGGCGATGCCCAGCCAGCCCGTGATCGTCAGGGCGAAGACCATGGTCCAGAAGCCGGCGGAGAAGATCAGCACCAGCACGGAGATAAACAGAATGTAGGGGACGTTGCCGATGATGTTGTAGACCTCCATCATCACGATGTCCACCTTCTTGGAGAAGCCCCAGACCGCGCCGATGACGACGCCGACGGTCAGGTTGATGGCCGCGCAGATGAAGGCCATCGTCACGGAGATTCGGCTGCCGAACCAGACTGCGTCGAAAGTGGACTGGCCGGAGGCGCCGGTGCCGAGGATCCACTCAATGGAGCTGCCGAAGCGCTCGATGGCCTTGCTCGGCAGCAGATGCTTGGCGGTGGAGTCCATCAGGTTTTTGAAGGGATCGTAGTTCACCGTCAGGGGGTAGATGTAGGTGAACAGTAGGATCACGGCGAAGATGGACAGGATCACGATGTTGACCCGCTTGCGGAAGAAGACGCGGAACACGCTCTTCCAGTAGGAGTAGCGGGGTGCGGTGATCTTCTCCGACTCCAGATTGCTGTGGTCGACGTGGGCAAAAAGCTGTTCGTCGCTCATGTGGAGATCATCCAGGTTGACCAGGTTGTTCTGATTGCTCATGCCGCTCACCTCGCTTTCTGTGTAAAGGAGATCCGGGGATCCACGATGCTCATCAGCACGTCGCCCAGGATGATGGAGATGACGGAGAGCATGGCGTAGAACAGGGTGACGCCGACGATGACGCCGTTGTCATACATATTGATAGCCTTGGTCAGCAGGTTGCCGGCGCCGGGGACGACGTAGACGCGCTCGGTGATGATCGCGCCGATCAGCGCACCCAGCACGGTGCCGGGGATGCCGTGGACCAGGGGAATGATTGCGTTTTTCAGAATATGGCGGGTGAAAATCTCGCGCTCGCTCAGGCCGCCCGAGCGGGCGAACTTGACGTAGTCGGAGTTCATCTGGTCGATCATGTAACGCCGCAGCCACTTCATCAGGTTGGCCACCGAGGGGAGGGCCAGGGAGATGATGGGCAGGGCGAACATCCGCCAGTCGGTGGAGTCCATGTTGAAGGTGGTGGGCAGCCCCATCGCGTAGCCGATGGCCTTAAAAAGGAAGATGTAGGCCAGGGAGGGCACCGCGATGATGAACACGATGTAGATCGTGCCGATTTTGTCGATGAGCTTGTCCTTTTTGCGGGCCATGATAATGCCCAGCGGTACGCCCAGGAGATAGGCGATGAACACCGCGATGATGCCGATGACGAAGGAGTAGCCGACCTGCGAGAGGCCGCCCTTGACCGTCGTGACGGCGGTATAGTCGTCGGTGAAACGGTCACGGTTGACCATGCTGGCATCGCGGGAGCCGGGCGCGTAGGTGGCGCTGTGCAGATCGTCGGCGCTCATCTCCGTCAGCCCGGTGGGATAGGTGATCATGCGGGAAACGTAGGAGCCCTGGGGTGAGTTCATGCTGTGGAACACGTCCACGCCGGAGTTGACGGTGTAGGACTTGCCCAGATTGATTGAACCGATATTCTGGTGGATAAAGGGGAAACGCCCGTCGAAATAGAGCAGATACTTGTGCAGCGTCCCGTTGCCGATGATGGCGGGGGAGAAGGTCGTGCCGCCGTAGACGGGGTCGTGGAGGGTGAAGGTGAGGCCGCGCTCGCCGATGTCCTCCTTGACATAGTGGATGTTATCGACCGAGATCAGACCGGTCAGATAGTTCCACAGCCGGCCCAGCAGGGGCTTATCCTTGTAGGCGAAAAGCTGCTGCTGGCCGCCGGGGGCCACTTTGTTCTTGGTCACCTTGGCGTCGAGGCGGGTGACCTGATAGCCCTGGGATTCATAATACTGAGTGAACCGCGAGACATACTCCGCAACTTCCTCGCTGTCGCCGCCTGACTTCTTGGCGAAGGCGGCGAGGGGAGAAACCTGATCGGCCGCGATCTCGCCCTTGGCCGCGATGGCCTGCAGCCATTCTGCGTAGGGGACGTAGTCTATATAGCCGTAGTCCTCCCACTTGCGGTACTGGTACACGATCTTCTGGTTGTTGCCCAGCTGCGTGTAGACAGGATCCTGCGCAAAAATGAGCTGACGATCCAGACAGGAATAGATCAGCAGCATGACGATGGCGACCACGATGATCACGGACACAAGGCCGTGCAGGAAGCGCCGAAGCAGATATTTTGTCATACGATCACTCTCACCATAAACCGGCTTGGGGGATGACGTTGCCGTCATCCCCCGTGCCTTCATGTCGATTCCGCGCGGGGATTACCCCGGCAGAATTGCTTGGCGTGAAATGGGTTTGAAATCAGAACACGCCCAGGGCCTTGACCATGTAGCCGGCATAGTCGGGCAGCATGGTGTCCAGGTAGGACTGAGGATCGCCGTAGTCGGGGCCCCAGCCGGACAGGTCACACAGGTCGAAGTTGGCCTCGTAGCCGAGGTTGTAGTAGTAGCCGGCATAGTACCAGTCGCCGGAGGTGGGGCAGTCAACCTTGTTGACCACGATGAAGCCGTCGGAAGCGCCCGCAACGGACTGCTTCAGGGCCTCGGAGCGGTTGTTGTACTGCTCGCTGCCGGTGAAGGTGGGCACGTCGATGTAGATCGGATGATCCGCGTCGATGACCACGCCCTGCTCGGCCAGCTCGGCCACCGCGATGGCCAGCTCAGCCTTGGCGTTTTCAACGTTGTACCAGCCGTCGAAGCCGGAGCTCATCTGGGTCTCAGCGTCCCAGACCTTGGCGTTAACGCCGTCGGCGGTCAGCTGCGCCTGCACGATCTCGCCGTAGTAGGTGCCGGCCGGGAAGGTGGTGGGCGTGCCGTTGATGTCAACGGTCACTTCCTCGTCGATGGTGACGAAGTTGCCGGGGGTGTAGGAGTTGATCAGGGAAGCATACTTGAGCTCCTCGCCGACGGACTGAGCGTTGTAGGCGCCACGGTCCAGGCTCATCAGCAGAGCGCGGCGGAAGTGCAGGTTCTGCATGGCGGCCTTGGTGCGGGCGGCATCCTCCACGGTCTGGGGGGAGACGGCCTTGGTCGCGTCGTTGAAGTTGGAGAACGCGGTACGGTTGATGTTGAAGAAGCCCATGAAGGAGGTGGCGTCGGTGGCGGACACATAGTAGTGATCGTCGAAGATGCCATCCACCTTGGCCTGCTCCACGGCGGAGCCGGTCAGGCCGCAGCCGGAGAGGATGCCGGCCTTGAAGTCGTTGTAGGACTTCAGCGCGTCGGTGCCGTCGTTGTAGTACCAGTTCACGGTGTGGATGTTGATGTGATCCTTGT
>CAMVAJ010000036.1 GCA_947165425.1 uncultured Clostridia bacterium
GCCGTCTTCGACACCGCCTTCCACCAGACCATGCCGCCCAAGGCCTATATGTACGGCGTGCCGAAGAAGTACTTCACCCAGTACGGCGTGCGCAAGTACGGCTTCCACGGCACCTCCCACCGCTATGTGAGCAAGCGGGTGTGCGAGTTCCTGGGCATCAGCCCCCTGGGCCAGCGGATCATCATCTGCCACCTGGGCAACGGCTCCTCCCTCTCCGCCGTGGTGGACGGCAAGTGCGTGGACACCTCCATGGGCCTGACGCCTCTGGACGGCCTGCTGATGGGCACCCGCTGCGGCACCTGCGATCCCGCGGTGGTGCAGTTCATCGCCAACAACGAGCACATGACCGTGGACGAGGTGCTGACGATGATGAACAAGCAGTCCGGTCTGCTGGGCATCGGCGGCAAGTCCAACGACATGCGCGACGTGGACGCGGCGGCGGACAACTATGACGGCGACGCCATGCTGGCCCGCGACATGCTGGTCTACGGCATCCAGAAGTACATCGGCTCCTACGCGGCGGCCATGGGCGGCGTGGACATGATCGTCTTCACCGCCGGCATCGGCGAGAACAACGGCCCCCTGCGCGAGCGCATCATGGGCAACATGGGCTGGCTGGGCGCGAAGCTCGACCACGCCCGCAACGCGGCCTGCGCGGACGGACACGCCACCGAGTGCGTCATCTCTACCGACGACAGCCCGGTGAAGATCCTGGTCATCCCCACCAACGAGGAGATCATGATCGCCCGCGACACGCTGGAGCTGGTCAGCAAGTAAGCAAGGTTTTGTTCCCCCGGGGCAGAGCGGGCTTTCCCCGTCTCTGCCCCGTCTTTTTTCAGGAATGCTAAGGAGGGTGTGCGTCGTGAAGCGGCTGATCGCGCTTTGGATGGCGGTGATGATGATGGGTGTATCCTTTGCCCGGGCGGAGAGCCCGACCTTCAACCCCCGCGGGGAGGAGGCCTGGTATCAGGCCATGCTGCAGGACGCGCAGGTGTCCCTCGGGAGCAATCTGCGGCTGAAAAAGGTGATCGAGCGCGCCAGGGCGGGCGAGGAGATCACCATCGCGGCCATCGGCGGCTCCATCACCGAGGGCGCGGGCGCCAAGCGGCCCACGGAGTGCTATGTCTCCCGCTTCGCGGAGGGCTTCCGGGCCCGCTACGGGGCCGACGGCGGCGCCAACGTCCACCTGATCAACGCCGGCGTGGGCGGGACGCCCTCCACCTTCGGCATCATGCGCTACGAGCGGGACATCCTCGCCCATGTGAAGGACGCAGACAACCTGCCGGATCTGATCATCGTGGAGTTCGCGGTGAACGACGGCGGCGAGCCCACCAAGCACCAGTGCTACGAGTCCCTGGTCAAGGAGCTGCTCGAGCTCCCGAACCAGCCGGCGGTGATCCTCCTCTTCGCTGTCTTCTGGGGCGGCTGGAACCTGCAGGACGAGCTGCGCCGCGTGGGCGAGACCTATGACCTGATGATGGTCTCCATCCGCGACAGCGCCTACCCCCATGTGGGGCAGGAGTGGACGAAGGCGGAGTTCTTCTCTGACGACTACCACCCGACCTCCCTCGGCCACGGTGTCATGGCGGACTGCCTGCTGGCGTCCGTGGACGCGGCGGCGGCCGCGCCGGACAGCGCGGCGGACGTGCGCCTGGACGCGGAGCCGGCCTTCGGCACGGCCTACATGGGGCTGACCCGCATCTTCGGGGACACGGAGGGCCTGGAGCAGTACGGCTTCGACCGGGGCGGCTTCCTGCACGACGACAAGCAGGCCTACAAGACCCCCAGCCTCGGCAGGGTCTGCGGCCCCAACTTCGCCCACCGGGGCGAGGACGGCGCCGCGCCGCTGACCTTCACCGCGACCTTCAGCAAGCTGCTCATCGCCTGGCGCTCCGTCAAGGGCGAGGCCTACGGCCGGGCCCAGATCCGCGTGGACGGCAAGGTGGTGGCCATCGTGGGCGGCAAGAACGACAGCTGGGGCCAGAGCGAGGTGACTCTGGCCTACGACGGCAAGACGCCGGTGGAGCACACCGTGACCATCCAGCCCACCACCGCCACGGAGCAGAAGGCTTTCACCGTGACCGGCATCGCCTTCAGCACCGCGGAGAACTGAAAACGCGTGGAATGGCGCGGAAAACACCCGATATCGGACGGAGGAAGTGGGAACGCATGGAGCTGTACCCAGCCATTGACCTGATGGGCGGGCAGGCGGTGCGCCTGCGCAAGGGCGTGCGGACGGACGTGACCGTCTACGGGGACCCGGCGGAGATCGCCCGGGATCTGCGCGGCCGGGGCGCGCGCTGGCTGCACTTGGTGGACCTGGAGGCGGCCTTCGACGGGGCGACCCGGGCCCTGCCCCTGATCGGGGAGATCGTCCGCGCCTTCGGCGGGCCGGTGGAGCTGGGCGGCGGGCTGCGCAGCCTGGACGACCTGGCGGCCCGGTTCGACCTGGGGGTCAGCCGGTGCATCCTTGGCACTGCCGCCTGCGAGAACCCGGCCCTGGTGGAGGCGGCCTGCGCCCGCTGGCCGGGGCAGATCGCCGTGGGCATCGACGCGAAGGACGGCCTGGTGGCCACCCGGGGCTGGGTGGAGACCACCCGGCTGACCGCCGTCGAGCTGGGTCTGCGGGTGAAGGAGGCCGGGGTGGAGACCGTGATCTACACCGACGTCAGCCGGGACGGCATGATGGCGGGCCCCAACACCGCCGCCACCGCCGCCCTCATCCGGGAGACGGGGCTGCGGGTCACCGGCTCCGGCGGCGTCAGCAGCCTGGACGACCTGCGGGCTCTGCGGGACGCGGGCTGCGCCGGGGCGATCCTGGGTAAGGCATTGTATGAGAAGGCGTTCACCCTCGAGGAGGCGCTGGCGCTGGAAAAGGAGTGACAAGAGCGCATGGACATGACCCAAATCAAATTCAACGACCAGGGCCTGGTGCCCGCCATCGCCCAGGACGCGGCCACGGGCGAGGTACTGATGCTGGCCTGGATGGACGAGGCGGCCCTGCGGGAGACCCTCGAAAGCGGCTGGGCCACCTACTACAGCCGCTCCCGGCAGCAGCGCTGGCGCAAGGGGGAGACCTCCGGCCATGTGCAGAAGGTGCTGGGCCTCTCCTACGACTGCGACGGGGACGCGATCCTGCTGACCGTGGAGCAGACCGGCCCGGCCTGCCACACCGGGGCGCACAGCTGCTTCTTCAACGCGGTGCTGACCCCGGAGGAGGACGAGCTGCCGCCGTCCCCGCAGATCCTGGAGCGGGTCTACCGGGTGATCGAGGATCGGAAGGCCCACCCGCAGGAGGGCTCCTACACCAACTATCTGCTGGACAAGGGCATCGAGAAGATCTGCAAGAAGGTGGGCGAGGAGGCCAGCGAGACCATCATCGCGGCGATGAAGAACAGCCGCGAGGAGGTCGTCTACGAGGCCGCCGACCTGATGTACCACCTGCTGGTGCTGCTCTACGACCGGGGCGTCAAGCCCGGGGAGATCTGGGCGGAACTGGCCCGCAGACGGTGAGCGCGGACGCGGAGCTGGAGCGGGTCTGCGCGGCGCTGCGGGCGCTGCGCCTGCCGCCCCAGCGGGACGAGGCCGCGCTGCACGGCCTGGCGGCGGAGGCTCTGACGGCGGGCGGGATTCCCTTCGTCCACGAGGCGAGGCTGGCCCCCCGCTGCCGGGCGGACTTCCTCTGCGGGGGCGTGTGCGTGGAGATCAAGCGCGGGCCGGTGGACCGCGCCCGGGTGCGCGCGCAGCTGGCGCGCTATGCCGCCCTCCCGGAGGTGACCGCCCTGGTCCTGCTCACCGAGCGGACGGTGGACCTGCCCCGGACGCTGGCGGGCAAGCCCGTCCGGAATCTCTGTCTGAACCGCCTATGGGGGATAGCGCTTTGACGGAACGGCCTGACACCTACGATTTCACCCTTCCGGAGACGGAACAGCCGGAAGGGCCTTTTGACGTACCCGCGCCGCCCGCGCAGCCGGCCCCCCCGGCCCATGAGCCGGAGGAGGAGCTGCTTCCCCTCTATCTCAGGCATATGGAACCCCCGCCCGGGGCGCGCTGCTACGGCACGCTCTCCTACAACCGGCGCTCCCGCTGCTGGGTCGTGAAGGCCGATCCCTCGGTGACGGAGCTGTGCAAGCGGCTCTTCCCCGGCTCGGCGGGCGCGAAGCGCGGGGAGGCGCGCTTCACCGCCCACCGGCGGATGGTGGCGGACCTGTGCTGGCTGATGCTGCGCTTCCCCCTGCAGGTGGCCATGCGCGACCTCGCCCGCTGGGAGGAGGCGGTGGCGGAGGCGCGGCGCTTCGCCGTCCGGCAGGAGCAGGCGGCCCGGATGCCGCAGCTGGCCGAGCCGCCGGAGGGCGCCTTCGAGGGCAAGCTCATGCCCTTCCAGCAGGAGGGGCTCGCCTTTCTGCTGGCCCACGACCGGTGCCTGCTGGCCGACGAGATGGGCCTGGGCAAGACGGTGCAGGCCCTGGCCTGCCTCGCCAGCGAGAAGCTCTTCCCCGCGCTGATCGTCCCGCCGCCGCACCTGACCCGCAACTGGCGGGAGGAGGCCCTGCGCTTCCTGCGGCTGAACGGACGCCTCCCCCGGGTGCATATCATCACGGGCCTCAAGCCCTACGATCTGCCCGAGGCGGATCTCTACATCATGCACTACCTGCTGCTGCGCGGGTGGAAGGAGACGCTGCCGGCCCTCCCCTTCCGCTGTGTGATCTTCGACGAGGCGCAGGAGCTGCGCCACGCGGGGACGGAGAAATACTCTGCCGCCTCCCTCCTCTCCGAGAGCTGCCAGCGGGTCTACGGCCTCTCCGGCACGCCGATCTACAACCGCGGCGGCGAGATCTGGAACGTGATCAACATCCTGGATTTCCACTTTTTGGGGGACTGGGAGTCCTTCACGCGGGAGTGGTGCTACGGCTACGGCAACAACATCGTCGCCAAACCGGAGCTGCTGGGCGACTATCTGCGCCGGGAGGGGCTGATGCTCCGCCGCACCAAGGAGCAGGTGCTCAAGGAGCTGCCGCCCAAGCGCCGGCTCGTGCAGGAGCTGGACTGGAACGACGCGGTCTACGCGAAGCTGATGGCCCCCGTCCTACCCCAGGTGCTGCGCTGGAAGAACGACGCCGCCCTCACCCGGCAGGAGAAGGCCCTGCTGGAGGAGACCATCAGCCAGCGGGCCCGGCAGGCCACCGGCATCGCGAAGGCCCCCTTCGTCTGCCAGTTCGTCCGGGCGATGCTGGAGGCGGGCGAGAAGGTGCTGCTCTTCGCCCACCACCACGAGGTGATGGACCTCTACCGGCAGGAGCTGCGGAGCTATCACCCCGGCTTCATCACCGGTCGGGAGTCCGCCGGGGAGAAGGAGCGGGCGGCGGCCCGCTTCATGGAGGGAAAGACCGACCTGCTCTGCGTGTCCCTGCGGGCGGCCTCCGGCCTGAACCTGCAGCGGGCCACCTGTGTGGTCTTCGGGGAGCTGGACTGGTCCCCCGCCGTCCATGCCCAGGCCGAGGACCGCGCCCACCGCATCGGCCAGCAGGACAGTCTGCTGTGCTACTATCTGGTGGCCCCTGCGGGCTCCGACGCCTCCATGCAGGAGGCCCTCGGCCTGAAGGTCTCCCAGTTTGTCTCCCTGATGGGCGACCGCCCCCAGACCCAGGCCGAGGCCGAGGCCGCCGCGAGCGTCGCCCGCCGGCACGTCGAGCGCATCGCGGAGGAGATGGCGGGGAAGACCTGAGCGGCATTTGGCCCGGGCTGGCAGCTTAGCGCCGGCCCGGGCTTGTTTGCGCTTTTTTTGATCAGCATGAACCTTTCCGGTCCGGAAAACGACTATAGGGGTGAAAACCGGTTTGATGCATGACAGGGGGTGAGCGCGTGGAGGACTTTGAACAGCTCCTCGCGGCGAGCAGGACGGCGGTCGAGCGCTGGGTCAAGGCGCGGGTGAGCGGCCGTGCGGACGCGGAGGACATCCTTCAGGAGACCTGGCTGGCGGCCTTTCAGAGCTTCCCGTCCCTCCGTCAGCGGACGTCCTTTCTGCCGTGGATTCTGGGGATCGCCCGGAGAAAGTGCGCGGACTGGTACCGGGCGCAGGCCCGAAACCGGGAGGTGCCGATGGAGAGCCTCCCGGAGCGGCCGGACACAAGCGCCGGCGAGTCCGCCGTGGAGGAGACGCTGGAGCGGCTCCCGGAGCGGGACCGGATGATGCTCCGCCTGTTTTATGCGGAAAACCTCTCGCAGCGGCAGATCGCGGCCCGGCTCCGGATCCCGGAGGGGACGGTCAAGAGCCGCATGAGCGCCGCCCGCAGCCGCTTCCGCGCGGCCTACCCCTATCAGCCGAAAGGAGAGATTCAGATGAAGAACGAACAGACACTGACGCTGCCGGACCTGCTGCCGGCGTATACGATCGAATGGAGCAACGAGCCCGCCTTCCCCGTCGTCTGCGAGGAGCTGATGGGATGGTTTGTGATCCCGCGCCTCGGCGAGCGGCTGGTATGGGGGATGTATGACCTGCCGTCCAGAAAGCTGGACATCGCCTATGAGATGCGTGTCCTCGGGCCAGCCAGCGTCCACGGGCTGGACGGCGTGGCCATCCGGGCGAGCGTCCTCCGTCAGGCGGCGCTGGACAGCGGCGACCCCATGCGGGAGGCCGTGAATGATTCCAGCGGCGGGCAGGAGGAGTGGATCTTTATCGGGCAGGAGAAGGACGGGTACACCCGGTTCCTCTCCGCCGAGCATCTGGAGCAGGGAGTGCGGAAGCTGACGACCTTTCTGGATGGCGAGGCTTTCATGGACAGCTGGGGCTTCGGCGAGGACAACCGGGGTATGCCCACCCATCTGGAGCCGAAGGGCACGATTCAGAGAAGCGGCAGCGTGATTACCGTGGGGGAAGCCGCCGCGGCCGCCCCGGTCGATGTGGTGGGCCGCTGCGACCTGACGCTGAACGGAAAAAAGCATGAGACGATCTGCCTGATGGATCTGGGCATGTATATGGAGGGCATGGTGAGCGAGCAGTTCATCAGCCGCGACGGCCGAACGGTGCTGTGGCGCCGCTTCAACCGGGACGACTGGGCGGTCGAGCGCTACGGCGGGAGATGGTCGGAGCTTCTCCCGGAGAATGAACGGATCACCGTCAACGGCCAGGTTTATGTGCACTGGTATGACTGCCTCTGCGTCCGATAACCCCAAACCAATCAAACAGCGGCCCGCTTGACACGGCGCCGCTGCTGTTGTACAATGTGAGTGCTGGAAGCTCCCACTGGTAAAACCAGAGTTAGCTCCTGAACAGCTGCAACTGCTCAGGAGCTTTTGTCATTTGCGCATTCCGAAGTAGATCGTCAGCGCAAGACTTGTGACGGCAAGCAGAACCATGAAAAGTTCAAGATTTGACATGCGCATCACCTCCCACTGAACAGAATCCAGCGGGCAGCTTCTGGGCGGTTGCCCATCTCTTGTACAACGAAGAGAAGCATATCACAGAGACTTACCGATGTCAATTATGACGAAATTGTCAACAATGTTACAAAACCTGTTTACAAAGCGGGCGGTTTCGGGTAAAATATACGTGGTATAGACTGCTTTTTGTATTTTCGTCCTCGGACTTTACCTGTAACGGAGGGAGGCTCGGCCCGTGCCCGCGTTTTTGACTTCATTCTGGACCTCTGTGCAGACGGCCCTGCAGGGCAGCCTGACGGAATGGCTGATCTATGGCTGCATCGCGGCGGTGACGCTGATCGGGCTTTTCAAGTGCCTGATCCCGCTCTGGACGACCACGAGGGCCCTGCGCCGGGCGATCGCGAGCCTGCAGGAGCACGCGGGCGAGCATAACCCCGGGGAGCGGCCGGTCTGGCAGGAGACCCGCTTCATGGGCAAGCGGCTGAAGGGCTGCTGGCTCCGCTTCCTGCAGAACGCGGAGCAGCTGGACCGCCGGGGCCTGCCCTGCGCGGTGGAGGACTATATCAACGACGACACCGTCACCCACGGCCCGGGCAACGCGCAGCTGGCGGAGCTGATCCCGAACCTGCTGACCTCCCTGGGCATCCTGGGCACCTTTATCGGCATGACGCGGGGCCTGGCGGGCCTGAACACCTCGGCCACTGAGGAGATGATGGCCGGGATCCAGACGCTGATCACCGGCATGCGCTTCGCCTTCGGCACCTCGGTGGCGGGCGTCAGCTGCGCCCTGGCCTTCAACATGCTCAACCGCATCGCCCAGGGCTCGAGCTACCGGGCGATCGACGACTTTGTGGAGAGCTTCACGACCCTGGCGATGCAGCGGCCGCTGGACAACGACGTGCAGCTGATCTGCCAGAACCAGGACCGCAACCGCCTCCTGGGCGAGGTGACGGAGAACGTCTCCGGCCGGATGGCCGCCTCCATCGAGCTGGCGGTGGGCCGCGCGATGCACCCCGTGGCCGCCTCGATGGACAAGTTCCTCATGGCCGCCACCCAGTCGCAGCTGGCGGGCATGCAGCAGATGACGGACCTCTTCCTCTCCCGGCTCAACGCCGCGATGAACAACGAGTTCCTGGAGCTGGGGCGCACCCTCGCCGGTGTCAACCAGCAGCAGCAGATCTCCCAGGAGCGGCTGAACCAGACCATCGGCGCGGCCCAGTCCATCACCTCCGACGTGATCCGCCTCGGCACGGTCTCCACGGACATGATGAAGCACTTCGAGCGCTATGTCGGCGAGCTGACCGTGGCGCGGCAGCGGGACGAGGGCTTCGAGCAGAGCGCCTCGAACCTGCTGGGCAGCATGCAGACCGCCGCCGGCGACCAGGCCAGCCTGATCGCCTCCCTGCAGAAGGAGCAGGAGAAGCTGGCCCGCGCGGTCGGAGACTACGCGGACACCGGGGCGCAGAAGGAGGCGCTGGCGAAGGCGTGCGAGGCCTTCGCGGGCAAGGTCGGGGAGATCTCCCGGCTGCTGGACGGCTTCAGCGCGGAGATGCAGGCCATGAACCGCCTGCTCGAGCGCCAGACTGCCGCCGCGGAGGGCGAGACCGCCGCGCTCAGCCAGCTGCAGAAGACGCTGACCGCCATGGGCCAGACCATGGCGGACGGCAAGGCGCGGGAGGAGGCCTGAGAGCATGGCCCGACAAGCGGCACACAACCGCCGCGCCGGCCGCGGCGGCGGCAACTCCTACTGGATCAGCTACTCGGACATCATGGCCGCGCTGGTGCTGGTGTTCGTGCTGTTCATCGTCTTCAACCTCTACCACTATAACGGCCTGATCGAGACCAAGCAGCGGGAGCTCGACAACCAGAAGAGCCTCCTCGACGCCCAGCAGGTGAAGCTGGACGAGCAGGAGGGGATCCTCATCATCCAGCAGGGGAAGCTGGACGCCCAGTCGGCGGAGCTGGACAAGCTGCGCATCGACCTGGACGCCAAGTCCACCGAGCTGGAAAACCAGACGATCATCCTGATCGGCCAGCAGGAGGAGCTGGACAGCGCCAAGGCCACCCTGGCGGCAAAGGAGACGGAGCTCTCCGCCCTCCAGCTGCAGCTGGAGCAGCAGCAGACCCAGTTCCGCCTGAAAACCCAGGAGCTCAACGCCATGGTGGGCGTGCGCTCGGAGATCGTGGAGGAGCTCAGCCGCGCCCTGGCGCGGAGCAACCTGGCCGCGACCATCGACGCCAACGGCGACATCACCCTGGAGAGCGCGGTCTTCTTCAAGACCAACTCCTACGAGATCCAGCCCGACGGCCAGGCCCTGCTCAACCGCTTCCTGCCGGTCTATCTCGGCGTGCTGCTCCGCCCGGAGTACAAGGACTATCTGGGCGAGATCATCATCGAGGGCCACACGGACTCCGCCGGCGAGTATATCCCCAATCTGCGCCTGAGCCAGAACCGGGCGCTGGCCGTGGCGATCTACTGCCTCGGCATCGTGAACGGGAGCCAGCGGACCATGCTCCAGGACATCCTGACCGCCAAGGGGCGCTCCTCCTCCGACCTGGTTTTCAACGCGGACGGCTCGGAGAACAAGGACGCCTCCCGCCGCGTGGAGTTCAAGTTCAGCCTCCGCGACGCGGAGATGATCAACGAGATGAACGCCATCCTCCAGGGCTCGGGCGACAGCGACGCGCCGACGGTGGAGCTGACCCAGGGCGGAGAAGAACAAGAAAATTGAATGGAGGCTGTCCCATGAAAACCTGCGCCGAGCGGCTGCGCGCCGTTGAGAAGGTCATCGAACAGGGTCCCTACCGCGCCGACTGGGAGTCCCTCTCCCGCTATCAGGCCCCGGAGTGGTACCGGGATCTGAAATTCGGCATCTTCATCCACTGGGGCGTGTACAGCGTCCCGGCCTTCGGCAACGAGTGGTACTCCCGCTCCATGTACATCCAGGGCACGCCGGAGTTTGAGCACCATGTGAAGACCTACGGCCCGCAGTCAAAGTTCGGCTACAAGGACTTCATCCCCCTTTTCCGGGCGGAGAAGTTCGATCCGGAGGCCTGGGCGGAGCTCTTCGCGGAGGCGGGGGCCCGCTATGTGATGCCCGTGGCGGAGCACCACGACGGCTTCCAGATGTACCGCTCCGCCCTCTCCCGCTGGAACGCCTATGAAATGGGGCCGAAGCGGGACGTGCTGGGCGAGGTGCACGCCGCCTGCGCCGCGCGCGGCATGGTCTGCGGCGCCTCCTCCCACCGGGTGGAGCACTACTGGTTCCAGGGGCAGGGGCGCAATTTTGACTCCGACGTCCGGGCCTCCCACAGCCGGGACGACCTCTACTGGCCCTCCGTCACCGAGCCGGAGGGCATGAACCACTTCGACATCGCGCCCGCCATCTCCCCCAGCGAGGAATTTATGGAGGACTGGCTGCTGCGCACCTGCGAGCTCGTGGACCGCTACCGGCCGAAGATGCTCTATTTCGACTGGTGGATCCAGCACAGGGACGTGCGCCCGTGGCTGCAGAAGCTCGCGGCTTACGCTTACAACCGCGCGGCGCAGCGGGGCGAGACCATGGTCATCAACTACAAGCACGACGCTTTCCCCTTCGGCTGCGCCGTGCCGGACGTGGAGCGCGGCCAGTTCGCGGAGCTGAAGCCCTACGTCTGGCAGACGGACACCGCCATCGCCTACAACTCCTGGTGCTATACCGAGGGCAACGCCTACAAGCCTGCCGAGGATCTCGTGCGCGACCTGGTGGATGTGGTGTCGAAGAACGGCAATTTCCTGCTGAACGTGGGGCCGAAGGCTGACGGCACCATCGGCCCGGAGGACCGGGCGGTGCTCTCCGCCATCGGCGCCTGGATGCGGGTCAACGGCGAGGCGGTCTACGGCACCCGCCCGTGGAAGCGCTTCGGCGAGGGCCCGACCCAGATCGTCGAGGGCCAGTTCTCCGACGGCCAGCGCAAGGCCTTCACCAGCCGCGACGTGCGCTACACCCGCAAGGGCGACGCGGTCTATCTGATCTTCATGGCCCCGAGCGAGGAGGGCCGCTACGACGCGCCGGCCTTCGCCCTGCAGAACACGGGCCACGCCCTCTTCCACGGCCTGGTGCGGGAGCTGACCGCGCTGGAGGGCGGCGCGGCCCCGGCCTGGACGCGGGACGAGACCGGCCTGCACATCCAGGCCGCCCCCGGCCGGGGCGCGATGCCCGTGGTGTTCCGGGCGCTGGTGGGATGAGCCGGGCCCCGACGAATCTGAGGTGAATACCCTTTGAAATACCTTCGCCGAATGATCTGGTGGCTGGTGGAGCACCTGGCCGCGATCGCCCTGGTCTTGGGGCTGATGGTCGTCACCTTCTACTATGCCATGAACGTGGCGAACATCCAGGTGGTGCTCAAGGACGGCATGGCCCGCCGCGCCCAGGTCGTGATGGGGATGGAGGATATCTCCGAGCTGGACAAGTATTTCCAGTCCGGCTTCATCGCCCGGGACGCCGCCCTCTCCGCGGTGACGCAGGGGACGACCCCCTATCAGGACTACACGATCCGCGGCATCGACCACCGGCTGGAGATGGGCTTCCTTTGGTGCTGGCCCTGGGATACCACGGCCCGACTGGAGATCACCGAGCGCATCCCCCGCATCGACGGCCGCGCCAAGGGCAGCCGCGCCGAGGAGCTGGTGGCCCGCGGCGGCGCCTCGGCGGTCTATCCCCCGGCCTGGCAGAGCGCGCGCTACCGCGCGGTGCTCACCCGCGAGGGCGGACAGTGGAAGATCAACAGCCTGACGCTCCTGGAGGCGCTGGCGGAATAGCATCCAATTGCATATCATTCCGAAAAGCGTCTGCTTGCATGCCAGGCAGATATACGGTATAATGAAAACACAGCATTTGACAGAGAAAGGAGGCGGTATCGGTGTACGCTGTTCCCGCATATTATGACGGCACGATGGTTCAGCCGCTGGAAAAGCTGACAGCCAAATCCAATCAGCGGATTATTATCACGGTCATGGACGAGTTTATCACCCCGAATGAAAGCATTCGGCCACGCAGTATGCGCGGAGCGCTGGCTCAGTATACCAATCCGGCTTTGATCGAAAAGGAAGAGGGCGTGTGGGAACGCGCCTTGGTGGAGAAACATGACTATCTTTGATATTGATGTGATTCTATGTAAAGAAGAACCTGTTTCTTCGGAGTTGTTGCCATATGACCATTCTCAAATAAAACGTTCTATTTGAGAAAAACGCATATACGGAAGTGCTGCTATGGGTAACAACGACAAAGAATATGTTTCGGCAAAGGCTGATGCTGTTATTAGGAATACAAGGAGACTGACGGTTCAGTCAACTGCAGAACCTTTGCGGGAAAAAGAGCATAATCAATTAGAAAGCACAGAGTATAATAATAAAATACGGACAGAGTTTAACAGCTCTATAAGTGCGCCAGGAGTCATTTTGGCAGTACTTATGGTGCTTCTTTTTGTGCTTGCAGTTATAAGACGGAAAAGAAAGAGATACAGACAAAGCTCAACAGATGCTATGCGTTCAATCACCGAAGGAACAGAATCGACGAGTATCAAAGAGACAAGTGAACAGATAATATATGCACATGGTATTGATGCGGATAAGAATCCTGACGATGAACTCAGAATAGATAATGAAGAACAGATAAGTGAAGAAGGAATAGAAGAAAGGCGAGAAGCAAGAATAGCAGAAAGAAGAGAAGAAAGATTTGCAGCAAGACGAGCAGCCCACAGAAAAGAACTGGAAATGATCAGAGCATTTAATGAGAAAGAACATCAATTACATATTCAAGAACACGAGCAATACATAAAAGAAATCGAACAAAAGGCAAAAGGTAATGCACAGGCATGTAAAGGATTTTATAAAAATGGCTATGAGTATGAGGCGTATGTAGCCTCAATACTTGAGAAAAATGGTTTTACAAATGTGCATGTCACTAAGGGAAGCGGAGACAGAGGGGTGGATATTATATGCGAGGATCTATATGGGCAAAAGTGCGCTGTGCAATGCAAAATGTATACAGGTTCGCCCGTTGGCTTTAAAGCTGTTCAGGAAGTATTTACAGGTAAACAGCTATATCATTGTGATGTTGCAATGGTAATTACGAACAGTTATTTCTCTGAGCAGGCAAAAGAGGGAGCATCGCAATTGCAGGTTAAGCTGTTGGAGCATATATATTAAGTGGTGGCTATTCTCAAAATGAATAATCGTCAAGACCAGCCCTTCCACCGCCGCCCCGCGGAGGGCGGCGGTCCCCCTCCCCAGCAAGCTGGGGAGGTTCTTAGGAACTGCGCTTTCGCCCTATCTCCCCATCTCTGATGGGGAGATGTCGCCGCAGCGACAGAGGGGCCGGTCTTTTGCGATATAGTAGGCTTGTTTGAGTTTTGTATAAGCTTTCTGACCTGAAAAAAGCGAAGAACCCCCCCATCGGTTTCGCGGAACCGCGGGGGGTTTTCGATGGATATATTATATCTTCCAGGCGCTCAGATCGACGCGCTCCAGCGCCTTGACCAGCAGCACGCCCAGGGCGACGGCGACGGCCTCGCCGATGCCCACGGACAGGGCGGTGGCGAAGAAGGAAATGTGCAGCGTCAGGCTCAGCACCGCGCCGACGATCAGGGCGTTGAGGAGGATGGGCCACAGGGCGCTGAGCAGGGGCAGCTTGGCCTTGCCGGTCAGCACGTTCCGGGTGCGGTAGGTGAGGATGGCGGCGATCAGGGTGGCCAGGGTGCCGAAGATCACGTCCCAGGGGGTGGCGGAGCCGATCAGGTTGGCGATCAGGCAGCCGACCGCCAGCCCGGGGATGGCCTGGGGCAGCAGCACCGGCAGCATGGTCATGGCCTCGGAGACGCGGCACTGGATCTCGCCGTAGGAGATCGGGGCCAGCAGCAGGGTCAGGGCGGCGTAGAGCGCCGCCAAAATGGCGCTCAAAACAAGGTTGCGGGTGGTGAACAGCCTCTTGAACATAGAGGAGCCTCCTTCGGTTGGTCCGGGATACAGGAAGAAGTCCTGCCCCTTCAGATATGGATCGCGGCGGAGGGCTGAGGCTCAGGCCGCGTGGATGCGCGGGCTCCGCGAGGCCCGCCCCAGCATGATAGCATAAAAAGGGAAGAAAGAAAAGAAGCCTCCGGCACAAAGCGTGCGCGGAGACTTCTTTTCGATTGCTATCTTGAGTCTTTGATCCCTACTTCAGCGTGATCTCCTCAAAATACTTGTACTCCCCGTTGATATAGACCCGCATCAGGCAGGCGCCCGCGAGCTGGCTCGTGACCTGGACGGTGGGGTGGCGGGTGGTGTCGGCGGTGTAATCGCCCTGGAAGGCGGTGACCTCGCCGCCGGTGATGTCCAGCGTGACGCGGACGGAGAGGAGCCGGTCGCTCTCCGGGAGGTCCAGCATGACCTCCGCGCTGTGGAGCATGGAGGGGACCTGGTAGACCGTCAGGGTGATGCCGGTGCCGCGGATGTACTCCCGGTCCGGCTCGAGGGACTGGCTCGCGACGGTCCCGTGGAGGCTGGTATCCTCGGTCGAGACCGTGGACACCTGGGCCGAGACATTGAAGCCCGCCGCGGTCAGGGTGTCCTGGGCCACGGAGAGGAGCTTGCCCACGACCTTCGGGACGATGGCGATGCCGCCGGAGGCGGTGACGTAGATGATGTCGCCGGGCTGGCACTCCAGGCCGGGATCCGGGCTCTGGGTCAGGATGAAATCCGCCTGTACCTCCTGGGAGACGACGCGCTCGGTGACGGAGAGGGTCAGGCCGAAGGCTTGGGCCACGGCGATGGCGTTCTGGGTGGTCATGCCCACCAGGGCCGGCACGAGCTGCGAGGTCGGGCCCTTGGAGACGGTGAGGATCACGGTGTCGCCCTTCTTGAGGACGGTGCCCACGTCCGGGGCCTGGGCGACGACCTGCCCGGCGGGGACGGTGGGATGGTTGTTCTCCACCGGGGAGAGCTTCAGACCGCTGCGGTCCGCCAGCCGCTGGGCGGCCTCCAGCTCCATCCCGACGAAGGAGGGAACCTCCGCGTCGTTGAAGGCGCGGTCCAGCACATAGCGCATCCCGAACCAGAGGCCGGCGACCACGAGCAGGGCGGTCAGCAGCGTGACGCTCCACCAGAGCACGTTGATCTTGCGCCGCTGGCGGCCGGCGGTCTGCTGGCTCCCGGTGTTGGCGGACGTCTGCTGGCCCCCGGCGGGCCGGGGCTGGACAGGTGCCTGCCGCGGGGGCGCGGCGCCCTCCCCGGGCTCCAGCGGATGGGCGTACATCATGTCGCTGCGGCCCGCCATGGCCATGCGCAGATCGGCGGCCATCTCCCGCGCGGTCTGGTAGCGGTGGTCCGGATCCTTGCTCATGGCGACCATGCACACGTGGGCGATGGCCGGGGGAACGTCCGGGGCCAGCTGGGAGATGGGCGTCGGCTTGGCGTGGAGGTGCTGCATGGCGATGGGCTCGTAGCTCTCGCCGTCGAAGGGCACCTTGCCGGTGAGCATCTCGTAGAGCACCACGCCCACGGAGTAGATATCCGAGCGGGCGTCGGCGGCGCGGCCCCTCGCCTGCTCTGGGCTGAAATAGTGGACGGAGCCCATCACCTTGTCGGTGTGGGTGAGGGTGTCCGTGTTCGCCATCCGCGCGATGCCGAAGTCCGCCACCTTGATCAGCCCGTCGGCGTTGACCAGGATATTCTGCGGCTTGATGTCCCGGTGGATGATGCCGTTCTCGTGGGCGTGCTGCAGGGCGGAGAGGATCCGGATCGTGATCTGCCCCGCGGTCTCGGCGGGGATGCGCTTGCGCTCCCGGATCAGCTCCTTGAGGGTCTTGCCCTGGACGAACTCCATCACCAGATAGCGGTTCGGCCCGTCCATGCCCACGTCCAGGAGGTTGACGATGTTGTGGTGGGTCATCTTGGAGGCCGCGATGGCTTCGCGCTGGAAGCGGTTGACGTACTCGGTGTTCTGCGCCAGGTCGGGGCGCAGGAGCTTGACCGCCACGCTGTGGCCAGTGCGCAGGTCGACCGCCCGGTAGACGATGGCCATGCCGCCGGAGCCGATCTGCTCCACGAGGCGGTAGCGATCGGCCAGCACCTTCTCTGTGCGCTCGCTCATGCCTGGCCCTCCCCGGACGCGCCGGCGTTGTCGCGCAGGAGGGCGACCGTCACGTTGTCCGTGCCGCCCGCGTCGAGGGCGGCGTTGATCAGCCGGTCGGCCGCGTCGCGCAGGTTCGGGGTCGTGCGGAGGATCTCCGCCATGTCCTCCTCCCGGACGAGGCCGTGGAGACCGTCGGAGCACATGAGCCAGATATCGCCGCGCTCCCGCGGGAAGGCCGCGGTGTCCACCTGCAGGGTCTCCTCCGTGCCCACGGCGCGGGTGATGATGTTGCGCCAGGGGTGGGTAGCCGCCTCCTCCCTGGTGATCAGCCCGCTCTCCACCATCTCCATGACCATGGAGTGGTCGCGGGAGCACTGTTTCAGAGCGCCGCTGGAGAGGCGGTAGCAGCGGCTGTCGCCGCAGTGGGCCAGATAGACCTCCTTCTCCCCGAGCCAGATGACCGTGACGGTGGTGCCCATACCGCTGAGCGACTGGTCGCGCTGCGCGTGGGCGAGGACGGCGCGGTTGGCCTCCAGGACCGCCTCGCGCAGCGTCTCCTCCGAGGGGGCTTTCCCCTCGACGGCGGCGAGGATCGCGTCCCGCGCGTCCGCGGAGGCTGTCTCCCCGCCCTGGTGTCCGCCCATGCCGTCCGCCACGCCCAGCAGCCGCTCCCCCTGGACGACGGTGTCCTGGTTGGCGCGCCGCACCTTGCCGATATCGGTCCTTGCCGCGCACTCAAAAGGCCCGTCCGGCACGACCTGCGCGGTGGGGTGCGTGTTGAATTCCTCGATGCGGTCTCGGCTCGCCTTGCTCAGGCGGAAACGGTGGTTCATGGGCGCCTCCTGTAGGGTTAGACGGGTTTATGGTTGTCAGAAAGCTGTTCTGTAATCGCAGTATTGATACTGGCGCATACGGTCTCAAAAGCCTGGTCAACCTGAGAATTGCTGAAGCGGATCACTTTAAGACCGAGTGATTCAAGGTACCAGGTTCGCTCCTGGTCATAAGCTTTGCCCTGCGCGGTGAAATGCGGGCTGCCGTCAATTTCAACCACGAGATGTGCGGAAGCACAATAGAAATCGACGATGAATGTCCCGAAAACCTTCTGACGCCGGAACTGATTAGGATGGTTTTTGAGAAACCGATACCAGAGTAATGTCTCCTGCGGCGTCATATTCTTGCGCATTCGTCTCGCTTCAGGCTGTAACGCAGAGCGATAGTTCAGCTTGACGGGTGGCAGCTTTGGTTTTTCTTTTTCGGACATCGGGTTTTTCCCTTAAAAGGCCTCCGTAGCTGACAGGGACCTCATCCACCATCGCCCCGCGGAGGGCGATGGTCCCCCTTCCCCTGAAGGGGAAGGTTTTTGATTACTGCGCCTTTTGGAAGCAATCGCAGGGTCTTCATTGATGGAATCTATCCACTGAGCAACGGTGCAAAGCCCAACCTTCCCCTTTAGGGGAAGGGGGACCGCCGCAGCGGTGGATGAGGTCCGGTACCCGGAGCGACGGGGAGGGTTCATCGTATACTGATGAAGGTGTTACGATTGTGCATTTTCCCTGAGGAGCTTCGTAACCAACGGGGACCTCATCCACCATCGCCCCGCGGGGGCGATGGTCCCCCTTCCCCTGAAGGGGAAGGTTTTTGGTTACTGCGCCTTCGGGAAACAATACGTGGTGGTGCTGTCGTACAGATGGAGTTCCATCAATAAAGCAAATGTGCAAAGTCCAGCCTTCCCCTTTAGGGGAAGGGGGACCGCCGCAGCGGTGGATGAGGTTCGGTACCCGGAGCGACGGAGAGGGTTCATAACAAGTTTTACTGTGACGGCGAAAGTGAAGGGAAATTGCGCGGCGGTGGATGAGGTCCAGTACCCGGAGCGATGGAAAGCGTTGGTTACCGTTCCTCTGACATGTCCTTTGTCTCCCGCCCCAGCGTGCTTCTTCTAAGCTGTCCGCAGGCGCCCTCGATGTCGTCGCCCATCTCGCGGCGGCGGGTGACGGAGATATGGCGGCGCTCCAGCGTCTGCTGGAAGCGGCGGACGGTGTCCTCGGTCACGCCCTGCAGGCCGCGCTCGGCGACGGGGTTCAGGGGGATCAGGTTGACGTGGCACTGCAGGCCGCGCAGGCGGTCGGCCAGCTCCTCGGCCTCCCGGGGGCTGGCGTTGATTCCCTCGGTCAGCGCGTACTCGAAGATGACGCGGCGGCCGGTCTTCTCCACATAGAAGCGGCTCGCGTCGAGGACCTCCTCGATGGGGTAGACCCTGGCGATGGGCATCAGCCGGCGGCGGATGGCGTCGTTCGGGGCGTGGAGGGAGACGCTCAGCGTCACGGGCAGGTCCTCCCCGGCGAAGCGGCGCATCTGCGGCACCAGGCCGCAGGTGGAGAGGCTCACGTTCCGCAGTCCGACGCAGACGCCCTCCTCCTCCCGCAGCAGGCGGAGGAAGCGGCAGGTTTCGTCGTAGTTGTCCAGCGGCTCGCCGCTGCCCATCAGCACAATGTTGTGCACCCGGGGATCCGGGTCGCCGGCCTCCCGCAGGTGCCGGTTGGCGCAGAGCACCTGGCCCAGCATCTCGCCCGCGGAGAGGGAGCGGACGCAGCCCTCCAGCGTCGAGGCGCAGAAGGCGCAGCCCATCCGGCAGCCCACCTGCGTGGAGACGCAGAGGGTGTGGCCGTGGTGGTAGTGCATCAGCACGCCCTCGACGCAGTTGCCGTCCGCGAGGGCGAAGAGAAACTTGACCGTGCCGTCCAGCTGGGAGACGCGCTTCAGCCGGATATGGACAGGCTGGGCGACGGCGATCTCCCCCAGGCGCGCGCGCATGTCCGCCGGGAGATTGCGCATCCCGGGGAAGTCCTCGCCCCGGTGGATCCACTGGAAGAGCTGCCTGCCCCGGAAGGCCGGCCAGTCCCGGGTTTTGCACCAGGCGGAGAGCTCCGCGGGATTCATGTCCGCCAGACAGACTTTTGAAGGGGAAGGGGGTGCGGGGGTGGGGTTTTGAACTTGTGTATCGCCGCTCATCTCCCGGCCCTCCGCATCCGGCAGAGGTAGAAGCCGCCGATGCCGTCCCGGTGCGGGAGAAGCTGCAGGCCGACCTGGCCCTCCGCCTGGGCGCGGAGCGCCTCGGGCAGGGTCTCCGGCAGGGGGTCGAGGGCGAAGTCGGGGTGCCGCCGCAGGAAGGCGGTCACCTGCCGGTCGTTCTCGTCCCGCAGCAGGGAGCAGGTCGCGTAGACCAGCACGCCGCCAGGGCGCACCGCGAGGGAGACATTGTCCAGCAGCTCCGCCTGGGTCTGGCACAGCTCGGCGAGCTTCTCCTCGGTCAGGCGCAGCTTGATGTCCGGCTTCTCGGCCATGTCGCCGGTGCCGGAGCAGGGGGCGTCGAGCAGCACTGCGTCCATGGTGGCGTCCAGATCCTCGCGGCGCACGGTGGCGTCCCGGGTCATGGGGCGCACGTTCTCCAGGCCCAGGCGCTTGCGCTGGGCCTCGATCAGCTCCGTGCGGTGGGGGTGCAGCTCCCAGGCCTGCACGCGGCCTGTGTCCTGCATCAGCTCCGCCAGGTAGCAGGCCTTGCCGCCGGGGGCGGCGCAGGCGTCGAGCACGCGCCAGCCGCGCTGCGGGTCGAGGGCGAGGCAGGCGGCCATGGAGCCCTCGGACTGGATGGAGAAAAGGCCCGCGCGCCAGTCGGCGTCGGCGGTGATGTCCTGCATGCCGTGGATGCGCACCGCGTGGGGTAGCAGGCCGGGCTCGTGGGTCCAGACCTTCTCCCCCAGCAGGGCCTCAAACTTCTCGTCGGAGATCCGCGCTAAATTGGGGCGCAGGGTCAGCCCGGCGTCCCGGTTCTTCCAGCGGAGAAGCCGGGCGGCGGCCTCCTCGCCCCAGTCCTCGCTCAGCTTCGCCGCGAGCCAGTCGGGCACGGAGGTCTCCAGCGCCAGGCGCGCCAGGGCGGGCATGTCCGCCGGGAGCGCCAGCTCCTCCTTCGCGCGGATCAGGTTCCGCAGGATGCCGTTGCACACGCCCGCGAGGCCCTCCAGGCCGATCTCCTTGCAGAGGCGGACGGAGGTGTCGGTGGCGGCGTTCTCGGGGACGCGGTAGTCCAGCAGGAGCTGGCAGGCGCCCAGGCGCAGCACGTTGACCAGCCGGATGTCGGTGTCCGGCTTGGCCATCACCTTCGCCAGCGCCCAGTCCAGGTAGCGCAGATTGTCCAGCGTGTCGTAGACCAGCCGGGCCGCGAAGCGGCGGTCCGCCCCGGCGAGGGTGGAGCCCCGCAGCTTTTCGTCCAGCGCCAGGGAGGCGTAGGCGCCGTTCTCCGTGGTGCGGCGGATCACCTCCAGGGCGATGCGCCGGGCGGGCATGCCGTCCGTGGCGCCCGGGCGGGGCGCTTTCCCACGCTCGGCCGGGAAACGCCCCTTGTTCTGCACACTGTTCCCACGGGAGAAAGCGGGCTTGCCGAATTTTTGGACACGGTCCCCACGAAATGACGATTTGGCCCGGCTGAAATCGGGCTTGTCCCCACGCTCGGGGCGGTCGCCGGCCGGTTTCGCCGGGCGATCCCCACGCCAGGGCCGGTTTTCGTCCCGGCGGGGAGCGCCGCTCCCACCGCGGGGCCCGCGGAAGCCGGGCTTATTGCTGCGAAAACCACTCTGAGCGCGGTTTTCGGACTGATGGTTGGACGCTTCCCCACCGGCCTCGTTCCTGGAGGCCGGATTCGGGGTCTTGCTCCCACGCAGCTCGGGTTTGCTGGCGTAGGGGCGCGGCGGGCGGTCGGGCCGCACGGTGCGGAAGTCGTTGCGCTTTTCGCCTCTGGAGGGTTTCTCGCCTCTGGCCGGGCGGTTGGATCGCTGATCGCTCATGGTTCTTTCCTTTCTGATAAGGCGCTTCGGGTGATTCAAACGGATGCGAGCGTCTGCACGCTCAGGCTGTGGCCGCGCAGGTAGTCCCTGGCCGCCATGGCCTTGCCGCCGGGGGCCTGCAGCTGGGTGATCTCCACCGCGCCGCGCCCGCAGGCGACGGTCAGGCCGGCTTTGCCGTCGGCGGTCAGGATCTCGCCGGGCTCCCGGCCGGCGGGATTGGCAATGTCCACATAGTTGATATCCAGGACATACT
>CAMVAJ010000037.1 GCA_947165425.1 uncultured Clostridia bacterium
AGGTTGCCGCCGGCGGCCAGGTACTGGTCGCTGCCCTTGCCCTTCATGGAGGTGGTGTAGTCGGTGATATAGCAGCCGTTGAAGCCGAACTCATCGCGGCAGATGCCGGTCATCAGCGGGTAGCTGCCGTAGGTGTACTGCCAGCCCACGCGGCACATGGTCAGCATGATGCCCTGGGCGTCGCCCTTCTCGATGCAGTACTGGAAGGGCTTGAGGTAGATCTCGCGGGCCGCCTGCTCGGTGCCGTAGACGGCGACGTCGCCGTTGGCGTTGCGGTTCGTGTCCGCGTCGTTCATCACGAAGTGCTTGATGTAGGCGTGCATGCCCTTGCTCTCGGTGCCCTCCGTCACGTTGGCGGCGCACAGGCCGGTCAGCACGGCGTCCTCAGAATAGTACTCATAGTTGCGCGCGCCGAAGGGGGTGCGGTGGATGTTGATGCCCGGGGCGTACCAGCCGGAGGTGTTGGTGGCGATGGCGTCGTTGCCGATGGTCAGGCCATACTCGTGCTGCAGCTCCTGGTTCCAGGTGGCGGCCAGCATGGTCGCGCAGGGATAGTGATACAGCTCCTCGCCGGTGAGGAAGTTCGCGATGCCGTGGGGCGCGTCGAACTCAAGGGTCTTGGGCTTGCCGATGGAGTCCACGGCGGCGGAGCCCCAGCCGGACTTGTTGAAGATCGCGTGCATCTCGGAGAGCTTCATCTCGTCGAGCAGGTCGTTCCACTTGGGATCGTCGTAGGGCAGGCCCATCATCTGCACGAGGGAGATGCCGTTCTCCGCGCCGTAGGTGTAGGCCTCCTTGCCCGGGTACTTGGCCGCGTCGCTGAAGTCGTTCGGGTTCAGCGCTGCCTCCGCGCCCTTCATCTGGAGCTTGGCGAGCATCCCGTCGCTGACCACCCAGGCGGGGGTGTCGCCGGAGATGTTGCCCACCTTGGAGACACCCACGGCGGTGGTGGTGGCATAGCGCAGGCCGTTATTCTCCATCACGGACCAGTCGGAGCGGGAGAGATAGGTCGCGCCCTCGGCCCGGATGACCTCGTCGAGCTTGTTGGTGATCGGGTTCCCGGTGACGGCGGTGTTCAGCAGGGTCTTCTCCGCATAGGAGATCTTCGCGGTCATGTCGGCCTTGCCGTCGGCGGTCATGCCGTTCGCCGCGGAGAAGCCCTTGGCGGCCAGCACGTTGTTCACCGCGTCGTGGGCGTCGCGGGCCGCGGTGAAGAACCAGTCGCCCGCGTCGAGGACGTAGGTCTTGTCGTTCACGTCGTCGTAGCTGGCGATGTCCATGCGGGAGAAGGTGACGGTCAGGGTCTGGGACTCGCCGGGCTTGAGCTCCCTGGTCTTGGCATACTGGGCCAGGGCCACCGCGGGCTTCTCGATGCCGCCGGCGGTGTAGGGGCTCTGGACATAGAACTCCGCCACATCCTTGCCGGCCTTGTCGCCGGTGTTCTTCACGGTGACGGAGGCGGTGTAGACACCGTCCTTCTCCTCCACCTTGAAGCCGGACCACTCGAAGGTGGTGTAGCTCAGGCCGTAGCCGAAGGGATAGATCACCGTGGAGGCGTAGTCATAGCTGCCGGGATTGCCCTGGCCGAGGATCTTGTCCTCGTAGCGGGTCTCGTAGTACTTGTAGCCCACGTAGACGCCCTCGGCGTAGTTCACATAGGAGTAGCCCGTGGGGGTGCCGTCGGCGCTCACGAAGCGGAAGTCGCCGAAGTTCTGCATCGCCGGGGAGCTCAGGTTGTCGTAGACATAGGTGTCGGGCAGCCGGCCGGAGGGGTTCACCGCGCCGAGCAGGATGTCCGCGATCGGCTCGTAGGGGCAGCGGGCGAACCAGAGCACGCCGTCGATGCCGTAGGCCTCCTGGTCCACGAAATCCAGCTGCATCGCGTTGGCGGAGGTGATGAGCACGATCACCTTCTCGAAGTTCTTGCCCACCTCGGCGAACAGGTCCTTCTCCGCCTGGTTCAGCTCGAGGTAGTGCTCCTCGGCGCTGCCGCCGTAGCGGCTCATGTCGTAGGGCAGGTCGTTGCCCTCGGCGC
Organism: uncultured Clostridia bacterium; assembly: GCA_947165425.1. Classification (GTDB taxonomy): domain Bacteria; phylum Bacillota; class Clostridia; order Christensenellales; family Aristaeellaceae; genus RUG11272. The sequence continues at coordinate 2,036 of CAMVAJ010000037.1, forward strand.
CCGTGCGCATGAGGATAACGATGGCCGCGTCCGCGTAATCCTTGTAGCTGGCCTTCACCGCGTCGGTGTACTCGCTCTGGGGCACCTCGTCGATGATCCAGCTGCCGGTCTCGGAGCCGTTGCCCGCCGCCAGGCCCCTCACGCCGCTCTCATGGGTGGAGGCCGCGTAGAAGTCCGCCAGCACCGGGTTCACGGTGAAGCCCTTGCTCTCCAGGACGCCCTTGAGGCCGTTGGTCTTGTTGTCGATGCCGAAGAGGCTGACCTTGCCGGCCGTCATGGGCAGCGCGCCGTTGTTCTTCAGCAGCACCGCGCCCTCGCCGGTGATGCGGGCCGCGATGTCCTGGGAGTGGGCGAGGCGCTCCTCGGCGGTCTTGTAGTCGCTGGGATAGTAGATGCTGTCGCCCTCCTGGCCCTCGGCGCTCTGCTGGCCGCCCACCTCGCCGAAATACAGCGTCAGGGCGGAATCCCACTTCAGCGCCTCGTAGTTCGCGATGCCCACCGCGCCGATCACCAGCGCGAAGATCAGGGACCAGATCGTCAGGTACTTGCCTTTGCTCATGGATTTTTTCGTTGCCATTACCGTGCACCTCGTTCAGACAGTTTTCGTGGTTATGGTTCCGCGTCTGCGGGGATATCCTGATAGGGGATGAGCCGGGCCTGGGCCGGGCCGTAGCTGTGCCTGCCGGTCCGGTAGCCGTACCAGCCCCGCGGCACGTTGCCGCCCAGGGCGTTGCTCAGATTGGAGGCGTAGCGCAGCTCGATGGTGTTCTCGCCAGGCTGCAGCAGGGGGCCGATGTCGATCACGGCGCGGGTCATGCTGACGTCGTCCGCCCGCTGGCCGTTGACCGTGACGGTCAGACTCTCCGTCAGGGGACCGAAGTCCAGGTATGCGCCGTCCGCCGCGCCGTCCCAGTCGAAGGATGCGGTATACACCGCCGTGCCCACGGCTTTGGGGCCCACCTCCGGGAGCTGATCCCAGGTGGTGAGCGTCTCCAGGTCCAGGGAGACGGTGGTGACCGCCGTGTCCGCGGCTTTCTCGGTGACCGTCTTCCCGTTCAGGGTCTCCGTCCGGACGGAGCTGGTACCCGCGGGCGTCCAGGCGCTGATCTCCGCGCGCCAGCCGGTGATATCCCGGGCTTCCGGCACATCGGCGCTCAAGCTAACCTCCCGGCTGTCGCTGAGGACGGCTGTGTGCTCCCCGGCCTGTGTGAAGCGGAATACCGGGCCAACGCCGCCGTCCATCACCAGCGCCGCGTCGCTATCGACCGCGTGGAGAGGCGCGTCCCCCTCGCACTTTTTCAGCGCATAGAGGGCGATGGACCCGTAGTCGAGGGTCAGGGGGAAGACCGTCCTCCCGTTCTCGTGGCGGTAGAGACCCAGGGCCGTGGCCTTGCCGCTCCAGGGGTCAATGACATAGGGGATGAAGGTTCCGTCCGCCACGATCTCCGTGGTGATGCTGTCCCCGTGGGTATCCGCGGACTGTCCCTCGCTCCGTGCGCCCTGGTAGCTTCCGTCGCAGTAGTTGTAGACATACAGGTAGCGGTTCTCGCCGTCCGTTCGGGTCTGGGTCAGCAGCTGGCGGTTGGGTTCGGCGAATCCGGCGTAGGGGACCACGCCCAGCTCCCGCAGCGCCACGAGCGCCGCGCCGGCGTCCGCCGCGCGCTTCACGGAGGGCTGGGCCTCCAGCTCGGCCATTGCCGCGGCAAGGGCTTCGTCCTCCCCGTCATGGAAGGGCGTCTGGACCGCGGCCCCGTCCACAACGACCACGGGCATGCCCTGCTCCGCCAGGGAGAGAACTGTCCGGGCGTCCTCCGCGCTCAGCCACTCCTGCCAGAGCACGAGCGCTCTGTATCCGGCCTGCTCCAGGGTCCGTGTGTCCGCGTTGAAGGAGACGCCGTCCGCCTTCAGGAAGCGGGGACTCAGGTAGTCCCAGGTGTAGCCCGCGTCCTGCAGCGCCATGGACGGGAACAGCGCCGGCTCATGGTTCAGCATCCAGTTGACGCCGCCTTGGTTGCCGTTGGTGGGCATCGTCTGATCCCATCGCTGATAGAGCATGCCGATGTCCGTGCGGGATACGCCGGTTTGCAGGAACTTCTGCACCCTGCCCAGATGATCGTTGAAGACCGGATAGTCCCGGGCGGAGGGCTCGGAGGAACCGAAGGTATAGAAGCTGTTGAAGGGAACGCCGGGCACGCGATAGCCGGGCCACACCGGATTCTCGCCCGGGCCGTACTTCGCGCTCCACACATGCCAGATGATCCGGCTGAAGCCCGCCGCGTACAGCGTGTAGGCCTCCATCAGGTGATCCTGATAGGTGTAGCGGTAGCCGCCCACCGCGCCGGTTTCTGAGGATAACACCTTGTTCAGCAGCTTTGCGCCGCCGGTCCACAGGCGGTAGATGTCCACCTGGTTGTTCTGGTTCAGGTTCTCGGCCTCGGGGAAGTCCACCGCGGCGATGGGCTCGGAGATCTCCATGCGCTGGCCGTAGCTGATCTGAGCCCGGGTGGCGATGCCGTACTCCCGCAGCCAGGCCCGCAGGGGCTGGAGCATCCGTTCGGTGTAGAGCTGGGTCTGCACGTCGTACAGGTCGTTCTGGATCCGCCTGCGCAGGCCTGGATCCCCCTCGATGTCGTAAGCGCCGACGCTCGCGGAATCCCAGAACCAAAGCTCCGGCAGATCGATGAAGAGGTACAGCCAGGGACGGATGTCGTAACCCTTGCGGGCCAGGAACTCCGCCTCCATGTCCTGGGCCCAGAGTGTAAAGCCCTTCCCGGGGTTGATTTCCAGGGAGTCCATGAACAGCTGCACGTCCCCGGCCTTCATTTTTGCGTTCAGCTCCGGGTCGTCCAGGATGTGGGCTTCCCAGTATTCCCTCAGGGCGTTTACACCAGTCTGGTCGAAATAGTTGATGCAATAGGCGGGTTCTGCCGCCGGGGCGGAGGTCTGCTCCGCTCCCTGCTGCCAGTAGTAGAAGATGCGCCAGGCGCTCTCGGGGTCCGGCGGGGTGAAGGAAAGGGTCAGCGCGCCGTCCTCCCCCGTGGTCACCTGGTCTGTCAGGTCCACATAGTCCGGGTCAAAGCGGATCGGGGACGCCTTATTCCCGCTGGTCTGGCGGTAGGCGAAGACGCCCACCAACCGGGCGGACGCCAGCACCGGCAGGGTCTTGGCGCCGATTTTCTTCTGCATGGGGACGGGGCCGTCCTTCACCTTGCCGGCTTTGAAATACTCCTCGACGGAGAAAACCATCTGACTGGCCGCCTGCGACTGGGGATCCAGGCCCGGGATGTTGGCAGTAGCCCAGTTGGTGCCGGAGGTCAGGGATACGGTCATGCCCAGGTCCAGGGCCTTGTTCAGCACCAGCTTCAGGTCGTGGTCCCACTGGTCGCTGCCGTAGCCGTAGTCAGTTTCCGCCACGGCGGTGTCCACCTGCTCGCACAGTTCCATACCCCGGAAACCGGCGTCATACATGGCTTGGATTTCCTCGAGAAGGGTCTCGTCGGTGTGGGCGCCCTCCGCCATCCACCAGCGGACTTCCGTCCGGTAGCCGATCTCCGGCCGGGCGAAGCGCGCTTCCAGGGCGGCAGCAAAGGCGTCCTCCCCCGCGGAGGCCGGCGCCGCGCCCAGCAGGAGGACAGCCGCCAGTACCAGCGCCAGACATTTTCGCGCGTATCTCATGTGAACCTCCAATAAAAGCGCGGAGAGGGCGCTCGCCCCCTCCGCCTGACTGCTCTTGTTTCAGGAGCAAATCGTGTTCAAGGTCATCCAGGTATCAGTCGTCGTCGGAATTCACGATCACATAGTCGAAGGTCTCACCGCTCAGGGTGACGGTCACGGTGCACTCCGCAGCGTCGAAAGCGGCGTCGGAGGTGGCCAGGCTGTCGTTCACATACACGCCGGGGAAGATGTCGAAGGGCACATGGGATTCCTCTTCCTTGCACTGCACGATGTCGCCGGAGACCTCGTCATTCTCGAACACGGCCGCGCCCTCGCTGTTGAGGAAGTAGCCCAGGTCCACCAGGTTGCCCCAGTTCTCGGAGAACTCAACCTTGGTGGGGAAAGCCAGCACGACGGTGTCGCCGTCCTGGGTGTAGGTGCCGGTGAAGGTGTAGATGATCTTCATGCCGGGATCCTCCTCGGAGCCGGAGAGGAGTTCCTTGACATACACATAGGTGCCGTCGTCCTTCAGGGTCAGGGTGTTGACTTCCCGGGCGCCGAGGGCGGTCACAAAGCCATTATGGAACGTATTGGAGGTGAGTTCCTCGGTGGTGAATTCCTTGGTGTAAACGCTCTCGGCGGAGGCGGAAACCAGCAGCGCCGCGCACAGGGACAGGGCCAGAACCAGAGCCAGCAGTTTCTTCATGGGATGTTCCTCCTTTATACTTGCGTCAGCCTTCGGGCTGTCCGTTGGTGAGAGCATAGACGTTTTCCGCGCGCCGCGCAACGGTTCCGGCGTAACCTGCGCGTAAAATGGCGCAAGCTAAAAATGCGCTCTCCGCTTGACCATCGCGCCCGCAGGTGGCATAATGTCGGCGAAGGGGGGCGGGGCGATTGAGCGCATGGCTTTCCGGGCTGCTCGGATCCTATTCCTACCAATTTTTCGTGCTTTTCGCCAACCAGCTGCAGTTCGTGCTGGCCGCGTTTTTCTTCTGCCTCTCTCTGCGGCGCAAGCGGCATTTCGCCCTCCGGCTGCTGCTCGGCCTCGCCGCGGGCACCGCGATCATGGCCGCCGCGGTGGTGGTGCGCACCAACGCGGACAATCTGGCCGAACGCGTCGTGGTCACCATCCTGCAGTATGCCTTCACCCTGCCGATCATGTTCCTCTGCTTCGACGAGGATCTGACCCTGATCCTGAAAACCTGGTGCGCCTCCATCGCGGTCAAGGAGATCGTCGGAACGATCTATCCGCTCCTGCAGGCCGCGCTGGGCTACGATCCCCACGCCACGCTGCAGATCCTGCCGCTGGACGGCGAGGCCTACGCCGATCTCAACTGGTTCATCTATCTGGGGGTGCACGCGCTGCTGTACTGGCTGCTGTGGCGGATGATCAAGCCCCATTTCAGCCGCGAGCCGCTGGAGGCGCAGAGCCGCCGGCAGGCCGTGCTTCTCTCGCTGATCGAGCTGCTGCTGCTCAGCGTTTTAGGCGCGGTGACCAGCCACTATCGGGACGAGAGCCTGGCGCTCTACCTTTGCACCCGGGTCTTCGCCTGGTCGGTCTCGGTGTTCATCCTGCTGCAGTACGGCGGTCTCGAGTTCCGCAGCCGCGCCCAGGCGGAGATGGCGATGATGGACCACATCCTCTCCGAGGAGCGCAAGCAGTACGCGCAAATGCGGGACAACATCAGCATCATCAACATGCGCTGCCACGACCTCAAGCACCAGCTGGACGATTTCTCCGGCCGCCTCACCGACCGGGAGATCGCCGAGCTGCGGGAGGCCATGGAGATCTACGACAGCAGCATCCGCACCGGCTGCGAGGCGCTGGACGTGGTGCTGTACATCCACCAGCTCACCTGCCGCGAGGAGGGGATCCTGCTCACCTGCCTGGCGGACGGGACCGCCCTCTCCTTCATGCGGACGCGCCATGTGTACGCCTTCTTCAACAACGCCATCGGCAACGCGCTGGAGGCGGTGCGGAAGGTCGCGGACCCCGAGAAGCGGGTGATCGGCGTGACCGCGGAGCGGGTCGGCGGCAATGTGGAGATCGAGGTCACCAACTACTATGAGGGCACGCTCACAGTCAGCCCCGGCGGCGTGCTGCCCGCGACCAGCAAGGCCGACAGCGCTCACCACGGCTTCGGCACCATGAGCATGCGCTATATCGCCGAGCAGTACCACGGCGCCCTCACCATCGAGGCCCGCAAGGGGATCTTCACCCTGCACGCCACCATCCCCGTCCCGGAGGCAAAAAGCTGAATCTGCGGATGAATTCCGTCATTTTACGCTGTAGGCCTTGGCAAACTGCGCCGGCGGGGCTACGCTTCCCACAGACAGCGCGCCGCGACTTTGAACGGGGAGGAGGAAAAGAGCATATGGCCATCCGGATCGGCATCGTGGAGGACGAGCTCCAGGCCGCGCAGACGCTGCAGGATTATCTGGAGCGCTTCTCTAAGGAGAACGGGACCCAGTTCCACATCCGCGTCTACGACAACCCCATCCTCCTGCTGGAGAACTACCCGGCGGATTTCGACCTGATCTACATGGACATCCAGATGCCGATGATGAACGGCATGGAGGCCGCTCGCCGCCTGCGCACGCTGGACGAGAAGGTGCTGCTCGTGTTCGTGACGAGCCTGACGCAGTACGCCATCGCCGGCTACAGCGTCTCCGCCCTGGATTACATCGTCAAGCCGGTCAACTACTATGATTTCGCCCTGAAGCTGACCCGCGCCCTCAAGCGGGTGGACAGCGTCCGCACCAACGTGCTCTCCATCTCCACCCAGGCCGGCACGACCCGCGTGGACCTGGACGACATCACCTACGTGGAGGTGCAGAATCACCAGCTGACCTACCACACGGTGGAGGGCGCCTACAGCCAGTACGGCTCCATCGGCGCCCTGGCCAAGGAGCTGTCCGGCAAGGGCTTCGCCCAGTGCAACAGCTGCTATCTGGTGAACCTGCAGCACGTGCGGGATGTGTCCGGCTATCTGCTCCGCCTCTCCGACGGCACGGAGCTCAAGATCAGCCAGCCCCGCAAGAAGGTCTTCTCGGAGGTCTTCCGCGCCTACCGCGCCGGGCAGCAGATGGAGGATTGATTCTCTGTCGCCGGCAGGTTCAAAAAGCCGGGCGGTCAGCCCGGCTTTTTCATCGCGTCCCACTCCGCCCGCATGATCGCGCAGGCAAAGGGATGTTTTCCACGGATTCGGAAAAGATGCCGCGCTTTTCCAGATACTGCAATTGCTTCTGTGACGGCGGTGCCATTTCCCAGGCAAAGGTCGGCACATAATTGGCCAGGTCTTCTGCTGCAATGGACATCGCGTACTGCAGAGGATCCACCAGTTTCCGCTGCCGATGACGCATTTCAGCCAGCTGCCTTGCCAGAGCCTGCTCCCGTTCCTGAAGCGCATCTTTTTCTGCCTGCTCCTCGGCATCCATGATGTCTATAACTACGTTGGTTCCTCAGAGAATGAGATTGAGAAAACGATGTAAACATTCATTTCGGGATTTTCCTGAAAATGCGAAACACAGAAAACCGCCTCCGAAGAAGCGATTCTGCAAACTCCTTCCGCTTTTGTTAGGAAAACCACTATATCAGGCGGCGGCCTTTACCATTGAGAACTTGACGGGTTTTTGTGAAAAGCTCTCACTAATGCGGTTGACTTTTGTCTCCGTTTGCCGATGATGAAAAAGGCGTCCTTAACATCGGCATCCTGGATTTTCTTTTGGATGCCGACATTGTCTGATGATCTCTGAGGGTCCTGTTGAGAAGTTGACCTGTAAACCCGCCAACTTCTCAACAGTTTTTTGGTTTTGCAGTCAGACGTAGTCCGCGTCCACCGCAGTTGAGGGGATCGACAACCGCACTGGTCATCCCCGCAAAGGGACCACAGACGGCAGCTGACAGCCGGTACAACGCCCGGGAGAGCGGCCCGCATGAATGTTGACGATCACTAAACATACTAAAATTTCCATTTCCTCTTGTCCGTGGAATGCATCTGTGCTATACTGCACTAAACCGGTTTAGGAACAGAAGAAAACCATGAAAAGTCAAATCACCATCCATACCTTAGCCCGTGAGCTAGGCCTCTCTGTGTCTGCGGTGTCCAAGGCGTTGAACGACTACCCGGACATCAGTGCGGAAACCAAAAAGATTGTGCTCCGCAAGGCGGAGGAGCTTGGATACAAGCCCAACCTGGTGGCCCGAAGCCTGGCGCGGAGAACCTCCAGCTTTGTGGGCGTCGTCATCCGGGATGTCTCCTCGGTCTATGGCGAGATGTTCAAATCCCTGAGTGAGGTGGCTCGCCGTGACAGCCTGCACCTGATCCTTTATGACACCAACTACGATCCCGCCGTGGAGCGGTGGTGCGTGCAGAACCTGACAGACTCCATGGCCAGGGGCATTGTGGTGACCCCTGTCTCGGAGGACGTGGAGGACCTCTGCCGGATCGCCCGCGGCCGGGTTCCCATCGTGTTTTTGGGCGGCAAGGTGCGGGACCCCGCGTTCAATTGCGTGGCGTCGGATACCCGGTCCGGCACGGAGATGGCGCTGCGCCACCTGATTGAGCTTGGCCACCGGCGTATCGCCGTGATCTTTGACCATAAGCAGTCCAGCTCGCGCAGCTCCAAACTGGCCGTGTACCAGGAGACCATGCGCTCGCTGGGCCAGGAGGAATTGGTCTTCTCCGGTGCGGAGACAGATACGGATCTGGTGGCGTCTGGTTATGCGCAGGGCAAGCGCCTGCTCGCCTCCGGTTCCATGCCGACGGCGGTCTTCGCCGTCAAAGACCTGATGGCCCTGGGGGTGATCCAGGCCTTGCGGGAGGCCGGACTCCGAGTGCCCGAGGACGTCTCAGTCGTGGGCTATGACGGCATCGACGCGGCGGCCCTGCCCATGATTGGTCTGACCACCGTGACCCAACCCCGTATGCAGATGGCGGAGCGGATCATTGACATCCTGCTGCGGCACGCGGAGGATCCCGTTGCGCCGCCGGAACATCATCTGGTAAAGCCGGAGCTGATCCTGCGAAGCAGCAGCGGTCCGGCCCCGGGTTTTCATCTTCAGCCTCCGCTCGCCTGACAGCTTCCGAGCTCACCCTGATCTCAGACAGGGCGGAATCCCTGTTTGAATAATACAACCCCACCCGACAACCGAAGGAGGAGAAACCATGAAGAAAAGCATCGCCCTGTTGATCGCCCTGTCCCTGTGTCTGTCCTTCCTGGTCCCCATGTCCGCCCTGGCGGAGACCGACGTGCAGAAGGCGATCGCCGAAGCCGCCTCCATGAGCTGGGATGACCTGCTCGCGAAGGCGAAAGAGGAGATCGGCGAGAATCCGCTCTCAATTTACAGCAACACCTCCCGTGTCAAGGAGGATTCCTTCACCGCCAAAACGGGCATCGCGATCGTTACGGATAACCCGACCGACAGCGAAGTCTACGACCGTCTGGAGAAGGAAGTCGGCAACAACGTCTACGGCGCCGATGTCTATCTTCTTCAGGACTGCTTCATGCTCACGAATTTCGCGATCGCTTCCGGCTGGCTGGAGAATTACGTGCCCGAGGAGTATAAGCCCGTGATGCTGGAGTCCGACCAGAACCCGCTGGTCTGCATCTATCTGAACCGCCTGTTCTTCTACAACGACGGCGGCGACAAGGAGGCCAAGCTCTTCAAGAACGTATGGCAGTTTACCGACCCGGAGTTCAAGGGCACCGAGTTCAAAAACCCCATGGACGAGAAGTCCAGCATGAACTTCCTGATCAGTCTGACCAGCGAGAAGTGGCAGGCCAAGCTGGCGGAAGCCTATAAGAGCTACTACGGCAAAGACTGGGAGAACACTGGGGAGTTCGCAAATATTTCCTACGAGTGGATCTACAAATTCCTGATGAACTGCACCTTTGTCGCCAAGGACAGCACCATCGCGTCCGACATCGCCAGCGGCGCCGCGGGCTCCTCCGGCCTGTTCGTCTTCTCCAAGCTGCGCTCCGTGGACGCGGCCAACATCACCGCCTGCGCCAACGATGGGATCGAGGGCTTTGCGGGCCTGATGTATCCGATCTACGGCCAGATCGCGGCCAACGCCAAGTATCCCTACACGGCCTGCCTGTACATCAACTATCTGCTGTCCGCGGAGGGCTACAACAACATCTTCGGCAAGGAGATGGGCACCTACTCCGTCAACAGCACGACGGGCATCAGCGAGAACGCCAAGACCTACGGCGACCAGCCGCTCAGCTTCTGGCAGGACTGCCTGGTGTTTGAGGACGCGGAGCACGTGCAGAACGTGTATTTCGAGGCGCTCGACCAGATCTCCCAGTGGTGCGCCAGCAAGTAAACCGCTGAAATGAATGCGGAGGGGGCTCAGCCGCGCCGCGCTGTGTCCCCTCCGTGTTTCTTTCTGACCAGAGAAAGAGTTGGTATCCGCTATGAGTCAGAATGCAGTCAATCCCAAAAGACGCCTCAGCAACGCGCTCTATGCGGTCAAAAGCTATTTTTCCGTGCAGGCCAATGTGCTGATTGTCCTGTTTGCGGTTCTCCTGCTCGTGCTGACGATCTACCCCATGTACTCTGTCATCCGCTCCGCCTTCACGGTCGGGAAGATGGAGGCTATGCGGTATAACACCCTCATGCACCTGAATCTGAAGGAGGGCGATTGGACCCTGCTGAATTTTGAGGTGCTGCTCGGCAATGAGTTCACCTTCTGGAGACCGCTGTGGAACAGCCTGAGGATGTCAGCCTACGCCTCCATCATCGCGATCCTGCTGGGCGGCACCTTCGCTTTCCTGATCACGCGCACGGATATTTACTGCAAGAAATTCTTCTCCGCGGTATTTATCTTTCCGTATATCATGCCCTCCTGGACCCTGGCCCTCGTGTGGAAAAACGTCTTCGCGAATTCCCAGGTGGGCACCGGCGTGGTGGGGATGCTCGAGAGCATGACCGGCATCTGTGTGCCGGGCTGGGTCGTGTACGGAATCTTCCCGTGCGCGCTGGTGATGGGCATCCACTACGCCCCCTTCGCCTATATTCTGATCGGCGGGACCCTGCGCAACATGGACGCAAACCTGGAGGAGGCCGCCACGATCCTGCAAGCCAGCCGGGGCCGGATCCTGCGCAAAATCACCGTTCCGATCGTCATGCCGGCGCTGTTCTCGACGGTCCTGCTGGTCTTCTCCAGCACGATGGCCTCCTACGCCGTGCCGGTCTTCGTCGGCTCGCCGGGGAATTTCTTCGTCCTCTCCACCCAGCTCTCGTCCCTGTATAAGAACATGTCGAGCCGTGGTCAGGCCTACGTTATGACCATCGTCCTGATCCTCTTCGGCGTCCTGCTGCTGGGGATCAATCAGTGGTTTACGGGCAAGCGCAAGTCCTTCACCACCGTCACCGGCAAGTCCGGTCAGGTCTCCTACATCAAACTCGGGAAGGCGAACGTCGCGATCGCGGCGCTGCTCGTCGTCGTCCTCTTCCTGATTGCCATCTTCCCCATCATCTCCTTTGCGCTGGAATCCCTGTGCGACGTGCAGGGCGATTACTCGACGCTGACCCTCAAGTACTGGCTGAGCCGCGAGGATATCGGCGGCTTCGCGGTCAACGCCGGCCATGGGATCCTGTTCAACAGCATGATCTGGACCGCGCTGTGGGGCAGCATCAAGCTCTCCCTGATCGTGTCCCTGATCGTGGGCACCTGCGGCATCCTGATCGGCTACGCGGTCGCCCGCAAACGCGGCACCCGGCTCGCCGGCATGGTCTCCGGCCTGGCGTTCTTCCCCTACCTGGTGCCCTCCATGGCTTTCGGCGCCATCTTCCTGGCGGTCTCCACGCAGCTGACCTTCCTGCGGGGAACCCTGATCCTGCTGGTGATCGTCGGCTCCATCAAATACCTCCCCTTCGCCTCCCGCAGCGGCACCAACTCCATGATGCAGCTCTCCGGCGAGATCGAGGAGGCGGCGGTGATTGTCGGCGCCTCCTGGCCAAAGCGCATGCTCCGGGTCCTGTTCCCGATCCAGAAGTCGTCGTTCATCAGCGGCTATCTGCTTCCCTTCATCTCCTGTATGCGGGAGCTGTCCCTGTTTGTCCTGCTGACCACAGACAGCGTGCTGATCACCAAGCTGCTCTCATATTTCGATGAGAAGGCCGTGACCCAGATGTCCAACGGCATCAACCTCCTCATCGTGATCATCGTGCTCCTCGTCAATTTCGCCACCAACAAACTGACCGGCGCGTCCATCGACAAGGGTGTAGGAGGAAACTGACCATGCCAAGGATTACACTGACACATGTCACCAAGCAGTGGGGCAGCTTTATCGGCGTGAATGATCTGAATTTAGAGATTGCCGACGAATCCTTCATTACGCTGCTTGGCTCCTCCGGCTGCGGCAAAACCACGACGCTGCGCATGATCGCCGGTCTGGAAACCCCCACCAGGGGAGAGATCCGCTTTGACGACAAGCTCATGTTCAGCAGTGAGAAAAACATCAATGTTCCGCCCGCCAAGCGCGAGGTGGGCTTCCTGTTCCAGAACTACGCCCTGTGGCCCCACATGACGGTGACCCAGAACATTGCCTTCGGCCTGGAGACCCTGAAGTGGAAAAAGAAGGAGATCAGCGAGCGCGTCGCCGAGATGCTGCAAGTCATGCGCATCGAGCCGTTCGCGGACCGCTACCCGGCGGAACTCTCCGGCGGCCAGCAGCAGCGCGTCGCCATCGCCCGCACGCTGGCCCCCAAGCCCCGGGTCCTGTTCATGGACGAGCCGCTCAGCAACCTGGACGCGAAGCTGCGGGGCGAGATGCGCACGGAGCTCAAACGCCTCCACAAAGACACCGGCTCCACCTTTGTCTATGTGACCCACGATCAGCTGGAGGCCATGACCCTGTCCACCCGGATCTGCATGATGAACGAGGGCGTCCTTCAGCAGTACGCGCCGCCGCTGGAGGTCTACAATCGCCCGGCCAACCTCTTTGTGGCCGATTTCGTGGGCAACCCCTCCATGAACATTGTGAACGCCAGGGTGGTCAGGCCCGGGAGAGGCACGGCGGAGCTGGAGGTATTCGGCAAAAAGGCCGTCTTCTCGTCCGACGAGGATGTGGAGCTGCCCTCCGGGGACATCAAGCTGGGGATCCGGCCGGAATTCCTGCCCATCTCCCGCGAGGGGGACCTGGAAGGGACAGCCTACTCCACGCTTCCGGCGGGTATGGAGACCACCGTCAAAATCAAGATCGGGGACACGATCCTCTCCGCGGTCGTCTTCGGCGCCATCGACTATGAGACCGACGCCCCGATCCGCTTCAGCATCACAGGGTCCCGGATTCTGATTTTCAACAAGGATACCGGCCTGCTGACCGCTAGCGGCTCGGTCCAGATTCTATGAGCAAGAGAAGGGAAACAGCTGATATGACCTATGGCATCCCCACCCTGATGGCCTGCGCGGATGTTGAGGCGCTGACGCGCTTCTGCGCGGAGAACGGTTTCCGCTTCGTGGAAATGAACATGACCTTCCCCTGGTTTCAGCCAGGCAGTATCTGCGCAGAGACGCTCCGGAACCTGATGAAGGAATACGGAGTCGGCTATACCATCCACCTTCACGACCAGGTCAACCCTTTTGAGTTTTCTCCCGATCTTCGCAGGGGAAGCCTGGAGAATATCGGCGCGGCGCTGGATCTGGCCTGTGAGCTGGGCCTGCCGCGGCTGAACATGCATCTGCTGCCCGGAACCTACTCCTCCGTCAACGGGACCAAGGTCTATCTCTATGAATACTGTGAGGAGCGCTATCTGGCGTATGTCCGGGAATTCCGGGAACTCGTCGAGCGGCGGCTCCGGGGCACGGACACCCTCTTCTGCATCGAAAACACCTCCGGCTTCAAGCCCTTTCACCACAAGGCCATCGATCTGCTGCTGGCCTCCCCGGTCTTTGGGCTTACCTTCGATGTGGGCCACAACTATCGGGCCAACGACGCCGACGGGGCCTTTATCCTGAGCCGGGAAGCGCGGCTGCGTCACTTCCACATTCACGATTGCGACAGCCATGCCAACCACCTGGGCCTCGGGGAAGGCCATATCGATCTGATCCCGTATCTGCGTCTGGCAGACCGTCTCGGCGCCACGGTGGTGGTGGAGGTGAAGGAGTCCGGCGCCCTGCTCCGATCCAGAGACTACCTGATTCAGCACGGACTATGGACAGCCTGAATCAGAAAAGCGCTTGTTCTCTGTCCGTTTTGTGGTATCTTTTATTTGAGGACATTGCCGCCTAGTATAACCTTCAATTGTTCCTGATGCAGAGGATCCCTCCCCTGTTTGAATTCAAAGCGATTGTAAGCAATATGACGCTGATCCGCAGTTTTGTTGGTATCAAGTCTCGGGATACTGAGCGAGTATATTTCCCATGCTTCTGCCAATGTGCCGGAGCATGGCTTTTTTTGCTTCCTCCTTTTGGCCGTCCCGGATGGATTCCAGAACCGCGATATGTTCAATCGTGGAGGCCTGATAATGATGCTCCGCCGCGTTTTCCCCATGGCCCACGCTGGGGCCGTTCCACAGCTCCAATAGATAATTGGTCAATTGGTGATTGTCGGCCGCCTGCCAGATGGCCTGATGAACGGCCTGATTGAGCGCCACATATTCCGTTACGCTCAGGGTGTCAAAATGATCCCGGAGAGCATAAAGCCGCTCCAGCAGCTTGCCAAGTTTTTCTTCCTTCATGCCGTTTTCCGCGGCCAGATAAGCGGCTTGCGCTTCCAGTAGCATGCGCATTTCAAAAATATCCCGGATGAATTTCCGGTCGATGGTATTCACCATGGCTCCTTTGTTCATCCGCAGCGTAATGAGCCCTTCACTTTCCAGCACCTGAAAGGCCTCCCGCACCGGCGTGCGGCTGACGCCCAGCTGGGCGGCGATGTCCGTCAGGCTCAGTTCATCGCCACTTTTGTATTCGCCGGCATAAATGGCTTTGCGCAGGATGGATGTGATCCTGATGCGGACAGGCAGTAATTCCAACGTTTCCAATAAGGCACCCGCTTTCTGTATATCGTATACATGTTTTATTATAAAGGATTGGAAATCAAAAATCAATGACAAAACGAAGCTGTGCGGAATGTTCAAATCGGAGAAATAGCGCTTGCATTTCTCAGGCTGTTGTGATATGATGATTCCAGATTGAATATCGTATACGATATTCAATATACATTTCAGGCCGACAGCGAGGAGGAAGGTTTATGCACGCCATTGAAAAGATTCTGGCCAAGAACAGCGGGCGCAGGGAAGTACGCACCGGGGAGATCGTGACCGCCAAGGTGGACTTTGCCGAAATCAATGATCTGTACCTGCAAACGGTATATTCTTTCTATGAAATGGGCGGCGAAACCGTGTGGGACAATACCCGCTGCGCCTTCGTCTTTGACCATTATGCTCCTTGCCCGGATATCAAGAGCGCCGCGAACCACAAGGAAATGCGTCAGTTCGCTCAGAAGAACAATCTCAAATTTCATTTTGATACCAACTGCGGCGTGTGCCACCAGGTGATGCCGGAAGCTGGCGTGATCTATCCCGGCATGATCGTGGTAGCAACCGACAGCCACACCACGACCCACGGGGCCTTCGGGGCCATGGGAACGGGCTGCGGAGCCACGGACATGGCCACCATCCTGATGACGGGAGAACTGTGGTTCCGGGTGCCGGAAATCATCGAAGTGCGGCTGGAGGGCGAAGCGCCCAAGGGCGTCTACCCCAAGGACGTGGTGCTGGCCGTACTCGGCAGAATCCGGGCGGACGGCGCGGTGTACAAAGCCATTGACTTTACCGGCAGCTATGTGGAAAAGCTGAACGTGGCTGGGCGCATGACCATCTGCAACATGGCGGTGGAGATGGGCGCGAAGACCGCTTATATGCAGCCCAACCAGGATGTGCTGGACTATGTGGCCAAGCGTGCGGTGCGGCCTTATGAAATCCAATACACCGATGCGGGCTATCCCTATGCGGAAACCCACGTGTTTGACGTATCCAGGCTGGAGCCTGAATTGGCCTGCCCCAGCAGCGTGGAAAACGTGCATCCCCTGTCCGAGGTCGTGGCGAACGGCCCCGTGAAGCTGGATCAGGGCTACATCGGCTCCTGCACCGGCGGGCGCACGGAGGACATTGCCATCGCCGCGAAAATTCTGAGAGGCAAGCATATTCCCGCCTATACCCGCCTGGTGGTGGTGCCTGCCTCCAGAGACGTGATGCAGGAATGCATCACCAACGGGTATATTCAGGACCTGATGGACGCCGGAGCCACCATTACTACCCCCGGCTGCGGCGCGTGCCTGGGAGCCCACGAGGGCATCCTGGCCCCTGGCGAAGTGTGCATCACCAGCACCAACCGCAATTTCCCCGGCCGCATGGGCTCTACCGAAGCGTTCATGTACCTGGCCAGCCCCGCCACCGTGGCCGCCAGCATCCTGAACGGCGTCATCACCGATCCCCGGCCTTACCTTGACTGACAGAAGGAGGAAGCGCAAATGAATACCAAGATCACCGGCAAAATCATCGTGGTGGGCGATAACATCGACACCGACCAAATCTATCCTGGACGCTTCCTGGCGATCACCGACCCCAAAGAAATCGGCAGCCATTGCCTCTGCGGCGTCAGTGAGGAGATCGCTCACAACTTCCCAAAGGGCGGCATCGTGGTGGCGGGCCGGAATTTCGGCTGCGGCTCCAGCCGGGAGCACGCACCCATCGCCCTGCTAAACATGGGCGCGTCCGCTGTGCTGGCGGATTCCTTCGCCCGCATATTCTTTAGAAACGCCGTGAACCTTGGGCTGCTGCCCGTGATCTGCAAAGGGATCAGCCAGCATGTAAAGGATGGGCAAACGCTGGCCCTGGATCTGGACGCCGGAACCGTCACCGTTCAGGAAACCGGCGAAGTGCTTCCCTGCGAACAGCTGGGCGACCAGGCTATGAAGATCCTGGAGGCCGGCGGCATCAAGCCCCTGATGCGGGCTCGCTTCGGCAAGCAATGAACATAATACTCCCCCTGAAGAACACTGGTTCGTTTTTTTCAGTGTCTACTTCAGGGGGAGCATATCAAATCGGCCATGGGCTTTTTCTTTTATTCGTCTATAAGGCATACATTTACGTAACTGGTCAGGTAGGTCTTCCCGTCTATTTTGACCTGAACCACATCAGAGTCGTCGAAATCCAGCCAGGAGTTCAGTTTTCCTTCTACGACATCGCCGTTTGGCAATCTCACAATCGCGCGGTCAAAATGATAGTTCATATCCATCAGTTGCCGGTTTCCGACATGGGTCTGCCAGTAAGCGGCGAAGCCAACCAGCAGCAGGATAACAATTGCCACAACAATAAAGACGACTTTCTTGTTCACGAGAATTCCTCCTCTTTATCCATGGATATATGGTCTTCCGGATTGACCGGACTGCACAAAGCAGCTTTTCTGTCCACAGTACTGTGTTTTCCATCATGCTGCTGTTTTTGTGCTCCTTTTCCAGGAAACATTATAACACGGCAAGAACCAACAGACAAGATACTCTGACTGAGGCTTTCGAGCTGCTTCCATCATATCAAAAACCCTTTATACTTGGAAGGCCGCAATTGCGGTACCATCGAGGTGATTTTCCCTTCTATGGATAGCTGATTCCTTGTTCGATAGGAGGTGGTCTTTTTGCAGGAAGATATGACAGACCGCCGTTTTTTAGTCCGTTGGGCATGCGTTATCGGATTCAATCGGCACTGCTGACTTCGAGAAGTGCGAAGCATACAAAGCATCATCTTTTAAGACAAGTCAGCCCGTCAGAGCGACAATTCAGACAAGGGTTGTTGCACAGCGTAATAGAATCTGCTATAATGGATGCATCAAAAGGAGCTCAAAGCGGGCTCAAAAACACCCATTATTCCGAAGCAAAAAAGGAGGGGCACCATGGAAAGCATTACTCTGTTTCTTCAGACCAACTGGCATTGGATTTTGATCGCCATCGTTGTGATCATTATTCTCGTGAAATTCCTGCCGCGCTACAGAATAGCGCCCCCGGACACCGCACTGATCATCTCTGGCCTGATCCGCCGCAATTACAAGGTACGAAACGCTGACGGCACGGTATCTGCGAAAAAGTTCGGCTACCGGATTATCCGCGGCGGCGCAACCTTCTACATTCCCGCGATTGAACGGATCGACAAGCTGGATATGTGCCTGACCCAGGTGGATATCAAAACAGCCCAGCCGGTCCCCACCAAGGAGTACATCTCCGTACTCGTGGACGCGGTAGCCAATATCAAGATTGGTTCGGATGATCTGTCCATTGCCACCGCCGCCGAGCAGCTATTGCACTATGACCCCGATCAGATCAAGTCGCTGGCCAAGGATGTGCTGGAAGGCAACATGCGTGAGATCATCGGTCAGATGACCATCGCCGAGCTGGTACAAAACCGTGACAAATTTGCGCAGGCTTCGATCCGGGCCGCGATGGCCGATATGAGCAACATGGGCCTGGAGATCATCAACCTGACCATCCAGAATTTCTCGGACAAGGACGGCAACGTGATCGACACCATGGCTGCCCGCAACGTGGCTGAGAAGGAACAGGACAAGCGTATCGCGGAGGCCGAGGCCGAGAAGCAGTCCAAGTTCGCCGAAATGCAGGCGGAGGCGGAGATCGCCCGGCAGAACCGCGATCTGGAAGTCCAAAAGGCATCCTTCAAACAGGAGACGGAGGAAGCCCGCGCCAAGGCAGAGATGGCCTACAAGATCGAGCAGGAGCGCATCAACAAAACCTTCGCCACCGAGCACGCGGCGGCGGAGATGACCCGCTTGGAAAAGGAAACCGAGCTGAAGCGGCAGGCGGTTGAGATCGAGCGCGAGAAGCTGAACGTCGAGATTCGCGAACGTGCAGCTGCCGAAAAGGATCGTGCCATTGCAGAGGCGGAGGCGGAGAAATACCGCAGGCAGGCTGAAGCCGACGCCGCGCTCTACGCGGCAGAGAAAGAGGCGGAAGCAATCCGGATGAAGGGCGAGGCGGAGGCCGAAGCCATGCGGATGAAGGCAGAGGCCATGAAGCTGTATGGCCAGGCCGCCATGATGGAGATGGTGACGGACAAGCTGCCCGACATCGCTCGCGCGGTATCCGAGCCGCTGAGCAAGACCGAGAAGATCATCCTCTTTGGCGAGGGCGGCGCAACTTCCATGGCACGTGACACCGCCGGCACAATGCTCCAAACCTTTGAGGCCGTGAAGGATGCCGTCGGGTTGGATATCCCCAAAGCCATCCGGGACGCGACAACCGGCGGCCTGGTCGGCAAGGCTCCGCAGGAGAGCAAAGAATAACAGGGTCGACTAAACGGGGAGGGATTCACCAAATTTACAGCCATCATACTGGAGTACCAAAACACAAAATGAAGGTGGCTGTCAAATGGAACCGTTACAGGAATGCTTCTTGTCCGATGTCAGGGTGAGCAAAGAGGTCCGTCACTTTGGCGGTGTGGTCAACGAGTCCGACAACTTCACTTTCTACCGGTTCTTCGGAATCCTGTTGAAGCAGGAAGCCCTGGAGCAGCTTGAGGAACTTGGGTGGCCTGTAAGAAACAAACGGACGAAGGAAACACGGCAGGGAGACTTCCCCGGATTCCTGCAGGTCCTCATCGACTACGACATCATCGCCCCCACCATCACTGTGATCCTGAATGAAAAGATCATCCCACTGGACGAAAGAACCATCGGCAGCCTGGACGAGATGGATATCGATCGCGCCGACGTCGAAATCGAGCCTGTCGAACATTACGACGAGAGCCTGTGAAAAAAAGTCTGTAAAAAGCCAAAGCAAACGAGGCCTTCTGTGATA